>JBEIKR010000015.1:0-32435 GCA_040379705.1 Crocinitomicaceae bacterium
AATCACCTCTTGAGTTCGTTGATTATTGGAATAAAATCAAACCGAATGAAAGACCAAAGTTTACTATTTTTGATGATAAATTAAGTGTAAAACCGGTCAACCTAATTTAGGGATTTACATTCAAACTTGTAACTCGTAACTCACAACTAGTAACTCAATAAAATACTTTAGCGTAGCGGTCTTTTGTCTATTCTATTTTCGTCAACGAAATCGTTTCCTTGCCAGATTGTTTCATGACCGTCAATAAGTACTGACCCGATTTCAAGCCGTGTAATTCGAAAGGAATATGGTGCACACCTTGAGCGAGATTACTGTCGTAAATCTGTTTTATCGGCCGGCCATTCATGTCTGAAAGTTCAATGCTCACCCATTCACTTTGACTTTTAAAGCGCAGCGTTGCGTTATTCAAAGCAGGATTCGGATAGACAATGCCTTTATCGCGTTCATCCACCAATTCATCCAATCCAACATTACATGCGCCCAACACTTGATAATAGGTGATTGTTTGCTCGAAAAGTGGTTGAATTTCTGATTCTGGCACTTCAAACCAATCTTTTAAGATAGACGCATAAATATCCCTAAAGTCAATTTGCATCGGTACGGCATCTTGCGCATTTACAGCATTCGAGATCACAGGATTTGGACCGATAATGCCCGAATTGATGCATGTCCCAAAAAGGAACATTGGTGCTGCATCGCCGTGGTCGGTTCCAAAACTCGCATTTGAAGCTATCTGACGTCCAAACTCAGAGAAGGTAAATCCAGCTACTCGATTGGAAATACCCAACAAACCAAGGTCATTTTGGAAGGCACTCACGGCATCAGAAAGTCTTTTCAATAGATCCGCATGGGTTCCTGTAATTGGATTGGTGGAGGAAACTTGAGAATCGTGGGTATCAAAACCATCCACGTTGAGGATATACACTTTCGTTTTCAATCCACCTGAAATCATTTTTGCGACATTTCGCAGCTGCATCGCTAAGGGATTATTGACGTCATATTGTGTGGACAACGACGAACCTGCATTCGCCGCAGTATTGATGGTGTCGGCATATTGATTCGTTTGGTTAATCAATATAGAAAGGTATTCCATGTGCGACCCGTAATAGGTTCCATCATTCACTGTTCCCGTATTCACCAAATTCACTGCGGCAAACGGATCATTTACGGCATGTGAAAAATTGGCCATCAGCCCCTGACATGTCGTTGACACTTCGAAGCCCATACTAATGGCAAATGGATCTGGGTTTGTCGCATTCGGGTAGCCATCCGGATAATTGGGATAAACACCATCGAAATAACGTCCAAGCCAACCCCGCGTTTCAGCTACATCTAACATCCCAGTGGACCAAATATCCATCGATCGAAAATGTGAACGGTTCTGTTCTGGATAACCCACATTCTGAATAATCGTTAGGGTTCCATCATTGAACATCGTATTCATTCCAGTCATAACTGGGTGGAAACCGATCTCTTGTGTGACCTGAATAATATTCGGTTGTGGAATAATGACATTGGGACGCTGAAGCAGCAAATTCTCATATTGGTCAAGCGGAATTACTGTGTTTAACCCATCATTCCCTCCATTCAAACGAACAATCACTAAAACGCGATCCTCGGCCGACTTCGAAAAATTGAACAACTTCTTCGCGATGCCCTGATAGTTCATTCCATTCAACGCAAATGGTGCCGCAACGGACGCCATCGTCATGTTCTTTAAAAAATTTCTTCTTTTCATACTGATGACAATTAAATCGTTTGGAATTCTGGCATTTGAAAAATCCTCGACAACACCTGTTCAACTTTACTCTTTATGGGATTAGAAACGGCTGCATTGTTAGGGTCACCAGCATAGGCATCGTAATCAACCGTCCATTCAAAATCAGGTAGTCCACCCGTTAAAATAAACTTCAAGGTCAATTTTTGTGTAGCTGAAATGGCCTTAGGGAAAAACACGGTACTCAAATCATCAATGACTGCCACGGCATTGTTTGGCACTGAAAGTCCGTTCACCAATGCTAAGGCATCTACTTTGAAATTCGAACCATTTACAGGCACACCCGTAAAAAGTGTAATGTAATTGGCTAAGTCGAAACGACTTTTGATGGTCGTGGAATTCACCCATAATTTCGAGAAGGCTGGCGCTTGATAGTAGGCAATCCATCCCGCTACACTCGGTGGTGTTCCGTATGCCTGTCCCATGGTTTGGGCATAATAATACAAGGCCAAATACATATCAGAATTGGTCGCGAGCGTATAATTTGGGGCTGCTGATGTTGGATTGAACATGCCAAAAACCACTTCAAGCGGATTACGAATAATTGCTCCTCGGAAGGCCATATCATAAAAATGCTGGCTTGTAAGTAGCTGTTGCATCACAGGTAAGACATTGTAATTGTTATCAATCATGGTTTGCGCCATGACAGGAATGACATTTGTCTGCACATCTGTGGTTAAATCATAATTGACGAAGTAACGGTACAATTTCGTGCAAATGTAATTCGCCACTTGAGCTTGCTGGAAAATCACATCGATGTAATCCGCATATTCATTGGCGCCATTGGCAGCGATGGTTTGATTTCCAAAATGTACTGACAGCTGTTTCGTACTCTGATCGTGTAGCAAGTCATAATAGGTAGAAATAACCGATGTCTGTGTTGTGCTTCTGAGTCCTTCAACGATGTATCCTGTGAATACTTTAGCACCTGCAGCAACATCTTCTTCTGTATAATTGGTATAGTCACCCGGTCCAATTTGTGGACCTTTGCCAATGGTAAATAACTCGAGAATTTCTCGGGCATAGTTTTCATTTGGGCTGTATAAGGTATTCGTTGCGCCATTTAAGAATAAAAGCATCGTTGGGTCAATCGTCATGTCCTTCACGAATTGCTTGAAATTACCGAGCGCATGGATGCGAATGAGGTTGTGGTACTTATAACTTGCGCGGGCATC
Organism: Crocinitomicaceae bacterium; assembly: GCA_040379705.1. Lineage (GTDB taxonomy): Bacteria > Bacteroidota > Bacteroidia > Flavobacteriales_D > Crocinitomicaceae > M0103. Next base: position 2,953 of record JBEIKR010000015.1, read on the forward strand.
CTGGGCCAATGTTGCAGCAAAGTGATTTTGCCAAAACAAGCACATTTTCTCCGCCACCGTAGTGTTTTCGGTGTTGATTCGTTTCATCAACCAAGCACCTAATGACTTGATTCTGGCTGTCTCATGTTGCTGGGCACTTGTGGCATCTACTGGATAAACACTATTCACCCAAGTAGTTCCAGAGGCCGAAATGGTTTCATTGGGATCGTAGCTGAGCGGTAGACTTGTTGCCGGAATTTGAAGCAGCCCAGTCACTGTCGCATTCATTCCCATTGAAACAGCATTTGTAATCTGCTGAAAGGTAGGTCCAAAGGTAGTGCGACGTAAAAGATGTGCCGCTTGATCCTTTGTCCAAGCCCCAATATAAGGATCCATGCTCATTGTCACCTCACCAACATCGGTATTATCTGGAATCATATTGTCTTGATTTTACTCAAAGATGATAATTATTCCTTTTGGGTTGCTTCTATTCCTGTGTTAAAAAACGGATATTCCGCTGCAATCCTTCAAACTTGGTGCGCGAAACCGCACTTTTTTTGAAATAACGCGTAAAGACTTCTTTAGAAAGATTGGTCCAATCGTCGGTTGTCATTTCCAAAAGACCATCTGAAGGTGAAAAACGCGGTTCTGAATGTGGCTTTGAGAATCTATTCCATGGGCATACATCTTGACAAACATCGCATCCAAACATCCAGTTATCCATTTGTCCTTTAAATCCTCCATCAATAACCGCTTCCTTCAATTCGATTGTGAGGTAAGAAATACACTTTGAACCATCCAATTGATACGGTGCCACAATGGCCTCTGTTGGACAGGAATCGATGCAGCGCGTGCATGTGCCGCAATAATCTTTGATAGGACCATCGGCAATAAGTTCAAGATCTATGATTAGCTCCGCGATAAAAAAGAAAGATCCAACACCTGGACGAACAAGGTTTGTGTGTTTACCAATCCAACCAGCTCCTGAACGCTTCGCCCATGCCTTATCCATTACGGGAGCAGAATCGACAAATACTCTTCCACTTACCTCGCCTATTTCATGCTGAATGAACTCCATTAATTCAAAGAGTTTGTCCTTAATTACGACATGGTAATCTTCGCCATACGCATATTTCGAAATTTTAGGTGCTGTTTCATTCGCAGGCTTTTCGGCAGGGAAATAATTATAAATCAGCGTTACGATCGACTTTGCACCATCCACTAATAAACGGGGATCTAGTCGTTTATCGAACTTTCGTTCCATGTACGACATCGTTCCATGGTACCCTAACCGAAGCCATTCGTCTAACTTCGGAGCTTCATCATTCAAAAAATCAGCCTTGGAAACGCCACAATACAAGAATCCTTGTTCTTGCGCCTTTTGCTTGATGAGTGCAGTATATTTTTCTGCTTGTGACATCCATTCACATTAGAAAAGTCCACCTTGCGACCATCCTAGGCTTTTACCAAAGTGGCGCAACGCTTTTTCAGTCACCTTTCTCCCTCGTGGTGTGCGCATGAGAAAACCTTCCTGTATCAAGAACGGTTCATATACTTCTTCGAGGGTACCAGCATTTTCACCAATCGCAGTGGCAATCGTTGTCAATCCAACTGGCCCACCACTAAACTTGTCAATAATGGCCTTTAGAATTCGGATATCCATCTCATCAAGACCATTCTCATCCACATTGAGCGCTTTTAAAGCCACTTCTGTGATTTCTTCATCAATGATACCCGTCCCTTTGATTTGCGCGAAATCACGTACTCTACGCAGCAACGCATTCGCAATACGTGGTGTCCCTCGGCTACGTGATGCAATTTTAAAGGCCGCAGCCTCATCAATCGGAATGTTTAATAATCCCGATGAGCGCTCAACGATACTCGTTAAGGTTTTTGCATCGTAATATTCCAGTCGTGAATTGATTCCAAAGCGCGCACGTAATGGAGACGTCAACAATCCAGAACGTGTTGTGGCACCAATGAGCGTAAATGGATTTAGCGTAATCTGAATGCTTCGCGCATTTGGTCCACTGTCGATAAGAATATCGATGACATAATCCTCCATGGCAGAATAGAGGTATTCCTCTACCACAGGACTGAGTCGGTGAATTTCATCAATGAAGAGCACGTCCCCTTCACTGAGATTGGTTAAGAGACCCGCCAAGTCACCAGGTTTATCCAACACTGGACCACTTGTCACCTTGAAACCAACATTCAATTCATTGGCAATAATGTTCGCCAATGTCGTCTTTCCAAGTCCAGGAGGTCCGTGCAATAACACGTGGTCCAAGGGTTCGCCGCGCAAGGTAGCTGCCTTCACAAAAATCTCAAGATTTTCTACCACAGAAGGTTGACCAGCAAAATCAGAAAGTTTCTTCGGGCGAAGCACCTTATCATATTCCTGTTCACCACCGTTTTGAACTTCCTGACGATAATCAAATGATTCCTCTTCTTCCAATGGATACGTTTTTTACAAAAATACAAAAGCCTCCCGTTAATAACGGAAGGCTTTGTAAGTATTATCAAGTTTGACTAATGTTCTTCTTCACCTTCAGCCAAAGGAACGTTTTGCGGAATGAAATCCGTGTCAGCTCCAGGCTTAGAATAGTCGTAAGGCCAACGGTGTACAGTTGGCAATTCTCCTGGCCAGTTTCCGTGCATGTGCTCAACTGGTGTTGTCCATTCAAGTGTATTTGAATTCCAAGGGTTTTGAGGCGCTACAGGACCACGGTAGATGCTGTAGAAGAAGTTGAACAAGAACAAGAGTTGACCTAACGCTGCAAAAATTGCAAATACTGTAATGATTACGTTCAAGTCCATCATCATGTCCAATGATCCTTGGTCGAATTCACCGTATACTGAATAATCATAGTAACGACGTGGCGCTCCAGCCAATCCAACAAAGTGCATTGGGAAGAATACTCCGTATGCTCCAATCATTGTAATCCAGAAGTGCGCATAACCCAAACGTGTATTCATCATTCGACCATACATCTTAGGGAACCAGTGGTACACACCACCAAACATCCCAAATACCGCCGACATACCCATTACAATATGGAAGTGAGCAACAACGAAGTACGTATCGTGAACGGCAATATCCAAAGCTGAATCCGCGAGGATGATACCAGTAACTCCACCTGTGATGAAAGTAGATACCAATCCAATCGCAAACAACATGGCTGGAGTAAGTACCAAAGATCCTTTCCATAGCGTAGTCAAGTAGTTAAATACTTTAACTGCTGAAGGAATCGCAATCAATAAAGTTGTAAACACAAAGACACTACCCAAGAATGGATTCATCCCTGTAACGAACATGTGGTGACCCCAAACGATAAAGGATAAGAATCCAATTGCCAAGATAGAACCAATCATCGCACGGTATCCGAAGATAGGCTTACGTGAGTTCGTAGAGATAATTTCTGAAGATAGTCCCAAAGCAGGAAGAAGTACGATATACACCTCTGGGTGACCAAGGAACCAGAACAAGTGTTGGAACAACAACGGTGAACCACCATGGTTTGTGAGCATCTCACCACCTACGATGATATCTGATAAGTAGAAGCTTGTTCCAGCCAAACGGTCCATGATCAACAACAACGCTGCAGAAAGAAGAACCGGGAATGAAAGCACACCTAGAATTGCCGTTACGAAGAATGCCCAAATCGTCAAAGGCAAACGCGTCATAGTCATCCCTGCTGTACGCAAGTTCAATACTGTAACGATGTAGTTCAATGATCCAATCAACGAACCTGCGATGAAGATAGCCATAGAGAATAACCAAAGAGTCATTCCCAAACCAGATCCAGACACTGCTTGTGGCAATGCAGAAAGAGGGGGATAAACTGTCCAACCTGCCATAGCTGGTCCTGTCTCGATGAACAAAGAGCAAAACATTAAAATCGAAGAGATAAAGAAGAACCAAAACGAAAGCATGTTCAGGAACCCAGATGCCATATCACGTGCACCTACTTGCAAAGGAATAAGGATGTTCGAGAAAGTACCTGACAATCCACCTGTCAAGAGGAAGAACACCATGATCGTACCGTGAATGGTTACAAGTCCGAGGTACATATCTTCTTTCAATACACCGTTTGGCGCCCAAGTCTCACCGAGGAAGAAAGATAGGAAATCAGAGCTTTCACCTGGCCAAGCCAACTGAATTCTAAAAAGGATTGAAAGTAACATGGCCACAACTCCCATGAACACCGCCGTGATCAAGAATTGTTTTCCGATCATTTTGTGGTCATGACTGAAGATGTACTTCGAAACGAAATGTTCTTCATGGTGCTCATGGTCATGATGACCGTGTGCTTCGTGATGTCCGTGTTCTTCGTGCGCTATTGCTGACATTTGACTTTATTTAAAGAGTTGTAAATCTTAATTATTTAACTGGTGCAGGCATTGCCATTGTATCTACTACCACCCCTGTTGTATCTGCTCCTGTAGCTGGCGCAGCTGCAGGTGCTGGAGCTGGCGAGAAAATCGTTTTGAAGGTTTTCGCCTGTGCACCTTTCATCCATTGGTTGTATTCCTTTTCAGACAACACAACAACAATCATTTTCATTTTGTAATGCGCTCCACCACAAATCTTGTTACACATCAAAATATAGTTAAACTTCGCGTCGTTTTTCTTCACGCGCATTTCCTTTGTTGTGATGTCTGGCGTAAACTTGAAGCGTGTTGTCATTCCAGGCACTGTATTAATTTGTGCTCGGAAATGTGGGAAATAAGCCGAGTGCAATACATCCTTCGCACGGAAATTAAATTCATACTCTTTGTTCGCACACAAGTAAAGTGTATCTTTTTGGATGATGTCATCCATCGCGGCACGATCCGATTTAGAATCGTGGTGTGCACGCATTTGATACAACAAACGAATCAAACGTTGCTTGCGAGAAAGATCTGTTTCCATTTTCTCGCGTTCTTCAGGTACCAACATGATTTTGCGGTTGTTCAACTTAGCTTCCAAGGAATCAATCCCTGTAACGCCGTTCTCCATAGCGAAGATTGCACTGTCAATTGTTGCAGTCGTCATCAACCCCAATTCATTTTTATCTGTCGTCAATTTATAATCGAAACGACCTAAGATATTGTCGTACCCAGAATAACGCGCTGTCCAATCGAACTGTTTTGAGAACAACTCAACACGAATTGCTTCATCAGATGCTGCTGATGTTGCGTCGTTCCACTTTTTCAATCCAAGGATGATAATCACCGCAAGAACACACGCAGGAACAACGGTCCACAACATTTCCAATTTGTTATTGTGTGGGTAGTAGAAAGCCTTCACACCTTCTTTGCGCACATAACGGTAAGAGAAATAGAACAACAATGTGTTTGTCAAAAGGAACACTGCGATAATGATCACAAAGTTTACATTCAACAACCAATCTGTCTCACGACCTATTGTAGATGCTGCTTCTCCTCTACCTGTCCAACCATAACGAAGTACTAGCCATAAGAAAAATGCATATAACGCAATAACAAACATGAACATCATTCGTCCGTTCAGGTTATTGTCACGATCCGTGATTTCGTGTTCGCCACGGTTGCGGAGCTTCGAAGACAATTCGTACACACGAACCAATTGCGCGATGGCTACAACACCTAGAACGATTACGAGAAGTGCGATTAATTTACTTAACATCTTTAGTCAATTATCTGTGATAAAATAAATTTCAAATTATATTTCGTGATGAACACTTTCATCCAGGAATGGGTGATTCGCTGGAGTAAGTGGTGCTTTCGTGAGATTGATCAAAATGATTCTCATAAAGAAACCTAACACTGCGATTACCATTCCCAATTCCAAGAATCCAAATTGCGCATTCGCACCAAGCGTTCCAGCAGAAACCATGATATACACATCCAACCAGTGTCCTGAAAGGATTACCAATCCTACCAAAGTTAAGATTCCAGCATTTCTTTTCGCATCTCTCGACATCAAAATCAACATTGGGAAAGCGAAGTTAATCAAGAACATAGAGAAATAAAGAATTTTGAAGTTCTCGATTCGCATGATGTAGTATGCTACCTCTTCACCGATGTTTGCATACCAAATCAACATGAATTGAGAGAACCACAAATAAGACCACAAGAAGGAAGTCGCGAAGGTCCATTTTCCGAGGTCATGAATGTGGCTATCGTTCACATTTGGCAAGTAACCCAATTTCTTTAAGTAAAGTGTTGTCAACACAAGTACAACCATTGTTGAACACCACATACCTGCGAACGTGTACCATCCAAACAATGTTGAGAACCAGTGTACGTCGATAGACATCAACCAGTCCCATGAAGACGTTGAGCTAAATACTGCGAAGAACACCAAGAACGTTGCTCCTTTTTTGTAGTTTTTGAAGTGAAGGTCTGTTCCACCTACTGAATCTTCCATCAATGAACGCTTTCTAAAGCCCATCCAGAAGATATAATAGATTGCCATGTAAACCAAAGTTCTGATCCAGAAGAAAATTTCATTCAAGAAAGGACGTTTTCCGGCGATGATTGCATCGTAATGGTGGCTTCCTTTCGTGTACATTTCAGGATCCATCCAAGTATAGATGTGCGCACCGTGCATGAAGGTAATCGTAAGCAAAGTAACAAGCATCAACATCATTCCATACGGAAGGAAACCAGCTACTGCCTCGATCACACGTTTTACAGATGCATACCAACCTGTTTCTGTTGCATACTGCAGCGCAAGGAAGAACAATGCTCCAAGACCGATTGCAAAGAAGAAGAAACTATTGATTAATCCATTCGCCAACAGTCGCGTGGCAAAATGATGATCGCTCATACCGGTGAATACACCGATTGCTGTAAACAATACACCAACAACGATTAGTGCGAGTGTTACTGTTTTTGCTTTATTCGTAATTGTGAATTCCATGTTCGTAGTCATTCAGATTATTATTTCTTTGCTGCTGCTGTTGTATCTGCTGCAGCCGGAGCAGCCATCGCCAATCCATTTGCATCGAACTTGCCATAGTTTGCATCTTGGAATCTATTTACATAGTGTACCAAGGTCCAAATTTCTTTTTTGTTCAATTGAGAGGCATGAGACCCCATTGCACCTTTACCATAGTAAATTGAATAGAACATTTGTCCATCCGACAAAGCTGCACGATCCATGTAGTTAGGAACACCAGCATAGGCTCCACTCACTACCATTGGTCCATTTCCGTCACCTTTTTCACCGTGACAGTGCTGACACATTGCTGTATACAATTCTTTACCCATCTTGAATACCTCTTCAGTATTCTTTGCGGTCAGTTTGTACGGGTTCATATCAGCTGCCGCAAGCGTGTATTCATCAGCACTTGTTAGATCAGCACCATACATACCATGCGTCTCACGGAAGGCGATATTCGCTTTGCGGTAGTATGGCAGCATCAAGTACACAGTAGCTGAATCTGTCCCATAGTAAGGAACTGTTCCTGCAGGCGGTGTCATAGCTGACAAAGTCATCTTCATGTTCATGTGCTCTTTTCCGCGCACTTCTCCATAATCGACATACGCTTCTATCGCGGGTGAACGGTACATATCTGGCATATATTCCAATCCGGAGCTATCTGGGTTTGACGTGCACGATCCAAGAATAAATCCTGTCGCTGCAATCATTGTCATACCTGCTAATGCCTTGAAGTTCATTTTCATCTGTCTAATATATTTTTTGTGTCAGACGCAGTATCTTACAATACCTGGCAATTATTTAATTTCCTTTTGATCCAATTCGATCATTCCTGTTTCACGAATCATTCCTTCCAATTGCTCAGCCGAGAAATTTGAATTTTCTGATAAGCGAATCTCCATTACAAACTTATCGTCAGTGGTACGTGGATCAGGATTTTGCGCTGGCATTCCAGGCAATGTTTTGTTTCTTAACAAATACGTAATTGCCATTCCGTGAGCTGCACACAATACGGTGAACTCAAACGTAATTGGAATAAACGCTAGAATGTTATCCAAATACGTGAAGTTTGGCTTACCACCAATGTTCATTGGCCAATCCTCCACCATGAAGAAACGCATTCCATAGGTCGCCAACATGGTGCCTGTAATCCCATAAATGAAGGCCATAATACCCAAACGTGTATTTTTCACTCCAATGATTGGATCTATTCCGTGAATCGGGAACGGTGAAAACACCTCCGCGATTTTTACTCCTTTAGCAACCAACTTCTTTGCACCATCTTTTAGCACATCGTCGTCGTCGTACATTGCATATATTACTTTCTCTGCCATGTTCCTATCATTAATGGTTTGAGTGATTGTCATGTGAATGATCTGGTGCATTCTTGTAAGACTCACCAGATGATTTCAAGATTGTTTTGATTTCGTTCAATGCAAGCACTGGGAAGTAACGTGCAAACAACAAGAAGAATGTAAAGAACAACCCGATTGTACCAACATAAATAGCGATATCGATGTGGCTTGGGTAGTGCATGCTCCATGCGGACGGGAGGTAGTCACGGTGCAATGATGTCACAATAATTACGTAACGCTCGAACCACATACCGATGTTCACTACAATCGAGATGATAAATGTAAACAACAAGCTTCTTCTCAAAGGACGGAACCACATCAACTGCGGAGAAATTACGTTACAAGTCATCATTGACCAGTATGCCCACCAGTAAGGACCAGAGAAGCGATTAATGAATGCATATGATTCGTATTCAACACCTGAATACCAAGAGACGAACAACTCTGTCAAGTAAGCAACACCTACAATTGAACCTGTCACCATGATGACGATGTTCATGTATTCCACGTGTTTTGTGTGGATATACGCCTCAAGACCCATTGCCTTACGCATCACCAATAGTAGTGTTTGTACCATCGCAAATCCTGAGAATACCGCACCTGCCACGAAGTATGGAGGGAAGATGGTGGTATGCCATCCTGGAATTACAGATGTGGCAAAGTCGAATGATACAATTGAGTGAACCGAGAATACAAGAGGAGTAGCGAGACCTGCCAAAACTAAAGAAACCAATTCGAAACGGTTCCAGTGCTTCGCACGCCCTGACCATCCAAATGCCAAGATCGAGTACATTTTCTTCGATAATGGCTTCTTCGCACGGTCACGAATGGTTGCGAAGTCAGGAATCAAACCAATATACCAGAAAACCAATGATACAGAAAGATACGTAGAAATCGCGAATACGTCCCAAAGAAGTGGTGAGTTAAAGTTTACCCACAAGGAACCAAATTGGTTCGGCAAAGGCAAAGTCCAGTAACCAACCCAAAGACGACCCATGTGGATCAATGGGAACAATCCAGCCATAAATACCGCGAAGATTGTCATCGCTTCGGCTGAACGGTTAATCGCCATTCTCCATTTCTGGCGGAACAATAATAGCACGGCTGAAATCAAGGTTCCGGCGTGACCGATACCTACCCACCATACGAAGTTCGTGATATCCCACGCCCATCCAATGGTTTTGTTCAATCCCCAAACACCGATACCGGTACCTAAGAGATATAGAATACTTCCCACTCCATACAATCCGATGATTAATGCAATACCGAAAAGGATGTACCACATACGCGGTGCTTTGTCCTCAATTGGCTTACATACATCCTCCGTTACATCGTGGTAGGTCTTGTGACCTAAGATGAGGGGCTCTCTAATTGCTGCTTCCTTATGCATTACAATCGATTTTAATCAATTAATGATGTTTCTTGTTATTCCCGTGACCTTTCGCCGCGTGATGTCCTTCAGCCACTTGCAGTGCATCCAATACATCATTTTTCTCGTTGCGAACTTTCACTTTGTACCAGATATTCGGACGAACACCTACTTCTTCAAGTGCTTGGTATGAACGCTTGTCATCAGCACTTGAGCGTACCATCGATTTCAAGTCATTCCAGTCACCAACAGTGATTGCGTTTGTAGGACATGCATCCACACATGCTGAAGCAAAGTCACCATCCATTACAGGACGAGATTCTTTCTTCGCCACAAGCTTTCCTGCTTGGATGCGTTGAACACAGAATGAACACTTCTCCATTACACCGCGTGTACGAACAGTAACATCTGGATTCAATACCATTCTACCTAGGTCATCCTGTGCAGGATTCACCTCTGTAAATTTCTTGTATGATGGGTAGTTGAACCAGTTAAAGCGACGCACTTTGTACGGACAGTTGTTCGCACAGTAACGCGTACCGATACAACGGTTATACGCCATTTGGTTCAATCCTTCATTGCTATGAGTTGTTGCAGCCACCGGACAAACCGTCTCACATGGAGCGTGGTTACAGTGGTGACACAACATTGGCATGTGAACTACTTTCGGGTTCAATGCAGCGTTTTCTGCTTCATCGTAACTGAAAGTCTCCGCATCCTTGCGTGTTCCAACAGCAGCCTCTTCTTCTGAAGCAAAGTATCGGTCGATACGCAACCAGTGCATTTCACGGCCTCTTCTTACTTCATCTTTACCAACAACTGGAACGTTATTTTCAGATTGACAAGCGATCAAACATGAACCACAACCAATACAAGACGAAAGGTCGATTGTCATACCCCATCGGTGTCCAATTTTCTCCACTGGGTGAGCATCCCAAAGGTCAAACTCACTAACAGGACGTTCTACGTGGTTTCCATCCTTGTCAAGCTTTTGAAGCATGTGCGCAGGATTGTACGCCTCTTTGTCCTTGTTTGTGTATGTATCTAATGTTGTTTCACGAACAATTGAATGACGGCCCATCACAGTGTGGTGAATTTGTGTCGCTGCAATGCTGTACGTACCTTCCGTTTTCTTGATTGAACCAGAAACTTCATACGCCATTGTTCCATTTTCGTTTTGAACGAAGCGGAAGACATTCGCACCGATTGGAATCAATTTGCCATCCTCAGATGCTGCATGACCACCATATTCTTTTGTTTGAAACGCTGCTTTACCGATTGCTTCACCGTTCTCACCACGTCCGTATCCAAGAGCGATACCAACGGTACCGGGTGCTTGGCCTGGAAGTGGATAAACTGGCAATGTCACAGATGCACCTCCAACAGTTACTGTTGCTAGGTTCAATCCATGCTCTTGATCGTATGTGGTCACATACCCACCTTTCTCCATTTCAGATGGATTCATGGTGATATAGTTATCCCAAGTTACTTTCGTCATCGGATCTGGCAACTCTTGCAACCATGGATTGTTCGCTTGAGCACCTATTCCGATTCCTGCTTTTTGGTACAATACCACTTCTAAACCTGATGCAGATGGAACTGAACCAATTTTAGCATCTGTAAATACCAATGGTGTCGCATCTGGTGCTTGAGGTGCAGTGATACAGCTGTTGTGCACTGCCAAGTTCCAGAAATTCGTCTTGTCTGCGATTCCTGGAGCAGAAACCAATGCAGGAGATGTTTCCCACGTTGTACGAATAAATTCGTGTGCTACTTTTGAATCCTTTCCTGAACGATTTGCTTTACCCGCCCACACCAACATCGTTTCCAAAGCCGATTTTGTGTCGAACAATGGACGAATCGTTGGCTGTGCCACAGCAAAATGAGATGTTGTTGGATTGTAATCCGCCCAAGACTCCAACGCGTGGTGATCAGGAGAAATATATTTACAGTTTACTGCAGTTTCATCCGCATGTGAAGAGAAAGAAACAGAAAGCTTCACTTGCTTCAACGCTTCACCAAAGGCTTTTCCGTTTGATAACGTATACACTGGATTTACACCCAAGAAAAGTACCGCATCCGAAGCCTTACCGCCGATAACGTCTTTCACAAAAGCGTTCATTTTCGCATCTTCAGATTTGAACAAATTCACCTTTTCATTCAGGTTAATTGTTACTCCATATGCACCTAGAACATTATTCAATTTATTTGCGAGCATTTGAACCGACTTATTATTCGATCCAGCTACTACTATAGATTCTCCTTTCGAAGCTTTCAATGCTTTCACTGCCGCATCCGCAACTTTCGCCGCATCAGCAGACAAGGTTGTTGATACTCCTGTACTCACATTAAACGCTTTCAAGATGTATGACAACACGTTTGCCTGTTCAGACGGCTTAATCATTCCACGGTAATCCGCATTTGAACCAGTCACTGACATGATTGACTCGAATTGGAAGTGCTTCGACATCCAGTCGCCATCAGGGTTCCTACGTGTACCATATTGCGTAGCAAATGCTGTTGGCATCAACCATGAAGTCAAGAAATCCGCTCCAACACTTACGATTGTTTTTGCTTTCGCAAAATCATACGATGGAATAATCTCAGCACCAAAGTTTTCTTTATTCGCCAAACGCATTCCTGCATACGATACTGCGTCGTATTGGATATGATTTAGTTTTCCGTTTTCAGGCGTTGCACCAATCGCTAATGCCAATTGATCAACTGCTGCTTTCATTGAAGGGCTGATGATGGTATTGGTAACGATCGTCATTTTCTTTGCCGACTTCAATCCAGACATAACTGCTGAATCCAACTGTTTCCAGGTAGTTTCAGAACCGTTGTAAGTAGGTCCTTGAAGACGTGCACTATCATACAACCCGAGAACAGACGCAATGATTTGTGCATTTGTTCCACCATTGACAATTCCAAAATCTTTATTTCCCTTGATATAAATTGGACGACCTTCACGCGTTTTTACAAGGATACTTGCGTAAGACTGGCCATCATAATATGTCGAAGCATACCATGTTGGCATACCAGGCGTCACATCTTCAGGCTTGTTTACGTAAGGAATTACCTTCGTTACAGGCGCCTCGCATGCTGCTACAGTTGCAGCTGCTACGCTAAAGCCTAAAAACTTAAGAAAGTCTCGACGTGCAGTAGAAGTCTCTATCAGATTTTCATCCGACAAAAACTCTTCCACTGACATTTGTGAAGGAAACTCTTGTTCTTTCGACTTGAGGAACTCGGGGGTCTCTTTCAACTCTTCAAGACCTTTCCAATATTTTCTTGTCATTCCCATATGATTTTCGACTACTTCGATTCGTTAATTAATAGTGGCATTTAGCACATTCCCAACCACCAAGTTCACTTACGGATACAATTCCATCCTCCAAATACTGCCCATATAGCGCTTTCGCTTTTTTGTTTTGCAGTAATCTTCTGTGGATTTCATCATAGTATCCACTTTTCTTTGAATCCAATGCTCCGGTAGAAATTTCTTTCGCAGCGTGACATTCAATACACCATCCCATTGTCATGGTAGGTTTAGTCAATGGAATATTTCCTTCAATTTTGTTCAATTCAGAAACCGGTTGAACTTTCACCGCCTCCACTTGCTTCGTCATGTCACCATGGCATTGCTTACAATCTACTCCACCAACAACGACGTGTTGAGAGTGATTGAAGTAAACGTGGTCAGGCAGCACGTGCACCTTATTCCAAACGATAGGCTTCACTTTACCAATGTATTTTCCAGCACCACTTGGATCCCAACCTGCCGCATCGTAAATCTTCGCGATTTGCTCTTGCTGTGCCGGAGTGCGACCATTCACTTGTTTGTGACAGTTCATACACACGTTTACTGATGGAATTCCAGCTGATTTAGATTTCGTCACAGAACTGTGGCAGTATTTACAATCAATACCATTTACACCTGTGTGGATTGCGTGAGGGAATGCAATTGGTTGTGACGGCTGATAATCCTCAACCACACCAATTCGATAAAGACTCAAGAACAATGTGACAATTACACTGATTACGATGACCAAAGACCCAAGACCAACATACAAGCGGTTTTTCCAAGCCCAAGTCTTGAATTCTTCACCGTAAGTCATTCCTTCCTTCACATCTTCACCATTCGCATCTGCTGAAGCAATATTCAACTGGCGACGCACACCACCTACAGCAAGAATAATGGTAAAGAAGATTACCCCAAGAATAATCCAAATCCATCCCAAACCTTCCTCTTCTTCTGCGGCTGCATCGGTAGGTGCCGCTCCATCTGCTGGGGCTGTACCATCCGCCGCTGCTGCTCCTGGCTCTGGCTGAGCATCCACCCAGTCCAAAATGGCATCAATCTCCTCCTTCTTCAATTCAGGGAAGGCACTCATCGCTGTTGGAGACCAAGTAGATACCGTTTGCGCATACGGATCGCTTGCCGCTGCTACTTGCCAGTTGTTCACCCACTGATAGATAGAACCATCTTTTGCACCCCCATCAGCCCACTTTTTGCGCGCTTGGAAAAGCTTTGGTCCAGTACCATTTTTATGTGGTTGGTGACAACTCGCGCACTTCGCTTTGAAAAGTGCTTCACCTTGTGCTTGTGATGTAAAACTCCCCGCTACAAAAACGAGCGCAAGAGTACCGTAACACCAATTTCTTAAGTTTCTAAACATCTGACTAATAGATATTTTAGTGTAAAAACGCTTGTCCTAGGTCAAAATCGACACTATTTGACGGTTGCAAATTTAGAAGAATAGACACATTGAATGACAGTTTTATGACAAATTTCGAGATCGAATCTTTAATTTAAAATCATTCTAAATAAGTGTAAAAGAACGTTCATAAGCGTTTCACCTAAAAATACCGGAACATTCGCCGTATTTTCTTTGAATTTTGCAACAAATTGTTACTTTTGGAAAGATATTATGAAACATTTTTTAATCGTATTCTCTGCCATTTTCCTTCCAAGCATGGGCACTTTAGCTCAGGAAGGAGATGTGAAAATTATTAAAGATTCACGGATTGATGCGCTTGTTAAAAAACAAGGTGCTCCAATACCTCCTGCTACGTCTCCACAACTTGTTGGATATCGTGTCCAACTTTTCTTCGATGCTGACAAGCAACTTGTTGATGATGCGCGAAGTAAGTTCATTGGCCAATTCCCCAAGGTGGATACATACATTGTTTTCAATGCACCAAATTTTGTCCTAAAAGTTGGTGATTTTCGATCGCTACTTGAGGCTGAGCGTGTGCGTGAAACTCTGCTCAGAGAATTTCCAACCAGTTTTGTGATTAAGGAGTTCATTAATTTGCCTCGGATTGACCAGGAGTAATGCCTTACTTATGGATCAAACGTTCGGGAAGGAATATAAACTTTGCAGCAAGAAACTGATTGAATCTCTATTTAAGGAGGGGAAATCGGTGAAAGCGTTCCCTTTTACACTGGTGTATTTGAGGCATGAAAATTCAGCAGATGTCCCTTTTCAAATCGTTATTTCAGCACCAAAAAAAATCAATCGTCATGCACACGACCGAAATCGAATCAAACGTGTCGTTCGTGAAGCCATTCGGAAGAATAAATTTATCTTAGAGGACTTTTTAACCGAAACAAAACAACAATTGGCCATATTTCTTGTCTATACCGCCAAGGAAGAATTGAGTACCGACCAACTTGACAAAAAAATAAAAAAGCTATTCACTCAACTCATCGAAAAATTACACCATGATCACTAACACATTTTTTCGTCCGCTCGTTGCACTTGTTTTGACATTCATCGTCTCTACACATGTTTACTCTCAGTCTAACGGTTTCGAGATCATCAAAAACATGGAGCTGATGGATCAAATCTACCAGCACCTTGAAATGTACTATGTGGATGAGCCTCAGGCTGGAAAAATTGGCAAAACAGCCATTGATGCCATGTTGAAAGAGCTTGATCCGTACACGGTGTATTACCACGAATCGAACATTGAGGATTACCGCCTCATGACGACAGGTCAATACGGTGGAATTGGCGCACTTATTCGCAAGATGGGAGACTATACATTTATTGCTGAACCGTACGAGGGAAATCCAGCGCAGAAAGCGGGACTTCAAGCGGGAGATAAAATCATTTCAGTGGACGGCAAGGACATGTACAAAAAAGATTCTGACGATGTGTCGAGTGCGTTGAAAGGGCCAAAAGGAACCACGATTGTCATTGAAGTGGAGCGTGAAAACGAGGGCAAGAAGAAAATCTCTGTAACTCGCGACGAAATCAAACTTCCAGATGTTCCTTACTTCGGCATGGTGAATAACACTGTAGGGTACATCAAATTGAACAGCTTTACGCAAACAGCTGCTTCGGATGTACGCACGGCCTTTCTCGACTTAAAATCACAGGGAATGAAAGAAGTAATTCTGGATCTTCGCGGCAACGGTGGAGGACTTTTGATTGAGGCGGTTAAAATCGTGAACATGTTCGTGAAAAAAGGTGAAACCATTGTGACTACGAAAGGACGTGTTGCGGAAGAAAACCGCGTGTATGCCACCTTAGAGGCACCATTGGATTTAACCATTCCGCTCACTGTGTTGATTGATGATGGGTCCGCATCGGCCAGTGAAATTGTTGCTGGCAGTATTCAAGACCTCGATCGCGGAGTGATTATCGGTGAAACATCCTATGGAAAAGGACTCGTGCAACGCACCTACGACTTAAAATACGGGTCGAAAGTAAAGCTGACAATTGCAAAGTACTATACTCCGTCTGGTCGTTGTGTTCAACGTTTGGAGTATTATGAAAAAGAAGAAGGAGAACGGCCTAAAGAAATTCCAGATTCACTTTTGAAAGTATTCAAAACGGCGAATGGTCGCGATGTGATCGATGGACGCGGTATTGAGCCTGACGTGAAAGTTGAATTGGAGAACTTGAGCCGCTTGACTGCCACGATTTATGCGAACAATTTGATTTTCAATTTCGCAACACGCTACCATCATGCACATCCATCCATTGCTGAAGCGGGGAAATTTGCCTTGACGGATGCCGAGTACGATGAGTTCAAAAAATATGTGCTTGCTGAAGAATTTACGTATTCAACGGCGTCAGAAGAGATGCTTAAAAAAATGAAAGAAACGGCTGAAAAAGAAGGTTTTTATGAAGATTCAAAAGCAGAATACGACGCTTTGATGGCACGTGTCGTTCCGTCAAAAGAACGCGACCTGGAAAAATTCAGAAACGAGATCAAGTATCTTCTTGAAAACGAGATCATCTCAAGATATTATTATCAAAAAGGACGCGCAATCGATGCCTTCCGTAACGACTTATATGTGGAGAAGGCACTTGAAATATTAAAAAACCGCAGCACCTACAACACTATTCTCGGAATTTAGTCGTTACCTCTCCGGAACTAATTAAACTCTCAAATGGCCAACATGCGTTCCGGCTCTACCTTTCACACGAATTTCCAT
This sequence comes from Crocinitomicaceae bacterium, assembly GCA_040379705.1. GTDB lineage: Bacteria > Bacteroidota > Bacteroidia > Flavobacteriales_D > Crocinitomicaceae > M0103. The sequence goes on from JBEIKR010000015.1 coordinate 20,019, forward strand.
TTCTTTGGAGCGGCCGTCCTGGCCATAGGCATTCCATGCAGCACCGTCTTGATGTCGATTGGTACAATGATCCTCTCGTTGGCCTTTCTTTTTGATTGGAATTGGAAAGAAAAATGGCAACACCTGCGCATCAATCTCCTTTGGAACGCACCAAGCAATGAAATTTCAGGAAGAAACACGCTTATTCACCTCTGTCTGGCTTTTTTCGCGCTGCATTTTATCGCCCTCTCCTATTCGTCGGACCTCACGTATGCCATGAACGACATCCGTGTAAAATTACCGCTGCTTGTATTGCCTCTGGTACTTGGAGCAAGGAAACCTTTTGAACCAAAGCATCTTCGAATCTTATTGCTACTTTACGTCCTCACTCTTCTTGTTTCATCCATCATCAATTTTTTATCCTATCAACAACTTCTTGGAAACCGCACCTACGATGACATCCGAGGAATGTCACTCTTTGGTTCTCACATTCGCTACGGAATCCAAATCGGTTTTGCTGCGGCCCTCTCCTATTATTTCATTCGTATTTTCGCCAAAAAATGGATGTTCGTTTGGGTAGTATTTATTTTGTGGTTTGCCTTTTATACATACTACAGTCAAATCTTGTCAGGAACAATTTCACTATTGATCTCCTTCGGAATGATTGCCTTCGAGGCTCTTCGCCAACGAAGTAAAAAACTAGCCATTGTCTCATTGTGTTTACTGTCCGCTTTGATTGTCATACCTATTGTTTACATTCTAACTCCTGTGAAACAAACGCATTATTCACTTGAAAAATTGGATAAATATACGGCACAAGGAAACCCTTATTCACACGATTTACGGTCCAATATGTTTGCGGAGGGTAAGGCGATTTTCGTATATGTCTGTGAAAAGGAATTGCGGAGCTCTTGGAATGCCCGGTCAGCTATCAAATATGACAGCCTTGATCTTAAAGGATATCCGGTTAAATTCACGCTTATGCGTTATCTCACTTCACGTGATTTGCGCAAAGATGCTGAGGGTGTTTCACATTTATCAGATGCCGACATCCACGACATTGAAAATGGCATTGCGAGTGCTGCAGAATCGAAATCAGGTTTACTGGGGAGAATTGAAGGTATACGGTATCAAGTGCATCATCCTGGGGAGGCGAATGGTCATTCACTATGGCAACGTATCGAATATTGGAAAACTGGAATACACATCATTCAGCATCATTGGCTACTTGGAGTAGGAACAGGCGATGTTCAGCATGCTTTTGATCAGCAATACAAAGCCGATCAATCCCGCTTATTAAAAGAAAACCGTCATCGTGCACACAATTCATACTTGACGGCTTGGATAACTTTCGGAATTGTCGGATTTATCGTCTTTCTTTGGATGCTCCTTCGATTCTTTAAGATCCAATGGAGGGCACACTACTTTCCAGGCGTGGTTTTCATCCTCATTAGCATGGTCACTTTTCTGATCGAAGACAGTTTAGAAACCCAGATGGGTGTTACCTTCTTTGCGTACTTCTATGCGCTCTTTATGACTCCGCAGGAATTGGAGCCGACGCATCAGCATCCATCCGCTTAAATGCCCATTTCAAAAGGAAAGGAGTTGTCAACGTGGTAACCAATCCCATGACAACCAACATAGAGAAAATCTCAACATCTATGAGGCCCGCTCTAAATGCGATATTAGCGATTACCAACTCCATGATTCCACGTGCGTTCAAACCGAAGCCAAGGGTAACGGCCTGTCGATGATTCAAACGAGCAAAGCGTCCACCCAGATATCCCCCAATAATCTTTGATGCGAACGAAACAGCGATGATTGATGCCAGCAACCAATAATTGGTGATCGATCCAAACTTAAACTCAAGACCAATTCCCGCGAAGAAAATAGGTGCCAGGAAGCCCATTGCCATGCTATTGGTGGTATTATGGAAAGTGTTTAAATGCTTTTCGCCCACCAAATCTTTACTTAATAACATTGACGCGAAAAATGCCCCAATAATGAAGTGCAGACCTATCGATTCAGTTAAGGTTGAGAACAGAAGAATGAATACAAAGAAAATCGCAAACAAGGACTCTTTCCCTCGCAACAAAAGAAGCAATTTATTGAGCTGGGATTCAATGAAATTTTCGCGCTTTGCAAAACTCTTGATGATGCGGTAAACGATGGCAACAACGGTTAAAAACAATACCAGTTTAATCAAAGAGAAAATCGTTGCTTGGGTGATCGCAGCATACGTCTTCTCCACATCCTTCAATGCCAACAAAACCCCTAAAATGGACAATGCCAATACATCATCAAAGATAGCCACACTGACAATTCGTTTGCCTATCGGGCTCTGCAATTGCTTTAAATCCATCAACATTCGCACACTCACCGGAAGCGCTGTAATGGCGACGCACAAACCAATAAAAATGGTAGACATCACATCTTGTCCAAACGCCTGTCCGACCAAAAATCCAGATACAATCGGTAAGAAAAATGCCAAAAGTGAAATAACGATACTCCTTCCGCGAACAGATTTAAGGATGTCATCAAAATTGATTTCCAAGCCCGCAATGATGACCACCAAGAACACACCGAGATCCGATATCACCTTTAAATCTTCGGTGCGATGGATGTAATTCAGCATGGTTGGTCCAAGAATAACTCCGGCAAGGATTTCACCAATCATGGCCGGTTGCTTGAGTCGCTCAAATACCTCCCCCAACACACGCGCTAAAACCAACAATATCAGTAGGTTTGCGAAGAAGGGCAGTTCTAACGAGGGCACATCCAATTCCATGGAGCAAAAGTATTTGTTTTCTCAATTCAAGATGTCGTTTGAAGCAAAATAAAAATGAAAGTTTTGTCACCGGAAAATTAAGTTTTCACCATAGCTCAATTTACTCTCCCACCAAACCGAAAAAAAAGCAACCTTCCCTTCAGTTTTCCGTATCTTTGCAAAAAATTTCAGATGCGTTTCGAACTGAACAAAGAATTCCTCGAGCTGCTCCGCGAAAAGATTGCGGCAGGGGATACTGCGTGGATTCGTGAAAACGTATTGGAGCTTCACTACGCGGACATCGCGGAAATTCTTGACAGACTCAACAACGACGAAGCCAAGTATGTCTATTTCCAGATGGACGAAGAGGTGCAGGCGGATGTATTGATGGAACTCGATGAGGATGTACGCGACCGTTTCCTTGCCTCCCTTTCCTCGAAAGAAATTGCCGACCAGCTCGAAAATCTAGATTCGGATGATGCTGCCGACATCCTCTATGACCTTTCCGAAGAGAAAATCCAGGAGGTCATCTCACAGATGGAAGACGACGAGGCGGCTGAAGACATCGTTGATCTCCTCAACTACGACGAAGATACGGCGGGTGGACTCATGCAGAAAGAATTCATTCGGGCAAAGCTCGATTGGCCAGTAAACCGCTGCTTGGTGGAATTGCGCCGTCAGGCTGAAGACGTGGAGAAAGTATATACCATTTACGTCGTTGACGATTTGAATAAACTCGTGGGAGTACTTTCACTCAAACGCTTGTTGTTTGCCAGTCCTAAAACGAAGATTATCGATTTGTATCAAGGGAAGAACATCATCTCCGTAAAAACCAACGACAGCAGTGAAGAAGTAGCCAAGATTATGGAGAAATACGACTTGGTTTCTATTCCAGTAGTCGACTTGCAAAACAAGCTCGTTGGACGGATTACCCTCGATGACGTTGTCGACATCATCAAAGAAGAGGCGGATAAAGACTTCCAGTTGGCATCCGGGATCTCCGAGCGGATTGAATCCACATTTAGTGTGTGGCGAATTACCCGTGCCCGCATTCCGTGGTTGTTCATCGCCATGGTGGGCGGTATTGTAGGCGCGCAAGTCATTTCGAAATTCGAAGGGGGCATCACCCAAGTTCCAGCACTCGCCTTTTTCATTCCTTTGATTACCGCGATGGGTGGAAATGTCGGTGTTCAATCCTCTGCCATTGTGGTACAATCCCTTGCCAAGGGCAACGATCAGTTCGGCAGCATCATGCAAAAGCTCTCTAAGGAAGCCATTGTCGCCTTGGTCAATGGGATCATACTCTCCGCGCTCATCTATGGCATTGCCTATTATTTCGAGAACAGCACCTTAGGCATGGTGGTAAGTATCTCCCTTTTTAGTGTGATCATCTTCGCCGCGATCTTCGGCACCTTAATTCCCCTGGTCTTGAACCACTACAAAATCGATCCCGCCTTGGCTACAGGTCCGTTCGTGACGACTCTCAATGATATTGTGGGCTTGTTTATTTACTTCACGGTGGGGATGTTGTTGTACCATCTTTAAGGGACGAAGGACCGCCCGTCTGATAACGGACTTAAAGACAATGGACAAAAGACTAGTAGATTTCAAGACATCAAGATTTTAAGACTTGGGCTGAGGTGCGCTAGCAGACTCGAAGCCAGAGAAGACTTGAATTCAACTTTGATTACTAAAGTGCTTACCTTGAGGTTACAAGTATTCCATCTCTCAATCTGTTACTCACTCTGAATCTAAAAACTCACCTGAGTTTTTGAAGCATCGGTGAGTCAAATTGATTAAGACTGAACATTAAATCGACTATTCAAAAAGTGTTTTTTCGAAGAAATGGATAATAAATTTATCCATAATTGTTGATTTCAGATTTATTTGATTTTCTTGAATCTCGTTAGTTCAATATCTGATTCAATATCAATATTTGTAAAATCGTACCCATTCACTTTTAATGAACAAGACCTGACAAATCTGGCTTTCTTGCCAATCAAGCTATCTAGGACTTTAACTTCATTAATTTTGAAGATCAATTCATCTTTGACATCATAGTCTGTTCCATCATTTTTTCTCAATAACACTAGAGTTCCATCTTTATCGGCCGTGTAAAGGAATTGAATCTCGCCACTTTCAATCTTCATTCGATCTTTCGAAAACGCACTTCCTAAATTAATCCCAACAACTTTGGCTGACCCACAATCAACTTCAATTTTCAAATTATATTTCGAATCAACGTTAAATTTGATGCCTCTATAATCAATTTCAGCTATGTATTGCGGAGCACATTTGAATGAATGGATAAATTCTCCCTTGACATTTTTTAACTCGCAAGTACCATCACTTTTTACAACTAAAGTTAACTCTTGATTGTTGTTCTGTTTAAAAATAGATGACAGTTTTTCATTTGATCCTTGAAGGAAATCATTTAGTTCACTTGATGATAAAAGAGATGTAGGATTCGGAAATCTCTCGATTAAAGCCAATTTTATTGAATTCAGAATTGATGGTTCATCGGATGTGATTTTTATTAAATCAATAGCAGCATCAATATTTTTTTCATTAACAAGCTTTTCGATTTCCTGTATATTCTTTTTCTCTTGATCCAAAATCATAAACTCTAAATCAGCATATTTTTTTTCGGATAAATCATAACCCAAAAGAGCTTTCAAACTATTAAAATTTGCTTTAGCTTCTTTAATTTTTTTCTCTGTTATATTGGAAATCAACAATTCGTAAACATTTTGCTTTTGAATAGCCTTTTGCATTTCCAATTCTTTGGCTTTACGCTCATTTTCCGTGTTTTGATTTGCAATAAACTTCTTTTCCTCAAAGTACTTGCCATTGGTGTTTTCATTCCATGCAATTTGAGTTTCATTTGGTTGCAAGCTCATTTTAAAGATTACAGGATCAAAAACAACAGACTGACAATCTGCTTTAATAAGTATCTCTGTAGCATTTAAAAAATCATTTAGAAAATCTCCTTTTAAATATCCTCTGAAGAAAAGACAATCGCGCATCCCATGAATTCTTGTTTGTATAAACCCGGGTGAATCATAAGCGGAATATGATTTTTCAACACCATTTACTTTGAATTTTAAAGTTAAAAAACAAGAGCCCGAACTTGATAGTACATTTGAGATGAAAATAAGATTTGTACCACTAATTGCAATCGCATTTTTATTGTAATTTCTAGAATTATTGGGGTCTGAATAGAATTCAGAATAAATTAGTTTAACCTCACTAAATCCGTCATTTTTTATCTCAGTCTTCCACTGAGCAAAAGTATTAATTGCGCTAAAAAAGGCAAAAAAAATAAAAAGCTTACCCATTACATATCGGTTTATAATATTGTTTTAAATCTTTCACTAATTGACTTATTTCGATATTTGTTTGATTTGCACTTGACTTTTGATGCCAATGAAATGCGAAGTCACTCAACCAGTTTTGAGGATTTTGTGACAATTCAATCCAATTTTTCTCTGCAAAAATTATTCGTTTCTTCGAAGTCAAACACCCATTATCTCCTTGACGTGGGTTTTGAAAAGACGAAGAAAGAAGCGAACATGAATTCAATGTTTGCAATGAAGTTTTATTTAATGAGACATGAATTCCGCGCATTGAAATAGTCTCTAATTCCTTCACAAATCTCTCAGAAGCAACATTATTTACTTTTTTACTTCCACGATAAAAGCCGATATAGACAAGTTCTTCCTTGAAATACAAAAAGTATATCCCTGGCCCATGCAGTCGGCTTTCATTAACAAACTGATTTTTAAGCGAGAAAATAACCTCAGATGGAAAGGCACCCGAAACTGATACATTAAATAAATCACTAGCAACAAAGTAAGCCACTTCAATATTATTTTACTCTAACTGATCAAAAATAGATTATTTTTAGAAAAAAGACAATATCACATCAACCTACCGGAAAAATTAATTCTGCAATACGAAAAAACAATTCAGATTCTGGAAGACGAAGTTGCACTATTGAAAAGTTTGATTCACTAGGAATAGATTTTAAGATGTCTAGATTTTAAGAGATTAAGACTCGTCGACTTCTTCGGTGGTTCAGGTTCCAAAGGAAGTCTCGAACCCACATTATGTCGCATAACACTTAATTTGATGCTGCGCAATTCAGAATTTGATTGCTTCGCAAATTGAGTAGTGGATTTTAAAGGGTTCAGACTTGAACTCGTATCTCTACATCCGAGGATTGAACAAAGTCTTAACATCTTGACATCTTAATATCTTGAAGTCTAATTTAATTCACAATGCTCTATTCAAACACGCCATTTCATAGTTTTTCATACCTTTATTTCATGGAAATTTAATTTCAGTCGAAAAAGGAAAGTAAAAAACTTCAAGAAGAAGAGTTCTTGGCGCTATCTCGTGAGGAACGATTTTTACGCTTTATCGAGCTGTCAAATTCCATTTTGAAATTTCCCACAAAAACAGATAAATTTGACGATTTAAATTTTCAATTGATCCGAAAAAAATAGCGGATGGAAGGTTGGGATAGGAAAGACAATGGACCGTCTGTTGAGACGGAATAAAGGATAATTGACAAGGGACTATAAGATTTTAAGATATTAAGACTTGCAATACGCACCAAAGATTCGCTGAGAGCCATAAGAGTATAGACCAGAAATTTGATTGATTAGGAGATTATTGATAGAAAAATTCTTTGATTTTGGACGAATATTTCTTCGTTAAAATTCATACAACCATTAGTTATTATTCATAACTACCTGACTCCCAATTATAAATGACTTCCTTTCCTTTTACGTTGTAATACTTATAATTTACGAAATCAAAATAATGGTACCCCTCTTTCCCATTGATTGGCTTTCCTTTCTTAGAATAAATCTTTAAATAAATTTCCTCTCCATATTGGTCAACACCATATGTTTTCAAGTAATCAACCTTTGAATTTAGGTACTCTTCCGTTTTTATTACTTTACCTTTTGTATTGTAGTAAATAGTGTTTACTAAATCAACTTTATGGTAACCTTCTTGACCTGTTGTAGGCCTGTCAAACTCATCAAAGTAAGCCTTGAACGTATTTGTATAGCCATCATAAGTGTAATCAATTCTTGAAAGAAACATTAAATTTTCATTATACAAAACCTCTCGTACCAAGTAATTCAATGAATTATAGGTATACACATATCTGCTGATCCCATATTCATCAAAGCCAACAACTTGATCTCCTTGATAATACGTTACTTCTAATGGTGAGTTAAAGTATGGGGCTTCAGAACGGACAATTTTAGTTAAAATGCCCTCGGCATTGTAAACACTGCACGACATAATAGTATCATATGAAAATTTCAATACAGCGAACTCACCAAATGCATAAGACCAAGAGGAAACAAAATCATAATATGAGACATTTACTAAATGTGCATCTTTGTCAAAATAAGATTCTTCAACCAAACGATTCTCTTCGTCAAATTTCGAGATTTTACTTGCTACACTCGTGAATTCATTCATGGGCATGAGCTCGTTATTCCGATTATAACATGAAGATTCAATTTGATTGCCATTCGCATCGTATTTCATTCTTTTGATGGCTTTTCCATCAATTAACTCATTGTTTTGATCATAATACGCTTCCATTGTCATTCTTGAATTCTCATCAAATTCATACTTTACAACGGCAAAATTTAAAAGTGAATCGTACATGGATTGTTTGCTTATCAACTGGTGATTCTTGTCTAAGGTTCTAATTTCTATACAATTCCCAAGCAAATCATATTTACTTTCTTCAACAGCAACACCCTCAATGAGCATACGGTTTTTATCAAAGTATGCCTTTTCTATTTCGTGGCCCTTGGTATCGAATTTATACTTTACGATGGCGTGCTTTCCATTCTCAACCAAATTTCTTTCTTTGTCATAGGTGGCACTCTCAACGCGGTTCCCATTCTTGTCAAAGCCGAATGTTTCAATCGCAATTCCCTCAATTAATGCATCATTCTTGTCATAATAAGACGTTTCAATGCGGTAACCCCTGGAGTCATTTTTATGCCGAATAATTGCAAACATTCCATAGTCCGAATACAATTCAACTAAGCTGTCTTGGCTGTCGTAATTCGACACTTCGATCAAACCTCCATTCGGTTCGTATTTCGATATGTTCAATTGACTTTGACTACCATCCAAATAACTATATTCCTTGATTATGTTGCGCTGACCATTCGCGTGATAGGTATATTCACATTTTGCGTATCCAGTCATGCCGTTCACAAGCTGATCATTTCTATCTACATAAATAACTTGAGTAAGTTTATTTCGATCATTGTAGGTATACACTTCTTTTACGTTCGGATAATCCTCATACATTGGTGATGGATAGTCACTTTTATCGAAATACGATTTTGATTGTACATTGCCGTTTTGGTCATAGGTAAATTTCGTTTTAGCAACACCGTCGATAAACTCTAATCGATCATTGAAATAGCTTTCCTCAATAAGCCTATTTTGATTGTCGTAACTATATTTAGTTATGGGCGCTTTGTATCCGTCATTGTATAAGCGATTGTTCTTGTCGTAATACGCAAGTTCTATAACATTGCTCGCGGCATCATATTTATAGCTGATTTTTGCACCACCATTTATTAAATTTTGATCATTGTCAAATTTTGCAGCTTCGATTAGATTTCCTTTCCCATCGTAGAGAAATGTGTAATACCCATCTTTTGTTTGTGTTTTAATTATTCTCCCTTCATCATCACACTCATAGAATACAGAATCTACCCCCCATGACCAATTGCCAATACCTGAACGGTAAAATCCTCGGTCTGTAAGTGTATAGGTATAAATTGACTCTGTGCAATCATAAAAACTATACTGACACGTTTTCAAACTAGTGAATGATTGTATTTTATTGTTTTTGGTGATTAACCGGTAACAATTCGCAATTGTATCATTTCCAGACAAGTCATTCTTCCCCTGCAATAAAGTCGGATTTATCAGTTCGGCAGTTATTATTCCTCCGCATTTTATACCATAAGAACCATAATATTTCACTTGTACTTGAGCATATGAACACCCGATGTGAAGAAAAATCAAGAAGGTAATCAGTTTAATATAAGTATTCATATTGTCTATGTTTTATAGAATTTGACATTTTTTTTCAAAAGATTAACACGGTTCATTTAACGTAGTCTTATCTAAAGGCACGTCAAGAACTACACATGGTTGGAATAAAAAAACCAAACAAAAGTAATAGAATTCGACAAAAACCGGTCCTTAGATTCAATAATGTACATTGATTATCCCTTTTGTTCACTATCTATAAATCAGCCAATTGATTAAATTTTACAGCGAAATAAATGAATTGGAACAATGTGACGTAAAAACGGATACATCTACTCCGCGCCTACTTCCTTCAACAGCGCATAAAGTACCTTCTTTTTGTTCCATTTCGCGAATTGCTTCAGGGTTCTCCCATATTCTTGATCTTTGAAATTCCAATCAAACCCAAGCGCATTCATTTTTTCAAAGAAATAAGTGGTATTGTTTTCAACCTCAAGAAATGCAAACGTGACAGATTCAACCTCTTCATCCATCAGGACATCCTCCTCAAAGATATAGTTCTGAATACATTCCTCAATTAAATAGTTTTCCATAAAATAATCGAAAAGGTCTTTGCTATCCGACACAATGGCAAATGCAAACACACTTAAACTCATGACATCTACAACCAATTCATGGTTATGATAAACATTCTCTGCCCAACGATACACTGCAGTATCTCCCGTGAGAGCTGCCACATGAAGCAAGCTTGTTCCCTCATTAGTAATCACAGCTACATCAGCCCCCTTGGAGATTAAATACGCTGCATTGTCTATTAATTTCTTGCTAACCGCAAACAATAAGGGCGAATAACCATCCACATCCCTTAGGTCCAGATTGTCATTTTGCTTGGCCAAAATATCTTTCAATAATTCCAATGAGTCCTGTGAGGCTGCTGCATGAATGAGTTCGTAAGCGCCCCCACTGACATTTTCCGAGGCGCCTATGCGCTTGAAATAGTCGTACACGTCATAATACCCATATGCAAGTGCTACAGCAATCGGTGAAACATCCTTGCAGTATTGACAGCCTAGATTCACATCTGCTCCTTCCGAAATCAAAAACTGAATAAACGAAAGATCTCCATATTGAACACTCGCACCTAAGGCTCTAGAAATAAAAATTTCATACCCATCAAATTTGCTTTTATTCGCCACAAAAAAACGAACGATTTCCTGCTGATTTTTAACGGCCGCCCAAGAAATGACATCGAAGTCGTTTTCCAATCCTGTTTCGGAAGTTTTTGTAAACTCCATGTCAATATCTTCACCTTTGTTTAGCCACTTTGTGACATATTCAAGGTCACCTTCAGTAATGGCGTCCAGTATTTTTTGGGAAAATCCAATTGACTGAAATCCGAAGATCAACAGTGCAAAAATCAATGCCTTGTATCGTTTCATACTCTTATTTTTTGTCATTCTATGCTCCAATTAACGGAATGTCGATTATTATTGACCCAAAGATAACAAAGCGGTCGGAACCAAGCATTATTGCCAAACCCTATACTTCGAAAACATGATACGTCCGCTGTATTTGTAGTTGTCTATCTTGCTTCGAGTGCCTCACGTGACCGCAGCGATGGGGGTGCCGCGTAACTCATAACTCGTAACTCGTAATTTATACGGTCTCCTGTCTTAAAATCTTGATGTCCTTCGTAAATTGTAACTTATTTCTTTGTATTTATAACGTTTCATAGTTTTTCATACCTTTATTTCATGGAAATTAAATTTCAGTCGAAAGAGGAAAGTAATAAGCGTCAAGAAGAAGAGTTCTTGGCTCTATCTCGTGAGGAACGTTTTTTACGCTTTATCGAGCTGTCAAATTCCATCTTGAAATTTCCGTCTAAATCCGATCAATCAGATGATTCAAATTTTCAACTAATCCGAAAAAAATAGAGGATGGAAGGTTGGGATTCAGATATTTTAAAATTCCTAGAATTGTGCGCCACGTATGAGGTGCGCATGTTGATGGTCGGAGGCGGTGCAGTCAATTTCCATGGGTATCAAAGACACTCTGCTGATGTCGATTTTTGGATTGATTTATCAGAAAAAAATGTGAATCAACTGTTAAAAGTTTTCAATGATTTAGGTTATGAAATCGATGATTTGCCCGAAAGTGTAAAAAACGCTGAACAAAACATTTCATTAAAGTTTTCTCCTGAAAGCCTCAATATTGAGTTAATAACAAGGTTTTCAGTAAACAAATCCTTTGAAGATGCCTATTCTGATGCTGAAACCGCTCAAGTAGATGGTCATCAACTTTTACGCTGGAGGGTACTTAATTTTGAGGATCTCATTACAAGTAAAATAAAAGCTGGACGACCAAAAGACATCCTAGATATTCAAGAACTTAAGCGAGTTAAAGGACTTTGAGATGGTAAAAATGATGTTAAAACGTCAAGATTTTAGGAGTTTTAAGTATTGAGGCCGTAAATCAACAACCGAAGATTGAATAAAGTCCTAATCTCTTGATATCTTAAAATCTTGTGGTCCATTTCATTTCGAAGCTCAAAGTGCGAAAAGGTGCCTTTGTCCTTTGTCTTTTGTCCATTGTCTTTCGTCCTTTGTGGCTTCGAGAGCCTC
>JBEIKR010000016.1:0-31348 GCA_040379705.1 Crocinitomicaceae bacterium
CATGGAAAAGCAATGTTGGTGACAGAAGAATCCACTGAAGCTTCGTTTACACTTGGCTTGGCTGGAAGAATTCAACGCGACAATTTCAACGCATTGGATGCACCAATTTCGATTGTTGGATCAGTGGATACACCAGCCATTCCATTGAATTCTACCTTGGAAGCCGCCCTGTTGACGAACGCAAATAAGGTAAAAGAAGCAGTTGCGAGCTTATTGAACTACTGATTAGTCAACGGTCCAGTGAAATTGTCTTTGTAGGGCGGGGAGATTTCTCCAAGGAATAGCCTTGGTGGAAATTATGGTTGTTCCATTGGTGTTTTGAAGTGCTAGTACGTTTGTCTTTCGATTGTAGCTATACCGAAGTATTTGTTGTGCTTCGGAGTAATCGGTGAGTGTCATTGTTTGTCTTGCTTGATCAATTTCTAACGCGAAATCCGCCATATCGTCGTTTTCGAATTGAAAAATCATGTAGCCGTCGCGGTGGATGAAAACACGCTTTATTTTAAAATCAAAAAGAGAATTTCCTTCATTGAAGTTTTGATGAGTGACGGTATAGGCACCATGCATAATGGGTCTCGAGGAATAATCATCATTGAAATTACCCCTCAAAATGTACGGTCCGATTGATTCGACGAAAATGAATCCAATGAGAACGGCTGTCATCCATTTGGGTTTGATAGATGCATATGTCTTTTCATCTTCTTTTGTGCTGAATAGGAAAGGATATACAAGATAACTGCTCATCATCAGCAAAATGAAAGAAAGTAGTTTCACTGAAATATCAAAGGAGAGATTGATGGCAAAAACGTTCAGAAAAACACCAGTGGCGACGATCAATCCCAGTTTTCGGGTGCGCGAAAATAAGATCATCAGCCCTGGGATTATTTCTATGATTCCCATGAATAGGTTGTATTCATATGAAGTTCCCATCGTCGACCAGAACAAAATGTCCTTATCCAATTTCCCCATAGGCGTGTACAAGAGATTTGGTTCCGGAAGATAAAACTGTGCTTTGAAAAGTTTGTCCGCACCATATTTTAGTAACAAGGCTGATAGAAAAAATACAGAGGCTGTGCGTAAAATGGACATCGTCCGATGGAATTTTTCAGCGTTCATACGAAGAAAGAAACCATGGAAAATGAGCGAAATCCCCAAAAGTAATCCTACCAACACGTATAGCCCTTTCGCATCCGAGGTCAAGTCCATTTCTGGAAAAATTAACTGAACAATAGGTAAGAAAATAAATTCAGCGATAGAACTTTGGAACGCCAATAGATTCCACGTCATCGGAAAAAACAAAAGGATCAATCCGAAGAATGTAAGTGGAAAAAGTAAAAATCGCCCCGCCATCTATCACTGTTAAAAAGGGAGCCGTAGAATTGATGACAACAAGGTCATGACAATCATAAAGAAAAGTGAAGGTCCCTTTTGCGCAGGCAATTGAGGTTCTTCTGATTTTCTTTTTTTCTTAATGACTTTAATCGGCGATTCGTCAATTTTCGGTGCTTCAGACACTTCTTTTTTTGGTTCGTCAAAACCAATGAGTACTACTGAAGCAGGAGGATTTGTGAAGTAGTATTCTTCTTTGAGTGTTTTACGGATTTCCATGGGAGTGTGTTCGGTATTAAAGAGCGGATGACCGTTCAAGGTGTCTTTACCAGCACTCCACAATTCAGGATTGGATTCAGGACTTCCTCCATAATCTGCCCAATAACAACTTTCACTTGTAATCATCACCACGCGGGCATCGGGTAGTAAACGAACTGTATCAAGGCGTGAATTGCGTACTAGATGCTGCGGAGCTTGACCAAAATTGGATTCTCCCTTGCTAAATGCGTTTGAATGAAGGCTGTATTTGAATGATTTCGCACTTCCACTATGGCTTTTGTGTGCGATAAGTTTTGTTTGTGACCATGCCGTTGTTCCTAAAAAGCTTAGGCACACGAATAGGAAAAAATGTTTCATATGTTGTAGTTTGGCCATGATTACATGCATACAACAGATGGGTTCAATAATTTTGAAAAAAAAGTCTAAAAAGAATCTGGTTCGATGTGAATGAGCACATCGGTAATGTCGGGAAGTTCAGCCATTACACGGTCTTTGACCGCATGTGAAATAAAATGTCCTTCTGCTACCGTTGACTTCCCGTTGACCACCAAATGTAAATCAACAAAATACTGCATGCCTGTTTTTCGAACATAACATTTTTCGGTTTCAAGAACGCCATCAACGGCATGAGCAATGTTTCGGATCTCTTCGATTAGGTCGTGGTGAAAATGCTCGTCCATAATTTCACCCAATGCAGGACGAAAGATGAGGTAGGCGTTATAAACGATAAACAATGATGCCGCCATTGCTGCCCAGTCATCCGCCGTTTCAAACCCTTTCCCAAAAATCAAGGCGATAGATATGCCTATAAAAGCCAATAGCGAGGTAATCGCATCGCTACGGTGATGCCATGCATCCGCCTGAAGAGAAGTGCTGTTCGTTTCTTTTCCTTTGCGATGAACAAAACGGAAAGAAATTTCTTTGAAAAGTATAATTCCTAGAAGGATGAATAGGGTATAGGGATGAGGTGTACTGTGTGGTGTTTGAATGTTGTGAATACTTTCAATAAAAATGATGGTGGCTGAAATCATTAAGAAACACACCACAGCGAAGGTGATCAACGGCTCTGCTTTTCCATGGCCGTAAGGATGATTTTCATCGGGTGGACGTGAGGCATAGCGCAGTCCAAAAAGTACGAGTAGCGATGAGAAAACATCCGTAGTGGACTCAATAGCATCCGCAATCAATGCATAGGAGTTGCCTAGAATTCCACCAATAAACTTTATTGCAGCTAATAGAGCATTGCTTAAAAGGCTAAAAATAGCTGTGCGAATGGCTTTTTGATTCTTGTCCAATTCCAATGGATTTGCGCTGTTTGAGACAACACCAGTTGCCGTTACAAACGTATTAAAAAAAAACATTTCCTTGCGTTCTTTTTGAATTAACATTGGCGCGATGATAAATCCAAGCAAATCGTCGAATTGCAGGGGTGTAACGATGTACTTTTGTAAAAATAATTTGCATGAAACTTTCCTCTCCTGCCACATTGAAAGAAATTGCCGAACTACTCGGTGCCCGATACAAGGGTCCTTCAGATCATCAGATTAAGGGGATCAACGAAATTCACATGGTGGTTTCGGGAGACTTGGTATTCGTCGATCATCCAAAATATTACCAAAAAGCCTTGAATAGTGCGGCAACGACGATTCTTATTGATCAGGAAGTGGATTGTCCGGAAGGAAAGGGATTGATAATATCTGAAAGCCCTTTTGATGATTTCAATCGATTGACGCGCCATTTTACGCCTTTTCAACCTCAAGCGAATTCTTTGGGAAATCAAAGTGAGGTGCATCCTTCGGCGCTTGTTTATCCAAATGTATTTATTGGTCATGATGTGAAAATTGGCGCCAATGCCATCATTCATTCAGGCGTCGTCTTAATGGACCGCACAGAAATAGGTGAAAACGCGATTATCGGCGCCAATACGGTTATTGGCCATTCGGCGTTTTATTACAAGAAAAAATCAGATGGGTACCACCGAATGCATAGTTGTGGGGGTGTTGTCATTGAGCGGGATGTGGAAATTGGTGCCTTATGCACGATCGACTCTGGCGTGACCGGAATTACCCGCATCGGCGAGGGGACGAAAATTGATAACCAGGTGCATATTGGTCACGATACCGTTGTGGGCAAGCATTGTTTAATGGCGGCTAATGTAGGACTAGCTGGATGTGTGCGCATTCAAGATAAAGTGATTCTATGGGGTCAAGTAGGTTGTGCAAGTGATGTCACTATTGGTGAAGGAGCAATCGTCTTGGCACAGTCAGGTATATCGAAAGACTTAGAAGGCGGAAAAACCTATTTCGGAAGTCCTTGTTCGGAAGTGAAGGAAAAATTCAGGGAGATGGCAGCATTGCGTCAGTTGCCACAGTTGCTCGAAAAACTTAAATGAAAGAAAAGCTCATTCGGAATTTAGAAGATCAATTGGTCCTCAAGGACTTCAAACTTCATTCTTTGTTGGAGGTAACCAATGCCATCAATGCCAACGAAGGAGTAGATCGACTTATTCAGATTTTTTCATTCATTCTAAAGGAACAGCTTGGTTTCACGAAATTTGTCCTATACAACCATCAAACAGAATGGAACTGCCTTCTGCGCGTTGGAATCAAAGGCAAGGTAAAGGAAATTGAGGTCAAAAGAGACCTTTCTCGCTTTGAGGAGACCACAATGATTGAATCGTCACATTCCTCCATTTTAATGGAGTTTGATGTGGTAGTGCCTGTCATTCATAAGGAACGACCATTGGCATATTTGCTTATTGGTGGATTGAACAAAGAACATAAACGTGTCGTTGATCACCTGAATAATCTAAGTTTTCTTCAAACCTTGACCAATATAATTGTCGTAGCCATCGAGAACAAACGCATGGCCCGTCAAAGTATCATTCAAGAACGAATTAAAAAAGAGCTAGAGGTAGCCTCGGAGATGCAGCGATTACTTTTTCCTTCGGAGTTGCCATCCAATCGGCGGATGGATATTTCTGCCAAATATACGCCTCGACATGAGGTCGGGGGTGATTATTACGATTTCATTCCGTTGGGAGATGAAGAGTATATCATCTGCATTGGTGATGTCTCAGGTAAAGGGATTGGTGCTGCGATGTTGATGGCAAACTTTCAAGCTACCGTGCGTACGGTGTTCAACTACCAACGCTTTGAAATGGAGTTTTTGATCGAGGAGCTGAATAAAAAAGTAATGAAAAGTGCGAAAGGGGAGAAGTTCATTACTTTCTTCATTGCGCACTACAACGCGACAACACGCGAGTTGAAATACATCAATGCAGGACACAATTATCCGTTTATTACGAATGGCAGAAAAGTGGAAATGCTCGACGCCGGGTGTATTGGGTTGGGTATGTTCGATGAGCTACCATTCATTCAATCGGGAAGATTAACCCTTGGACCGAACACTACCTTGGTACTCTATACGGATGGAGTGGTAGAATTAGAAAATAGTGATGATGAGTTTTTTGGTATCGAACGATTGATCAAACTTGTGAATAGCTATTACCCATTGAAAATGGAGGACATGAACTCCTTAATATTTTCAAAATTAGATGAATGGCGTGGTGATCTTTCACTGGTGGATGATACCGCGATTTTTTGCTGTCGCTTTTTCTAATTAACGCAGGATATACATCTTTCCAAATTCCTTTTTGAAATGGCTGTCAGCACCTGATTCCATGTGTTTGATATCTTCCCCATTGATCTGTGCTTTGACTGTATAGAGGTAAACGCCATTCGCCAAAGGATCTCCAAACTCATCCGTTCCATCCCAAGAATACTCACTGATATTGCGTCCTATTTGAATTGGTCCAAGTTGATCTTCGGTGATTTCGCGCACTACTTTTCCGGAAACTGTCATGATTTGAATAATCATTTCATCAGGCACTTCATTCCCCGTCAAGGTAAATACAAACTTAGTGCTTGTACTGAATGGATTCGGATAATTCATCATGTAGGTAATCATCGACTCATGGATGACTTCAAAAGAGATGCGGTATTCCATATCGCCGGACGTATTTCCACTGCGGTCAGAACCTTGCACGAATAAGGTGTATTTTCCATCTTTTTCAAACAGTGCAGGATAAACAATTTTGAAACGTTTGTTTTGTGTTTCAGCAGGAATCCATTGCATCACGGTATTTCCATTTCCATCCACAAAAGGAATACGTTTTTGGTTCCCATCTGGATCGGTAAGGTAAATACCAAATAGGGTAGTATCCGAAACATCATTCATTATTTGGAACTGATTCTCATCTTTTAAAGTGATCAAAACTTCACTTTCAGGCGCAATAATATCACCATTTAGGATGTGTTTTCCGTTGAATGTAACATCGAGAATAGGATGGACATTATCACCATTCACCATAAAAGGAACCTGAATCAAATTGTTGAAATGCACCTGTTCGGGCTGGTCAGTGACGGAACTACCTGCTGCCACATAAGGATTAACTTCCATCCACAAGGTATTCATTCCTGCCAAACCGAGCGTTGAAAATGAGATGGTATCGCGCATAGTTTCCCCGACTAAAAGGGAATCTTGTCGTGGATAAGGCAGTGGATGTTTCACCTGGTTGGCATCTTCTACCCAATAGGATACGAGCAATGAATCCATCGGTATGTTGAAAATATTCTTGACATCTACAGCAAACTGCACTTGCTGACCTTCGGAAAGGGTGTCGCTATTTGGTAACCAAGTGATGCCGGTAGTTCCGTCAATGGCGGCTTCCGGAAGTGGCGTAAAGAGCACATGCCAACGATCAATTTGAGCAGGTGTAAATCCAAGCGAATCTTTATAAAAGGCACCTAAACGAATATATGGATACTGAGAAGCATCCACTAAACCACTCAAATTGATAATGGAATCATTCGGCGTAAATTGAATGGGAATCGTCGTTTGAAGAATCATTCCCGCGTCGTAGGCATTTACATACAAAACAGTTGAATCCGCATTCACCGTACCAAGGGTATCTTGCTTCCAGAACAATGATTTCCATTCCGCTGAAGGACCAATCAAAGGCGCGGTTTCCAGTCCAGCGAATGCTACACCTTCCAATATGGCGTCGAGGTGAACATCTTGCCCTCCGTACATCGCGTAGCGTTCAACCACAGAGGATGTATCTCCTTTCCGACAGAAAAAAGCAAAAGGTAGGTTCGGTCGTCCAGGCACAATACTGTCTGAACCAAGGTTCTGAAACATCGTAAAGATCTCAGGTTCCCATTGGTCATACACGGCAGTCATTGGCGAGTAAATCAGGATGTAATCACCATCAGGCACCGAATTTTCAATCATCGACTTGAATGCTGCACGCTTTGCCGCATCGTTTTGATGGAAAGTAAAATACTTCCAAACTCTATTGTAGTTGTCGTTGTTGTTGCCAAAGAAATGATCCAAGTTTTGATTCCCAAAACGTGTTCCCCATGGTTCAAGCGAATATTGGTCAATGATGGCTACGTGCCACTTTGGATTGTAATTCAAGATCCCGTAGTCTTGCATTTGCTGGTCAATAGAATACAAGTTGCCATAGATTTGAGGCGTCGCAGTGGTGTACAACACATCCACGGAAAGGTCACGAGTATAAGGGAAGAAATCCCTTGTTCGCGTTGGGCGATCGTAATTGACACCACTGAAATCATTATCCTTAAATTGATAGAAATGATCTTGTCCCCAACCCTCTTTGTTTTCTATGTATTGGAATGAACTCTCTCTCCAAATAGGTTCGCTTGATTCGACAGATACACGCCAGAAATACACGGTACTATCAGTACAAACGAGTGGGGCATTTTGGCTATTCGAACTCAAGGTCCAATTCGCTGGGGGCACTGCTTTTACACCTCCTAAACCTGTGACAATCGCATATCGATGGAAGGGACTTGGCGCACCAACAAAATCAATCGTATCTAACTCAAATCGATAGGTGTTCATCGGTGCAATAGGATTCACTGTGGAAGCCATTACTGTCACACTATCGTTCGGGACGACGGCAAAAGGGTAAGGCAGAACGGGCTGTATTCCTTCTACATTGATGAAAAGTGTCTTCGTAATTTGATTATTGACAATCTCGTCGTATTGCTCATCTACAAACGTTGGTAAATCAGCCTTAATGGTAAAAGTATTCAATCCAACACCTGCCCCAGGCAGCAATGGAACTTTAAAGTGAACGGTATCCGTGTAATCCAATCCATTCAGATAAAATGAATAGAGTGAATCGACATTGGAGCCTGGAAGGTCTCGAATGATATCTAATGAAAAGGTATCCACCACCGAACGTCCCAAGTTTTTCAAAGCGATGGAAATTTCAATGCTATCCACACTGAGGTCCAATGTTTCAGGACTAAAAGATACGCCTTGTTCGGTCAATTCAATTTCAGGCTTATTGTGCGGATTCATGCGCAACATGGGGTCACCATTCAAGGACATCTGCGTGGCTGTAGATTCAGAGAACAGGTTGGTGCTGAATGTTTCCATCGTTGCTACGACATTGTGCATTTGCTCCCCAAGAGTTTTGCCATAGTTGTTGACACTTAGCTCTTTGTACAACTCATTCGAAAACTGATACAGGGTGGATGCAAAACCAAGATTCACAGTCCCCAAATAGGCAATTGGACCAAAATCAGGAGTGGAAATGAACTGTTCCGACTTAGAAATGGTGCTTTCAAAAATATTTCCGTTGTAGCACGAATTGGCAATCATCACCGGATACTTGCCATAATTGTCCCAGTTTGCAGGTTCGTCAATGTTGATTTCAAAACCGGATGTGGTCGGTTCTGAGTGACCGAAGAAATTGATCAATGAAACACCGTCACGAATTCTATCCATGATGGCATTCAATTCACCAGGAGGCAATGGGTCATCATTGGTTTTCGCTACGGTTTTTACATGTCCTCCGTAATTTGCTTGTTCAATCGTATTTTTCAAGTTTGACATATACCCCTGAAATGTCGTTTGTTGACTAATGTCTGTTCCTCCAACGAAATGCAGCACTTGTTTTTGCCAATCCTTCGATGCCGAGTTGTACACAGAGGTAGGGTCCTGCTGCTGTTCGTACAAAATAAGTTTTTCCAAATAATTCGCTAACTCATCATTTGTTCGCGCTACAACACGACCCGTTGGAATCAAGGATGTCCATTTTGTTGTGCCAGGTAGGTTCGAAGTAATGCAGTTGTCACTGGATGGAAATCCAAATGACGGGATGAGATTCAATGAATAATTTGAAATATTCGAACGACCTCCTGGACCGTTAAACGCCAAACCTGAAACATTTGCCTCGCGAATACCCTTACCCATTAAAAATAAACCGACAGGTTTTTCAGTCGCTTGGGTGTACATGTAAAAAGCAAAACGGCGAATACCGTTGATGTGTTTATGAATTCCTCCACCAAATTGTTGGTAGAGTTCATACACATCTGCCAGGATGACATTGTGATTACCTCCCTCTGGAGACATGCGGTATGCAGCGTATTGTGCACTTGCACTTTGCAAGTAAGGGTTGTAAATCATCAATAAGGCTTTTTCGGCACTCAATTGTGAGAAGTCAGTAAATGTTCCAGGCGATGTTCCAGGATTCACAGGTGAAATGGTAGTTACCTGAGTGAATGTTGATGCATCTTGAATCCAAACTTGCTGAGGAGAACCCGATGGATTGTTCGGAATTAGAATTGACTTCGTGCTTCCATTTACTGTTAAAGTCAATGAGCGCGAAAAGTCTCCAATTGCCCAAACCGTTGGTGCCGATGATGTTAGGTTGGTAAGATCCAAACGTGTTTTTGTTTGGATAGGGTGATTGACTACGCGAAAAGTTGATTGTGCTGCACCAGCAATATTGGGAATCTTCGGGTAAGTAAAAGAAAAGTAGTTGATTGACTGAAAATCTGTTAAGGCGCCAAGGTCAGGGACAATGTTTACTTTCAAATTGGTCGCGCCATTTGACGGTAAGGTACTTACAGGAAATGACGAATTGATTCGAATTGCGCGATAGCCCGTAAACAATGAATCGGCAAGGATGTAATTTGAACTACCTACGGTATGCCGTGTATGGTGGTTTGCCGTTCCAGAGGCAGCGGCATTCGATATTCCCACTGTAACTGCTGAATAGGTGATGTTTGGTGCGTCTGCACCTTGATACAATTGATCCAGGGTGGTTGATGAATAATCCCAGGTGTATCCAGAAGCACCATTTACTGGTGGATTTCCCCAGCCTTCCCCGGAGGTGTAAAATGAACTGGATGATCCAGAACTTTTTTCACCCTCATTATAGCTGCTATTGAAGGACTGGAATTTTTCTGCAAACACAAAATCAGAGGCAACATAGGTGTCTATGCTCGCATCCGTATCGATGATGATGCGTTTGTTGTTGGTTGAATTATTCCATGTAAAAAAGTACTGGATGGTATCGTTGTATAGGCTGTATTTTGGGTTTCCTTGATCTTCCAAATTTTCATAGAGCGTTGTATCTAACCATCCATCGTTGCGCTCCGCATAAAATAGGATGTAATCACCTGCATCAAAAGAATTGTCACCGCCATCAACGATGAGCAAAGGAATCTCGTTTTGTTTTCCGAAAACCTGAACGTTTTGACTCGTAAAACTGGTTGTTGGAACATTCGCTGTTTGGAGCGTTTGAAAGTCAAGCTTATGAATTCCAGTCGTGTAAACTCTGAACGAGTAATATTTTTGTGAGTAGTTGATCCACTCATTCCCAAATGTTTGTGCTTTGGATGCGAGCGGCAAAAAAAAGACAACGAGTGCGAAGAGTAGTTTTAACTTCATACTATTTCACAGTTTTGGGTGGATCTAATTTCAATCGAATAGAAATGACATGCGAGTACAAGGCGACGGATGCATCACCGATATCAGTAAAGGCATAGTCCAAATAGAAACTTTTGAAATTCAATCCAATACCAATGTTAGGTTGAACATTTAATCGTTTTGTATCATCAAAGTTTAATACATACTGCATGTTGGAAAGTCCTCCACGCAGCGCGACAAAGTTCTTAAACCCAAACTCAATTCCAATGTGTGGGTCAAAGGACGCAAAACCTGTACGTACTAGCGTGTTTCTGCGTCCATCGGTGGTCATGTCAAGATCAAGTTCTCCGGCGGCGTACAATCCTTTTTTGCCTAAATCAAATTTTCCTTGGGCTGCAAAAATCAATCGCGGCATCGTCAATTCTAGCCCATTTTGCGGAATTGAATTCCCTGTTGCCACGAAGATCTCTTGCGTTTGTTGGTCAAGGGTAAATACCCACGCATTGAAGGTAGAAGTGATGTCCCTGGCCATTAAACCAAATCGCCAATTTTTGCCACGCTGGTATTGCAATCCAGCATCCAAACCAAAGCCCCAAGACTTCGCGAAATCACCTACTTTGCGGTGAATAATCTTTAAGTTTCCACCTACGCTCAAGCCTTCAATATTAAGCTTTCTTGCATAGGACAAAAGAAACGCATAATCAGCAGCAGTAAAGGTGGAAATATTGTCGTAATTGATGTTTCCAGCATTGTCAATCAACTGAGTGGTGTTCGGAATGTCATCTACGGCAAAACGAATGGCTGAAAATCCGAGGGCGCTTTTATCGTCAATTTTGTGTGCGAGTCCCAGATAATCGTATTTCGCAATTCCAGCAAAATACTCGGAGTGCATCAAGCCAACTTCCAACCATTTATTTACGTTGGTCAGACCCGCTGGATTCCAATACCCAGAATTTACACCAGCCGTTTGTGCCACAACAGCGTTCCCTTGGCCAAGCGCATCAGCACCAACGCCGATGGCTAGAAATTCGTTTGAATATTTTGGGGCTACTGTTTGTGATTGAACAAAAGTGCTTAAAGCCAGCAGTGTTATGGTGGTAAGAAGGACGTTCTTGTGTAACATCATGAAATGAATTTTAATGTCCTTTAACAGCATATTCGCTAAAAAATTGTGTTATTTGCACCGATTATCCTCCTCGGGTTGGGTAAAAATAGTGTAAACAGCCCGATTATACAAAGAGTGGCACCAAAAATCTGTAAGTGATGTTCAATCTACCAAATTTGTTTACTGCAGGCAATTTAATCTGTGGAGTTTTGGCAATTATCTTGACCATGGCTGGACGCATTGATTTGGCGCCATTTGCCATTTTTGGAGGTGCATTCCTCGATTTTTTTGACGGTTTTTTAGCGCGAAAATTAAAGGTAGATGGTGAACTGGGAAAACAACTTGACTCCTTAGCGGATGTGGTAACCTTCGGCGTCGCTCCAGGATTGCTGATGATGACAGTACTAGTGGTTAGTATATATCCTGAAGATCGTATCGCTGGAGAATTTGCTTCGAACGTACATTTTCAACTTCAAAATTGGATGAATGCTGTATTCTATGGTGTACCAAACAACATGAATGCGTCAATTAAATTTTTGCCGTTTTGGGGCTTGTTGATTCCATTTTTCAGCATGTTTCGCCTCGCTAAGTTCAATATTGACACGCGCCAAACAAGCTCTTTTATTGGTGTTCCTACGCCACTAAACGCACTGTTTTTCACGTTCTTTCCGCTTTGCCTTTGGATAAATTTCCCGGATTGGACCATGAGTAATCCTTGGTATAGCGTTTTATTTAACCCTTTTGTTTTGGTGGCTTTTGTTATTGGGATGTCCATGATGCTTATTGCTCCACTTCCATTGTTTGCCCTGAAGTTTAAGACCTTCGGTTGGAAAGGTAATGAGATTCGATACAGCTTTTTAGCACTTTCAGTTGTCATGATTCCGGTTTTGATGGTGTGGGCTATTCCTTTAATTGTATTTTTGTACCTGATTTTATCCGTTGCGGAAGCATTATTCAAAAAACAACACCATGAAATTCAAAGCTGAAATTGATGTGATGCCATTGGATGCATTACTTGATCCTCAAGGGAAGGCCGTGTCTAATAGTATGACAAACATTGGTCTTCCTGAAATTGAAGGCGTACGTATTGGTCGCCATATTCGCTTATTTGTGGAGGCTGACAATCAAGCATCAGCAGAAGCAAAGGTAGAGACAGCATGCAAAAAAATGCTGGCAAACCAAATCATGGAAAGCTATTCTTTCTCGGTTACAGAGGCTTAATTAATTTTTTCTTGGTACTCGGAAATTTCATCGGTTTTACGCGTTCAACTCGTGGAACAGATACATTTTCATCATCCAATTCATTGGATAATTCCTTACGTCCCGAAATTTTTTGTGAGGCTACATCCGAAGAGGTAAATAACGCTTGCGTGATGGCACAGCAGGCTTTTGAGGAATTTTCTCTACTGAGCGACACTGCTCGATCTAAATTCTTATTGCGTATTGTGGATTTACTTGTGCTTCACAAGGAGGAAATTGCAGAAATCTATTGCGCTGAATCAGGACTAACAAAGGATCGATTTGAGGGCGAGATGTTGCGAACCGTGCGTCAGTTGATCAATTTTTCGAATGAATTAGAAAATGGAGCATGGCGCAATGCATCAATTGACACGGCCAATCAACTAACTTCCAAGCCTGATTTGCGAAAAATGTCGGTTCCAATTGGTCCAGTAGTGGTCTTTGGCGCAAGTAATTTTCCTTTAGCATATTCAACCATTGGCGGTGATACGGCTGCTGCATTGGCTGTCGGTTGTCCCGTCATTGTGAAGGCACATGCATTGCACGCAGCGACTTCAGATTTAGTAGCCACACTTGTTGTTCAGGCAGCAAAAGAAACAAATATGCCTGAGGGAGTTTTCGCGCACCTTCATGCCAAAAGTTTTCGTGTTGGTCAGGAGTTGGTTCAACACCCATTGGTTAAAGCGGTTGGATTTACAGGTGGTCATGTAGGTGGACGTGCACTTTTTGACTTGGCTAACGCTAGAAAGGAACCAATTCCTGTATTTGCAGAGATGGGGAGTGTGAATCCAGTTTTTGTTTTTCCTGAATTTTTGAATGACAAAAGTAAGCGACAACAATGCGCCGAAATGCTAACCAACTCTATGATTTCTGGAATGGGACAGTTTTGTACCAAACCAGGATTAATCTTCGTATTTGACAATCAGGATAGTGCAGAATTCATTGATTTACTCGGTAACACGTTTTTAAGTAAAGAGACATCATCCATGCTTCATTTGTCGATCAAAGAGCGATTTGATCAAGGAAAAGTAAAGATGGAGAATCAGGGTGCTAATCTTAAATATTCGATTCAAGCAAAAGGGGATAAAACTGTAATACAAGCGTTAGGTGTAATTCTAGCAAAACAATTTATTGATAATTTCCAATTTCAAGAAGAAGTATTTGGACCATTTTCTTTGGTCGTTTACTGCGATGATTTTGACGAAATGGAGGCCTGTTGTGAGGTGTTAAAGGGGCAACTAACAGCGACGATAATCGCTTTAGATTCAGAATTAAAGTCACGTCAAAAGATGATTTTTCAACTTCAACAAAAAACGGGAAGAATCATCTATAATGGTGTTCCTACAGGAGTGGATATTTCACCATCGATGCACCATGGAGGGCCATACCCCGCAACGACGGATAGCCGTTTCAGTGCCGTTGGCATCGATTCAATCCAACGTTTTTTGAGGCCTGTTGTCTTTCAAAATTGTCCAGATGAGTATCTCCCCAATGAGCTAAAAAACCGAAACATTAACAACATACTTCGGAGAGTGAACAATGTATGGACAAAAGATGACGTTAATTTTTGATTCCTTTTTTGTGTAACTGACTTCAATTTTCTACATTTGTTACGATTACACAAAGTAAACTACTCGACATGTCAGAAATCACAGAAACTTCCAAAAAGAATAATGGTCCGTATATCGCTATAATCCTATTACTGTTGGTGGGTTTGGCCGTAATGGGATTCATGTGGTCTAGAAAAAATAGCCAGCTCAACGAATGTACAGTCGAGAATGCGCAGTTGAATGCAGATATGCAAGGCATGAACGAGATGATGCAAGGGTATGTCGGAAACATGTCGAATGACTTGAAAACGGATTTCAAAAACATGTTAAAAACATATGATGCACTAATAGCGAAGGATAAATCAAAGGCGGACAGTTTGAATGTTCAGAAGGCGAAGATTCAGGATTTGATTGATCAATTGGATCAAAACAAGAAGATGACTGCATCACAGCTTTATAAAATGCGCAAGGAAAACGAAACGTTGCGAACAATTATGAAAGGGTATGTTCGTCAAATAGACTCTCTCAATACTATGAACTTAAAGCTTACATCTGTATTGGACGAGACAACGACAAAATTGAATGCAACGACTATTGAGCGAGATGATTACAAGCAGCAAGCTGAGACCAGTGCCGATCAAGTGAAGAAAGGTTCACGTCTGCAAGCATATAATTTCAGTTCGGGAGGATTTAGAATGAAATTGAATAATTTGCCAGACCCAACAAATCGTGCAAAGCAAGTAGTTCAAATTAAATCTTCCTTTACGCTTTCTGAAAATCCTATCACCGCTGCGGGAAAGAAAACAGTGTACATGCAGGTAATCAATCCAGATGGAAAAGTGTTGCAAACACGCACGAGCAATACAGTTTCAACAGAAAATGGGGTGGTAGCTTATTCCGATAAAAAGGAGATTGACTACCAAAACCAACGTTTAGATATCGCGATTTACTACGATTTGCGTGGTGAAGAGTTGGTTAAAGGGAATTATAAAGTGAAAATCTATTGCGATGGCAATTTGGTTGGATCAGACAGCTTTACGCTTAAATAAATAGAATAAATAAATCATCGAAACCACTAAAAATTATGGTAAACATTTTCATTGCAAATCTTGATTGGGAGATTACTTCCGAAGATTTGCGCACAACATTTTCTGCATTTGGCCCTGTGACCTATGCGCATGTTGTATTCGATCGTGAATCGAAACGTTCCAAAGGCTTCGGCTATGTAGAAATGGAAGAAACAGATCACGCAATTCAAGCCATCAATGCACTTCATGGCATGGACATCAATGGAAGAAAGTTAGATGTAAAAATCGCTTCTCCGAAAGGGAATCGTCCTCCAAAAAAGGAGGCTGAGCCAAAGAAAAATCCTGCATTTAAGAAGCCTTTCAATAAAGAATTGAGAGGTCCAGGTCAAAATGCTACACGCGGAGGTGTGCAATGGCGTGGTGGGCATCAGGGCGGTGGAGCATACGATAAGCCAAGTAAAGATCAATAACAAAACACTATGTCAGAGGCGATAGATCAAGGTCATGTACATTACACGGTAGATACAAACGGTATTGCAACCATTGAGTTTGGACATCCAATGAGTAATTCCCTTCCCGGAAAAATTCTCAATAAGTTGGCTGAAACCATTTCAGAACTGGGCAGTAATCCAGAAGTGAAGGTCATTGTGCTCACCTCTTCAGGTGAAAAGGCTTTTTGTGCTGGTGCAAGTTTTGACGAGTTAATTTCGATCAATGACCTTGAGACAGGGAAGAAGTTTTTCTCAGGATTTGCCAATGTGATCAATGCATGCCGCAAAGCGCCAAAATTTATCATTGGCAGAGTTCAAGGGAAAGCGGTTGGCGGTGGCGTTGGTATGGCCTCAGCGGTTGATTATTGTTTGGCTACGAAAGATGCTGATGTGAAATTGTCTGAATTGGCTGTTGGTATCGGTCCTTTTGTGGTAGGTCCTGCGGTTGAACGCAAGATTGGATTATCAGCAATGAGTGAGTTGGCTATGAATGCAACGGAATGGCGTTCTGCGGATTGGGCGAAGCGTAAAGGCTTGTATACGGAGACCTTCGAAACATTGGAAGAAATGGATGCCGAGATTGGTAGATTAGCTTTACGCTTGTCGAAATCCAATCCAGAAGCGATGTCATTGTTGAAAGGTGTTTTCTGGCAAGGAACAGACCACTGGGACGCTTTGTTAATTGAGCGCGCAGGAATGAGCGGAACGTTGGTTTTGAGCGAATTTACGGTCAATGCGATTAATTCATTCAAGAAAAAATAGTTCGATCATTTACTAATTCTTTTTACTTCGTTCTCAGTGTATTTGTGTAGTCGGAAATCACTATGTGCTGTTCGTTACCTTTGATATTTGGCTCGATTAAAGTGACGTTCTGCATCAAAAAAGAGATTCTTGGGAATCCTGTCTACTTTTTTTGACAATTCGTTTGTTAATAAGTTCAGAAGTTTTATCTTTGCACCCCCAAATTGGGGATATTGTCTTATTTAATTAATTGTAGAATTGTGGATACATTAAGTTACAGAACCGTGTCCGGCAACAAGGAAACCGCTAATAAAAAGTGGCTTGTTGTAGACGCCCAAGGGCAGACCGTAGGTCGCCTTGCGAGCAAGGTGGCGAAGATCATCCGTGGAAAACACAAGACGAACTTCACACCGCATGCTGACTGCGGAGATAACGTAATCGTTATCAATGCAGAGAAAGTATCTTTCTCAGGAGCGAAACTGGTCGACAAAGAATACGTTCGCTACACGGGTTACCCGGGTGGACAACGTTTCACGACCGCAAAGGAAATGCTTGAAAAGCACCCTGAACGTTTGATCGAGAAAGCAGTGAAAGGGATGTTGCCAAAGAACAAGCTTGGCCGTAAGTTGTACACCAACTTGAAAGTGTACACCGGAACGGATCACAAGCATGAAGCGCAAAAACCCGAAGTGTTTAACCTAGATACATTCAACTAATCAGTATGGAAATCATTAACACATTAGGTAGAAGAAAAACATCTGTTGCACGTGTTTACCTGTCAAAAGGTACGGGCAAGGTGATCGTAAATAAAAGAGATTATAAGGAGTTTTTCCCGATTGCAGTTCTACAATCAAAAGTAGAGCAGCCATTCGCGATTACAAATACTGCGGGTCAATACGACGTGAAAGTAAATGTATTCGGAGGTGGTATCAACGGTCAGGCAGAAGCAATCCGTTTGGGAATCTCTCGTGCACTTGTTGAATTGTCTGAAGAGAACAAGCCGCTTTTGAAAGTGGAAGGACTCATGACGCGTGACCCGAGAATGGTTGAGCGTAAGAAGCCAGGTCAACCGAAAGCGCGTAAGAAATTCCAGTTCTCTAAACGTTAATCATTTATTTTTCGGTTGTTTAGTATCCAAACCCCGATGCACCCGTCCCATTTTATGGGATCCCTTCGGAGGTTGAATTACTAAGGAACGTAAACAATTTAAAGTACAGAAAAATGTCAAAAGTAAATTTCGAAAGTTTGTTGGAAGCAGGTGTTCATTTCGGACACTTGAAAAGAAAATGGAACCCGGCAATGGCGCCGTATATCTTTGAAGAGAAAAAAGGTATCCACATTATCGACCTTAATAAGACAATAGCACACCTCGATCAGGCATGTGCGGCAATGAAGCAAATTGCGAAGTCGGGTAAAAAGGTTCTTTTCGTTGCAACCAAGAAACAAGCAAAAGAAATCGTTGCGCAAAAAGTGGCTGAAATCAATATGCCATTCGTAACGGAGCGTTGGTCAGGTGGTATGTTAACAAACTTCCAAACAACGCGTAAGTCAATCCGCAAAATGTCTGCGATTGATAAAATGAAATCAGATGGTACATGGGAGACATTGAACAAGCGTGAGCGTTTGTTTAAGACTCGTCAACGTGAGAAGCTCGAGAAAAACTTTGGTTCTATCGCAGACATGACACGCCAGCCAGCTGCAATCTTCATCGTGGATATCTTGAAAGAGCATATCGCATTGAGTGAAGCAAAGCGTTTGAATATCCCAACATTTGCGATGGTCGATACAAATTCTAACCCTAAATTGGTGGATTTCCCAATTCCAGCGAATGATGACGCTACAAAGTCGATATCTATCGTATTGGATGCTATCTGTGGCGCAATCAAAGAAGGTTTGGAAGACCGCAAGAATGTAAAAGGCGACAAAGAGGAAACAGAAGGTGCAGCAGAAGCAACTGTTGCTGCTGAAACTGCTGAAGAATCAAACGATTAATCAACAACATTAAATAAATTACAACATGGCAATTACAGCTTCTGACGTAAACAAATTGCGTCAACAAACAGGAGCAGGTATGATGGATTGCAAGAATGCCTTGGTGGAAGCCAATGGTGATTTCGAAGCAGCAATCGATATCCTCCGTAAGAAAGGACAAAAAATCGCCGCTAAGCGTGGTGAGAATGATGCAAAAGAAGGTCTTATCATCGCTGAATCATCTGAAGATGGTACATTTGGTGTCATCGTTGCATTGAACTGCGAAACAGACTTCGTAGCAAAAAATGATGGTTACCGTGCGCTTGTTCAATCCATTGTTGACGTAGCAATGAAGCAACGTCCTGACTCTGCAGAAGCGTTGAAAGCACTTGCTTACGACGACCGCCTCACTGTTGAAGAGAAAATTACTGAGCAAGTTGGTGTAATCGGTGAGAAACTAGATCTTTCAAGTTATGGTACAATCTCAGCGGACAAAGTTGTTGCGTACAATCACCCTGGAAACCAATTGGCAACGCTTGTTGGATTGAACAGCGGTTCAGAGGTAGCGCAAGATGCAGGGAAACAAATAGCGATGCAAGTAGCTGCGATGAATCCTATCGCCTTGGATAAAGACGGCGTAGATGCGCGCACAATCGAACGTGAAATCGAAATCGGAAAAGACTTGGCAATCCAAGAAGGGAAACCAGCGGACATGGCAGAAAAAATTGCAATGGGTCGTTTGACGAAATTCTTCAAAGAGAATACATTGTTGAGTCAAGAGTTTATCAAAGACAACAAACAAACCGTTGAACAATTCTTAGGTTCTACCGAAAAAGGATTGACAGTAACCGAGTTCAAACGGTTTTCTCTCAGCTAATTGAAAATAATTTGTGAAAAGGCTATCGGTTTCGGTAGCCTTTTTTCATGCATTATCGGATTGAATTACATAAAAATTACTCTGATGAATTGGTTATATTTGTCAGGCAAAAATCATAAGCGATGAAATACAAAAGAATCTTGCTGAAATTGAGCGGCGAATCTCTCATGGGAGATAAACAGTTTGGTATTGACAATCAACGACTAAACATATATGCTTCTCAAATTAAGGAGATTCATGCGCTAGGTATAGAAGTGGCTATTGTGATTGGCGGTGGAAATATCTTTCGAGGTGTTCAAGCGGAAGAAGGCGGCATGGACCGGACCCATGGAGATTATATGGGTATGCTTGCAACAATGATCAATTCCATGGCCTTGCAAGCAGCATTGGAATCTGCTGGTATCCACACACGCTTGCAATCTGCAATTGAGATGCGAGAAATTGCGGAACCTTATGTGCGCAGAAAAGCTGTTCGCCACCTCGAAAAAGGGCGCGTGGTGATTTTTGGTGCAGGTACAGGAAATCCCTTTTTTACCACTGATTCAGCAGCATCGCTCCGCGCCATTGAAATTAATGCAGATGTGATTCTGAAAGGAACCCGCGTGGACGGAATTTATACGGCTGACCCAGAGAAAGACCCTACAGCTACAAAATATGATGTCATTTCTTTCGATGACGCCTATAATCAAGGGTTAAAGGTTATGGATATGACAGCCTTTACGCTATGTAAAGAAAATGATTTGCCAATCATTGTTTTTGATATGGATACACCAGGCAACCTAATCCGACTATTAGAAGGACATGCTGTGGGAACGATTGTAAGAAACTAACTTTTTGCTATACTGTTATGACAGAGGAACTTCAAATGATTTATGACGAGTTTAAAAACTCGAATAACCGTTCAATTTCGCATCTCGACTCAGAACTAACCAAAATCCGCGCTGGAAAAGCAACGCCATCTATGCTAAGTAGCGTGATGGTCGATTATTACGGATCTCCAACACCGATACAACAAGTCGCCAACATTACAACGATGGATGCCCGTACGATTACGGTGCAACCATGGGAGAAAACAATGTTGAATGAAATCGCCAAGGGAATTATCAATTCGAATCTTGGATTTGCGCCCCAGAACAATGGGGAGGTGCTGATTATCTCCGTTCCCCCGCTCACAGAAGAGCGTCGCCGCGATCTCGTGAAACGTGCAAAAGCGGAAGCTGAACACGCCAAAGTGGCTATTCGGAACAACCGCAAAGATGCCCTGGACATGGTCAAAGACCTAAAATCTGACGGTTTATCTGAAGATATGTCGAAAGATGCTGAAACGGAAATTCAAAACATCACCAATGGATTTGTCAAAAAAGTAGACGAACTGGTGGAGTTGAAGGAAAAGGATATTATGACGATATAGTTGCGAATTACGAGTTACGAGTTACGAATTTGGTGGCTGAGGTGCGTTAGCAGTCTCGAAGCCACGAATTACGAATTACGAATTACGAATTAATTGAAACATATTCATTAGTAATTAGTCATTAGTAATTTCCCCTAGCCCTAACGAATCAAAATTTCTACCCTGCGATTGGCCTGCTCCTCGGCGGCAAATTTCGGCTGTGGGAACAAGGGACGTGTATTTCCATATCCCACAGCGGTCATTCGTTCTTTTGCGATACCGTTATCAATTAAATACTGCATGACCTTCTTAGCACGTGATTCTGATAATTTTTGGGATGCGAATCCATTATCTTCACCTGATGCATTTACATGACCTTGGATTTCAATTTGAACTTCTGCATTGAGTGCCATGAAGTCCTTTAGTCGTCGAAGTTTGGTTTCTGTTCCCACAAGAAACTCACTTGTTCCTTGACTAAACTCAATTTCTTCAATCTGAATTGATTTACCTTTGGCGACAGGATCTAAGTATATAATAATCTCTCGATTGATGTTTACCTGCAAGGTGAAAGTCGTGTCTAAATAGAAATATCCTTCAGCATCACACTGAATATCAATTTTACCAGAGCGATTTATCGTAAACAAAAAATCGCTTCCACGATAGAGCGCCTTTAGTTCTTTGAGTCCGGCAATAAGAAAATTTGAGGTAATGGTCTCTTTTGTACTCTTATCGCGAATTCGAATGGTCAATGATGGAGAAAATTCGTCATCCCGAAGATCAACAACCTTGGATTCATTTGAATACGCATGGCTGCCTTTAGGTTTGAACAGAAAGTTCATTTTGACAAAAGCGCGAACTTTTTCAACGGTGGTTAAGGCGATTGATATTTTAGTTCCCGCATGGACTTCCAAGGGGTACAAATACCCTTCAGATGCTTGTTCACGTAATCCAATTGTTTTTTCAGAATTGGCGATTATCAATCGTTTAATCTCAGCTGTCCCTGAAGCGAGCTCCTCGCACATGCTGCCAGCTCCTTCTTCAAAAATGACCATTTGAATGAAATTTTGGTCAATTTCTGTGTTCAAGAATAATACTCCATTGTAATCGGCAATGAATGTAAGCCAAATTACGTTGGATGAAGACAATTCTGAGAGCGATGGATACGCTGCGAATTCATTATAAATTCCTCCATTTCCAGGAAATTGCAACGTATAGTCCCCCGATTTAAAGATGTTCACAGCACCCTCGCAATCACTGATGGGTTCAATGCTGCTTCGTTTGTTCTGTGCAAGAGAAACAATCGTTGCACATAATAGTACCGCTGTGAGTAAATGTTTTTTCATACGATTTACTCAAATGTATGGAAAAACATTGTTCGTTCGTCATTCACCATTCATTTCGCGAAGAGAATGTCCTTTGTGAACTACATGAACAGTTTGAGTACTCCTGTCGAATTCACTCGTAGAATAAGTGTTTTGCTTGACGGATAAATGGCTGATAATTTCAATGATTGAACACTTGCCTTTAATTTAACTCCCTGTGAGATTTCTGTATTCAACTCATTTTCAAGCATTTTTTTCATCTCGGCCAATTGAGGCTTTAAGTCAAATGTGGAACTTGCGCGCAAAAGTTCTGTGATTTTGTCGCTAAACAACCATTTGGCTGATTTCAGTAGCGCACTCTTTGTTCGCAAGTCGAATTGAAGGTCGGGAAAGGATATGATTTGCTTTTCTACATCAAAAACAGGAGTTCCCGTCAGGTACAAGATTCCTTTTTTCTTTCCAGAAAAGGCCACTTCAATATTCAGTTGATTTTTATTCGCACCGTGAACTTTTACATGATCAAAGATGACTTCATTCTCTTTAATCATCACCTTTTGACCTTGTATTTCTCTAGTAAATATAGCGCTAAGGGAATCGTAGTCTGAAACAATATCTAAGGAGATGTCAAAGCCTTCGGAGTTTTTGTGCGTTGATAACTTTGGAAGCGCAGTAGCTTGGTTGTTCGATGGCACTGCACTTACGACTTTTGGTTTCGCTGTCAAATGCAAATCAATCATTGCCTCTTTTCCGTCGAATCGAACTTTTCCTAAGGAAATATTCGTGGGAGTAAGTAGTAAATATCCATACCCATTCATTGACAATGGGGCACTTAGGGATTTCCATGCATCTTGAATGCTCGTGCGAATATCTATAGCTGCGATTTGTTTATCAATATCATCCTCAAGGTCTTTAAGGACTTTAGTTACCTCTTTTCTAAGAAGTGATGTTGCATCGTACTTAAATACCGTAATCTCACAAGCATCTGGTGTCTCAAATTTCTTCAGTGTCGTGTTTGACTTAAACTTAAATTCAGGAGTAATGGAAAATGTGGAAGAATAACCAACTGTTACCTTTCGCATGGGTTCTCCCACGCCACAGCTTGCATATACTCTAGGAATGATGCAGTTTCCTTTGTCGTTGAAAAGTGACGTACATTCTGGGCAGTAATTGAGCTTGAGTAGATATTTTCCATCCACCTCAAAATTCAGTTCGGTGCCATTCCCCTTAAATTCTATCGGGTTTCGATCAAATTTATAGTAAAAGCTTACACCATCACATTGCTCAAAATTGTCCTTAAAGGATTTTGGTAACGCCTTATCCGTCATGGCGAGATAGGGGCGTAAATCAATCTTAATAGGAATGTTGATAGAGGATTCTTGCTGCTCAGGGATTGGAACTTCTTCAACAATTGTATCGGGTGCCTCGGGAGCAATCGCACCGCATGAACTCAGGCCAAAAGCGGCCAATAAAGCAGAAATAAACAGTAAACGCACAATCGTATGGTGTTAGTTGGTTTTCGATTTTCAATCGCTTTCAAATTTACCTATATTTGAACGATATATCGTTGAATTTCTCTATGAAAAAAGCTGGTTTCTTGCTGATTGTATGCGTTGTTTTGCTTGTTTCTTGTGTTAAACAGCGTTCTTGCGTGTGCACAACGACTCATTCGGAAATATTCGGATATCATTTTACCGAAACTATATTTTACACTGCAACGAAAAATGCAGCCATCGAGAATTGTGCGGCCAATGAGGACAAAAGCGGTTCTATTACTACGTCCTGTGAATTGAAATGAATGTATAGCTAACTTGAATAAATCACATGAACTCTATTGAAGTATTTTTCTTGTCGAATAATTTTTCATGGGTGGCCGCAAAGTTGCTTCCGTATGTGTTCTTTCTGATTTTGGGACTTTTGTTGAGTTTACTTGTTGTTTGGAGACTTAAATTCAAAGGCCATGTACGGGTCTTGTTTTTAATAAGTGTTCCCCTTGTTTCTCTATCCCTTTACTTCGCATTTTACCCCATTTATCAGGGAGATTTTAGTCATGAAAAAAAATCGTTGAATCGGGATTATACGATGAATGAATTCAAGGAA
Source organism: Crocinitomicaceae bacterium (assembly GCA_040379705.1). Classification (GTDB taxonomy): domain Bacteria; phylum Bacteroidota; class Bacteroidia; order Flavobacteriales_D; family Crocinitomicaceae; genus M0103. Next base: position 24,171 of record JBEIKR010000016.1, read on the forward strand.
AATCGATTAATCGTTTTGAGTTTGCCTGGCTGCTCGTATTGTCTTGAATCTATGGAATGTTTGAAAATTATGAAACAACGACACCCTGAAATTATCATTGAATATAAGGTGTGTCATGGTGATTCTTCTGGAATACAATGGTTTCAAAATAAAGGGAAAGGTGATTTTGTCTATTCGCTTGCCAAGGATGTTGAAATGACTAGCAAGCTCGCCCAAGGGGTGTATCCGACGTATGTGCTTTCCGAAAAATCGAAGGTGACAGTATGGTCAATTGAACAGTTTAGTGTGTTGGCAATGGATGACTTGGAAGAACTACTTTCTAATAAATGATTTCACTCATTTAACTTTTTGTTGGCCGTAAAAGTGCTTTTTGAACGACCGTGGTGCCATAAGAAGTGATTTTTAATGGTGCTTCCATCGTTAAATATGCTTCTCTTTTGTTCCATTTTGGCGTCCCGGTAAGTTCGAACAGAATGTTTTTCTTTGTTTTCCGCATGGTCACGTAGAAGAACATCTCATCAGATTCGAAAAACTCATAAATGCACCCATCGATAAACGACATCAGAATGACAATTCCATTTTTTTCATCGATCTGAAATTTACCTTCTTTGGTGAGCTGAATTTCGTAATCTTTGGTCATGGAACCATATTCTTGACTATCGTACGTCATGATGTACGACCATAGAGAGTCCTTCTTGATCTCATGGATATCCAATGACACAAGAACGGTGTTGAATGAGTTTTTGTCTTGATTGATCAATTGCATCTCACCGGCGTATTTACCAATGAAATCATTGATTCCTTTGGTCTGAGTGAACCCAGAATAAGGGATGAATAGAAGGGAAAAAACAAAAGAAAACCGAAGCATTCTAGTTGCTCAATGAGTCGATTAATTGGTTGAATATCGCACTTGGACGCATGGCAGCTTCGACAGTTGAACTATTTGGATGATAGTATCCACCTAAATGGATTGCTGCACCTTGTGAAAGGTTCATTTGCTCGATGATTTGCCCCTCCTTTTCGATCAATTCCGCTGCTAGTCCTTTGAAATGAGCACTCATGTCTGCATCTTCTGTTTGCTTGGCCAAGGCCTCTGCCCAGTATTGCGCAATGTAGAAATGGCTTCCGCGATTATCGAGTTGTCCAACCTTGCGTTCTGGCGACTTTTCGTTGTCCAATAATTTACCTGTGGCTTCATCAAGAGTCGTTGCCAATACTTGAGCTTTCTTGTTTCCAGTCGTTACTGCCAAATGTTCTAATGACGCTGCCAATGCAAGGAATTCACCCAATGAGTCCCAACGCAAGTGACCTTCTTGAATGAATTGCTCCACATGCTTTGGTGCAGAACCTCCAGCACCTGTTTCGAAGAGACCACCACCATTCATCAACGGAACGATAGAAAGCATCTTGGCACTTGTCCCAACCTCTAGGATAGGGAATAAATCGGTGAGGTAGTCACGCAATACATTACCAGTCACTGAAATCGTATCTAATCCTTGAACGATGCGGTCGATCGTGAAACGCATGGCATCATCTGGACATAAAATGTGAATTTCAAGTCCATTGGTGTCGTGCTCTTTCAAGTATTCACGTACCTTAGCGATCAGTTGCGCATCGTGCGCTCTGTTTTCATCCAACCAAAATACTGCTGGAGTTTTTGAAAGGCGCGCACGTGTAACTGCAAGTTTTACCCAGTCGCGAACAGGAGCATCTTTTACTTGACACATTCGCCAAATATCACCGCGTTCTACCGTGCTTTCTAATAATGTATTTCCATCTTGGTTAATCACACGAATAACGCCATCTGCACTTACCTCAAACGTTTTGTCATGTGAGCCATATTCTCCCGCTGCTTGCGCCATCAATCCAACATTTGGAACTGTTCCCATCGTAACAGGATCAAAAGCTCCATGCGCTTTGCAGTAATCAATCATGACTTGATAAATGGTGGCGTAACTGCTGTCTGGAAGCACTGCTTTGGTGTCTTGATTTTTTCCTTCGGCATTGTACATACACCCAGAGTTGCGGATCATGGCAGGAACTGATGCGTCAACAATCACGTCACTAGGAACATGAAGGTTTGTAATTCCATTGTCGCTGTTTACCATTGCTACACCTGGACCATTTGAATAGCATGCCTTGATATCGGCAAGGATTTCATTTTTTTGTCCTTCAGGTAGAGTGCCGATTTTCGCTTCTAAATCACCGAAACCATTGCGAACGTTTACTCCAAGTTGAGACAATACATCCGCATGTTTTTCAAATACAGGTTTGAAAAATGTCTCTACGGCATATCCAAAAATGATAGGATCAGAAACCTTCATCATCGTTGCTTTCATGTGTAAAGAGAACAATACACCTTTTGCTTTCGCATCAGCCACTTGTTCTTCCAAGAAGGCGATGAGCTTATTGCGACTCATGAACGTTGCATCGATGATTTCGCCAGCTTTTAGTGGCGAGTCATTTTTTAAAACAGTTGTTCCGCCATGCACATCTGTGAATACAATTCGGAATGTTCCTTCTTGAGCGACTGTTGTCGATTGCTCATTGTGAAAGAAATCACCTTCGTTCATGTGTGCGATGTGTGTCAACGAATTCGCTGACCAAGCACCCATAGAATGCGGATGTTTGCGTGCGTAATTCTTCACAGAAAGTGGCGCACGACGGTCAGAATTCCCTTCACGAAGCACTGGGTTTACCGCACTTCCTTTGATTTTGTCGTATCGTGCACGTGCCGTTTTTTCTTCATCAGTGCTTGGTGCATCTGGATACGAAGGAATCGCGTATCCTTGAGACTGAAGTTCAGCAATGGCCTCTTTCAATTGTGGGATGGATGCACTGATGTTTGGTGTTTTAATGATGTTGGCTTCAGGGGTTGTCGCCATTTTTCCCATTTCGGAGAGCGCATCTGAAACACGTTGTCCTTCTGTAAGGTGATCTGCAAAAACAGCTAAAATTCGTGAAGCCAGTGAAATGTTCTTTGTTTCAACGAAAATGCCTGCACTCTTCACATACGATTGTACAATGGGCAAAAAAGAATACGTCGCCAACATTGGTGCTTCATCGGTAAGTGTGTAAGTGATTTTAGATGCAGAAGTGCTCATAAGTGAAGGAAATTTAATTAAATGATTGTGTTCAGTTGAACGGTCACAAAGTTAATCGTTTGAACCAAGATTATCAATCAATACGAACTGAATTTTACGGTTAATAAACCCAAAAATGGAAAAGAGTATGGATGATTAGAAATCGAGGGAACTGTGCTCTATTTCAATTCATTCAAATGCGTAATCATTTTTTTGAAGGCTCGAGCACGATGACTTTGTTCGCTTTTCTCGTTTAGAGACATTTCAGCAAATGTTCGAGTTGATTCTTCAGGATAAAAAATAGGATCGTAGCCAAATCCTTCCGAACCAACCTTTTCATGTCCTATGTTGCCTTCAACCGCGCCTTCGAAAAGTGTTTCCTCACCATGAATAATCAGTGCTATGCATGTTTTGAAACGCGCAGAACGGTCCTCACTTCCTTCGAGATTTTGAAGGAGTAAATCCATATTGGCATTCGCATCTTTTTCAGGTCCTGCGTAACGTGCTGAATAAACGCCTGGCGCATTGTTTAGTGAAATTACCTCAAGACCTGTGTCGTCAGCAAAACAATTTAATCCGTAGGTGGAATATACATATCTCGCTTTTTGAAGTGCATTTGCGGTCAATGTATCACCGGTCTCTGGGATATCTTCCTCACAGCCTATGTCTTCCAAGGATAAAATTTCCACACCTTCGGGCATGATGGATTGAATTTCTCTTGCTTTGTTAGTGTTATGTGTGGCAAATACGAGGCGTAAGATCATGGTTGTATTTTTTAGTTGTTGAATTTACTTCGTTTGTTTGATAAGAGGAGATTTCAATGAAAAAAAAAAGGCTTCCCTAGAGAAGCCTTCAAATTGCAGTACCAATTTGATTATTTTTTCATGAATCCAAGGATAGAAGAGATAACTCCAAGACCTGATCCAACCAAGAACAAGATCAATCCCATTCCGTATGAGAACATACCAGCGCTATCACCGATATCACGTGACCACTTCATTGAGATCAACATCAAAAGACCTGACATGATTAATGTTCCAATAGAGAACAAGTGTTTCTTGTTTGCAAGGAATGAGAAAAGACCCATCAATCCTGCCAAAACAAGAATAATTGTTGCAACTGTTTGGTTGTCTTCATCGGCACCACTCCAAAGAGATGACAATTCTTCAACCAATTCGTTTCCTGAAATCATCGGGAAAAATGTAGATACAATCACCAATAGTGCTGCACCCAATCCAAGCATTGTGTTTTTACGCATGTTGTTTAAGTTTAGTTTTTCCCAAAGATATACATCAAAACATAACTTCCTTTTTAAGTGCGTGTTAATCTTGAGTATTGTGTTGTTGAAAAGAGGCTTAAAATTCTGTTAGTGAGTGATATGAAGTTGTTTTTTTGTGTAAAAGTTATCGACACAAGATGGAAAAATATACCATTAGAAAGAACTTGTCGATCAGTGAAAAAGCGAAATATAACTTGCTCTGTTCGCATTAACAGAATACCGTTCTTCAATGGTTATACGACCTTTTTCACCGATCTGTTTTCTTAAATCCGCATCTTCCATGAGTTGAATGAGGCAAGTTTCCCATTCTTCCGGCGTCTCGGCTAAAAAGCCATTAACGCCATCGTCGACAATCGAAGTGTTTACTCCAACAGGTGACATCACCGCGACAATACCCAATGACATATACTGCAACCCTTTGAACCCACATTTCCCTTCCGACCAAATGTCGTGGCGCAGGGGCATGATCCCAATGGTGAATTGCCGTAGGTCTTCAATCTCTGTTTCTTTGGTCCATTTCACAAATTCAAATGAAGCCAAGTCAAATTTCGGATCTTCATTGGAAATGACACGGAAAATGAAATCGTACTTGTCCTCTAGTTTTTTCAAAACAGGGATAATGTCAACTAAATACTGGCTTGTGGTATGCGTTCCTGTCCAACCAATGATTGCTTTTTCACGATTGTATTCTGTGCGCACATTGTGGTGGTTTTCAGTGTCTATGGTTGTTGGGATAATCTGAACATTGGAGTTGAATTGCCGTGCATAACTGGCGAGGTATTCATTTCCAGCCGTCACTTGATTTGCCCATTTGATGCAATATTTTACTTTCCAGTAGGCCTTTAATCGGTGGAATTTAGCATTCGTTTCGCTGTAATTAGGAAGCCAAATGGCATCATCAAAATCATAGATGTATTTTCGTCGCAATATCTTGGCAACAAACCATTCTAAAACAGGTGGTCCAACATGTGCCATCTCACGGTGGATGAAAATATGATCGGCTTTGCGAAGTGTGAAAAGCAAAATGAAGCGTCGAGCAAAACTTTTGAAAATCCCCAAGGCCTTTTTAATTGCATTTCCTTTGGTGTAAAGTGTTCGCCAAGTATTGTAGTCGTAAAAGGGGTGAACTTCGACTTGAAAGCCGTTCGACTTTAAATCTTCGATGTATTGCTCAAAACGGAATCGCTGTGATGGTGCTTCTCCGTAAGGGTAGGGTACAAGAAAAAAAATCGTTCCAGGCATCGCTCAAAAGTAGGTGTTATGACAAGTTGTCTTGCGTTGGAATTAACGCGACGTAAATACTGAAGTATGTATTAACCCCATTTTCTAACCCGTAGAATTCCTTTGCACCAATGATAGTTTGTTCTTTATTAAAGCCGCTTATAGGAAAAGAGAATGCTTCGTACTCCGATGGATTTGTGTCCTTCATCACAGCTCCCGCCTTGTACTTATCAATCACAAGATCGGTATCTCCAACTCCTGCATTACACACAATTGGAATCCCCATCGCCATTAATTCTCCTTGTTTCGTTGGTGAAGATGCCTGTTTTGAGAATGATGGCCGAATGAAAAACACAGACAAATCAAACAGACTAATGTACTTTGGTACTTCTTTGTGAAGACAAGATGTAATGATCAACGACTCTTGTTCAATCTCCTTTTCGCTGGCTTTGGAATAAATCGTTTGAGGTGTCTCGCCGCTTACAATCAAGAATCTCCAAGATGGATCTTTGCTTCGAAGTATTTTGAAAAAATCAAGCATTTCTGGCAACATATACCATGTGCCAATTGATCCGACGTAACCCAAAATTTTTGTGTTTTCTTCGATGCCGTGTTTTGTCCTTAAATCTGCAAGTTCACTTTCAACGATTTTACTTCGATCGAATAAATTCAAATCGGCACAGCATGGAATAACCTTGATCTTGTCTCCTGAAATTGCAAACTCCTTCTCAATCACTTCTTTTCCTTTGTGCGTTAAGGAAACAATGGCATCGGACTCGTTAAAAAAGCGTTTTTCTTTCTTTTTGAAATAAGAATACACCACCTTAAAAAGTGGGTTGGATAGATTCCAGATTCCTCCTTCAACACGCTCATCGGCCCAGAAACCGCGCATATCAAACAAGAATTTTGTTCCGAAGCGATGTTTCATACCCATTCCTACCAATGCGGAAATATAACTGCGGCAGTGAATGATGTCAAAATGATGTGTTTTGTGAAGTGAATGCGCCATCTTTTTCATGCGTTGCACATCGTAAATCGTCGAAAGTAGAGGTGGCTTTTTTGTATAAGATAGCGGATGCCATTCTATCCCGGCATCGCTGCAAATTTGCTGTATGGTTGATTCAAATTTTTCAAAACGCTCTTGTTTTTCAAAGCTTATCAAATGAAATTGACAACCTTTCTTCGTGAGTCCAACGAGGTAGGGAAGTACTTGTGATTGACCGAGTGGATCAGTCATCCCATCATAGGAGATATAAAGGATTTTTCTCAAATCAAATCAAAATTAGGCTTCCATCCATTTGGAGTACCAGAGCTGAAACATCAACATGTACCACAATTTGGTGTCGAGTTCTTTTTTTCCGTTGTAAAAATCGTCTTTCAAACGTTTGACGAACATGGGTTGAAAAATTCCTTGTTGTACGATACGAGACGATGCGAGCTGTTCTTCAACTAAATCGCGTAAATCGGTTTGTAACCATTTGGCAATCGGCACGGCAAACCCCATTTTCGGTCTGTCGAGCAATGTTTTTGGAATGTGCTGATGTACAATTTCTTTTAGGATGTACTTTTTAATGCCATTGTGATATTTCAGGTTA
>JBEIKR010000017.1:0-29737 GCA_040379705.1 Crocinitomicaceae bacterium
ACCTTTCTTCAAATCTTTTGATCATACGTACTGTTATTGTGCGCTGATACGGTTTTCTTTCAGTGTTGAGAAGAAAATAACACCATAGCCACATGCCAACATCAAGTGGAATGGCAACATACCAAAATCTCCATAAACGGCGCGAACTACAGCAGTATATCCAAATACAACCATAAGTATACCTTCCAGGATATTAATGATGGATAAGCTTTTCTTGTCGTACTTGTTGCCTTTGAATTCACTCTTCTTCGCCACGTTAAATTTCGGTGTACGAACAAATGAACTCTTAATTCCTAAATACCCTTCGATGACCGCTACGGTATTGCTCAATGACAATCCCATCGATACTACCAAGAATTGGAAGAAGCGTCCTACAAAACGAATGAATGAATTGAACTTGCGTTCCGTCTTGTCTCTGTAGGCGTTCCAATAGTAGTACATCAAGAAAATCGTACTAATGATGAAAAACGCCATGTATTGAAGGATGTAATTCAAATCAGAGAAACTATCCTTGATGTGCAACACAACCAGGCTCAAAAGTGACACTACAAGAATGAACATGAATACTGATGAGTTGAATAAGTGCGATAAACCATGCACACGATCGGCCAATTTCACATTCTTCGCAGTCAAAAGGCGTTTCCACATTTTTACGAAACATTCTGCACCACCTTTCATCCAACGATGTTGTTGGCTTTTTAAGGCCGACATTGTAATTGGCAACTCTGCTGGAGCAATTACATCTTCCAAATAGCAGAATTTCCACCCTTTGATTTGTGCCCGGTAGCTCAAGTCAAGGTCTTCTGTTAATGTGTCATGCTCCCAACCACCAGCGTCTTCGATACATTTTTTCCGCCAAATACCTCCGGTACCGTTGAAGTTGATATAGTGTCCAGCTGAATTTCTTCCGCCTTGCTCAATGGCAAAGTGACCGTTCAATCCGAAGGCTTGTAGTTCTGTAAGTATCGAATAGGATTTGTTGATATGCCCCCAACGTGTCTGAACCACACCGATGTTGTCTGCATCAAATGATGGCATCGTGCGGATCAAGAAATCGGGGTCGGGAATAAAGTCGGCATCGAAGATGGCAATGAAATCACCTTCTACCCGGTCCATCGCAGCATCCAACGCTCCAGCCTTATATCCTGTGCGGTCAACGCGGTGAATGTGTTGGATATTTACGCCACGTGCAGCCACTTCGGCCACTTTCTTTGCAATGACATCTTTTGTTTCATCCGTTGAGTCATCCAACACCTGAATTTGAAGCTTGTCTGCAGGATAATCAAATTGTGCAATGGTCTCGATGATGCGTTCTGCTACATACAATTCGTTGAACATCGGTAGTTGAATCGTTACCTTCGGTGTTGTAGCAGGATCGTAAACAGGTTTCGGAGCAACATCCTTTTTCTTTTTGTTTCGAACATATGCCACAGCCAATGACAATTGCAAACAGCTGTAGAAGAACACAAGTAATAAACATAAACCGTAAATCACCATCACGATTTTCGCGACAAGGTGTGACCAGTAATGCTCCTTAATAATGTATTTACCGTTGGCTAATTTTACCTTCCGATCTCCCCAGTTGAACAACCAAGATACCTTCAATGACACTGGAATTGGTGTTCCGTACGTGTACACTTTCAAATGCTTCTCTGTAAGTTCAGTGGTGAATGTTTGGTCTGTATAGTCTTTGTCAGTAACATGAAAAGCATACGTTCCTAAAGGAACATTTTTGATTTTGAAAACACCATTTTCATCCGATTCTGCGGAATAAACTTTTCCTGTTTTCTTATTTTTCAATGTTACCTCTACCTCGTCGGCGATGCGTTCGGTGCGCTGATCAATCAATTTTCCAGTAACGAGTTTACATGTTTGAATGTTCTCTTTGGAAGTCGCGTTGACCATTCCGGTCAGTAGTAGTGTGCAAACCAGTAAAAGTATCCTCATCTTTTCAGTGAATTGGGATTGTGTTAAATAGGCGCGTAAAATTAGTTAAAATCGGTATTTAAACACTGCCCAAATGATTTTTATTCCTGCGAGTACCGTTCCTTTGATGGTACCCGATACTTTGGAAACGCCAATTCGCTTTCGATAACTAACGGGAATTTCACAAAATCGGAGTTTCTTTTTTGCTGCTTTAATCTGCATTTCAATGGTCCATCCATACGTTTTGTCGCTCATATTGAGTGAATTAAGTGAGTCAGCATGAATAGCGCGAAACGGACCCAAATCACTGAATTTTGTACCGTAGAAAATGCGGGTTAAACGTGTGGCTAGCCAGTTTCCAAAAACTTGCTGAGGGGTTAAAGAACCGCGTTCACGTTCCCCTAAAACACGAGATCCAAGCACAAAATCCATTTCTCCAGCTTCAATTGGGGCAATCAATTGGATCATTTCATGCGGATGGTCCGAAAAATCTCCGTCCATGAACACAAGAATCTCTGCATGTTGTTCATTGGCATAGTCAATCCCTTTCAAACAGGCCCAGCCGTATCCTTTTCTTGGCTCATTCAACACAATAGCACCAGCATTTTCGGCTTCTTCGACTGTATTGTCCCTCGAACCATTGTTGACCACGATGACTAAAGCATTGATCTCTTTCGGTATGGCCTTAACCACTTTCCCAATCGAAGGCGCCTCGTTGAATGCAGGAATAATCACGGCAATCTTCACGACACTGATTTAATTGGACGTGCTTGATTCAAAGGCCTTGGATTTCACTGCCCAGTTGTACTCTGTAAAAACCAAAATGGGATTTACTCCAAGTGGAACGATTCCGTAGTGTTGGTGCAAGGCGATGATGCCATTTGTTCCACCAAAATCAGTCGCATACCATTTAAACAGTTCATCCACTTTCAAGGTGTTTGAAAATTGGGTGTAGCTCGATGTATTGATTAAAAAACGGCGTGTCGCAGCATCCAATTCTTGTTGGATATTTTTCTTGGTGTACACATGAATGGGTGGGCAAGAGGCTGCACCACAATTCAATGCGAAGTGAATGCGTGGATCAAAGTGTTTCGTCCGAAGTTTGGCAATGAACCTGTCCTTCTTTTCTCTTCCAAGAATACCTAATTCAATATCGTTCAAACTGATTTTTTTACCACAAATTGAAATCCATCGTTCATTAAAAAAATGTTCGCGATTGGCATATTTGTCACTATTTTGTTCCAATCGTAACTGAACGGAGGCATTGTAGATGTTCAGCCAAAAGGCAAGATGCGCATCATCGTTTTCGCTCAATTCAGTCAATGAATTCAACGACACTTCTTCAAGTGAATCTTGAAATGAGGCAGTTTTTTCGTTCTTTTGGAGTGAACGCAAATAGTCTTCAGAGAATAGAGATAAGTCCTTTGGTTGCTTGGTATTCAGTTCAGTGCATCCAAAGGTCAAGAAAATGAATAAAAGGAAAGACCACGAATACCTTGAAAACTTCAAAAATACCGAGGTGAATCGATTTAATTCCACACACCCATTTTGTTGAACTTCTCGATGCGCTCGTTGATGCGTTGATCATCGGCCTTACCATCAAGTTCTTCAATGTACTTTTTGATGGCACCTTTTACGGTAGCAAAAATCTCTTCGTGGTTGCGGTGTGCACCATTGATCGGTTCTTTGATGACGTCATCGACCAAACCATTTTTCAACATATCTTCTGAAGTCAATTTCAATGCATCAGCAGCACGCTCTTTATAGTCCCAAGATCTCCAAAGGATAGAAGAACAAGATTCAGGTGAAATTACGGAATACCATGTGTTTTCGAGCATGACTACTTTGTCGCCAACACCGATTCCCAAGGCTCCACCAGAAGCACCTTCACCGATGATGATACAAATAACAGGAACTTTCAAACGCATCATTTCATAGATGTTGCGCGCAATGGCTTCACCTTGTCCACGCTCTTCTGCTTCCAAACCTGGGAATGCTCCCGGAGTGTCGATGAACGTTACAATTGGCTTGTTGAATTTCTCCGCCATTTTCATCAGACGAAGAGCTTTTCTATATCCTTCCGGATTTGGCATACCAAAGTTGCGGTATTGACGCATCTTGGTATTGATTCCTTTTTGTTGACCGATGAACATCACAGATTGACCGTCGATCAATCCGAAACCACCAATCATCGCTTTGTCATCTTTCACACTGCGGTCACCGTGAAGTTCCTGGAACGTATTGTTGGTGATAGCGTTGATATAAGCGAGTGTGTAGGGGCGGTCTGGGTGACGCGACAATTGAACACGTTGCCAAGGGGTAAGACCAGAAAAAATCTCTTTCGTTTTTTCAGAGAGCTTTTCCTCCAATTCATTGATTTTATCGGTCATGTCAACCTCAGTTGTAGCGCCGATTTCCTTTGTGTGCTCGATTTGCTCTTCGAGCGCTTTCAATGGTTCTTCAAAATCCAGGTATACTGACATTTTCTTTCAATTTAAGCCGTCAAATGTACGAATTTTTGATCAGTTCTTCTACTTTTGCTACATGATATTATTTCCTCCCGCAAAGATCAATCTCGGACTTAATGTGCTGCGAAAGCGGGAAGACGGGTATCACGACCTCGACACTTGCATGGTTCCTATTCCTCTGTTCGATGTGCTCGAATTGCTTCCTTCAGCGCATTTTGAATACCACCAAACGGGATTAACAATTCCTGGAACTACCGATGACAATCTTTGTGTAAAAGCATATAAACTGCTCCGAGATGAATACAATTTATCCCCTGTTTACATGCATTTGCGCAAGGAAATCCCTATGGGCGCGGGCCTTGGTGGAGGTTCGTCGGATGCAGCGTATGTGCTAACCGGATTGAATACACTCTTTCATTTGAACATCCCGACAGCGAAATTGGAGGAATACGCCGCACGCTTGGGAAGTGATTGTGCCTTTTTTGTGAAGAATGAAGCGCAAATCGCTCATGGTAGGGGGGAAATTCTATCGCCATGTCTGCTGGATTTGTCGGGAATGTATATTAAAATTATTAACCCGGGGATACATGTTGGAACTAAAGAGGCCTACGATGGTGTACTACCAAATCCCGATGCACTTTCTGTGGAAGAGATCTTGTCTCAAGAAATTGAACAGTGGAAAGGGCAATTAAAAAATGATTTTGAAACGTCTGTCTTTCGCAACCATCTCGTCCTACAAGAAATAAAAGACACGCTTTATTCTGAGGGCGCCATGTATGCTGCCATGTCGGGAAGTGGATCTACAATGTTTGGGATTTATTCTACCAAGCCAAATTTGAGTTTTCAATATGAGCAATCTTGGATGGAAAAGGTTTTGGAATTCTAAGTTACCTCCTCACAATCCTATTCACACTGCGATTTCCTTGTTCATCTTCCGCAATCAGTAAATACAATCCTGAAGATTGGCTGCTTAGGTCGATTTCTTTTTCAAAGGTGAAATGCTCATCTTTTAACAATGTTTTTCCAAAAAGGTCGGTGATGACAAATCGGAATGGAGTGAGCGAACTTTCAGCATGAATGAATCCATTCGTAGGGTTCGGGAACACATTCAATTCCATCATTTTGTTTGTTTCATCAATCCCCGCGGTACTTCCTGGCTTGACTTCCAAATGGGTAATGCCACCCAAATCTTGCCCAATGAATAAGTCTAAGAATCCATCGTTGTCGATGTCATTCACCCAAAATGAACTGTACGCACCTGCATCGATATCAAGGAAGTTATCAGAATACAAGGAAAAGGTGTCGCCAGATGTGAGATGCCCATCAATGTCGGTGTAATAACGCAAATGCCCATCGATACCTCCCAAGAAAAGATAGGTGGTGTCGTTGTGTCGGAAGAAATGAGGCGCTGCATATCCATCCGGTGAGGTCGTAGCGATGTCAATGCTTCCAAGTGTGTCATTTTCTAGGGTAAATGAGGGCGCTGTGCTCGAGCCGGTATTACGGTAGAACATCAATTCACCTGTTTTCTTACCAATGATCAAATCCAACAAGCCATCTTTGTCCAAGTCGAAAAGTTGGGGGGTAGAGTACTGTCCGGTATTGATGGCGGAGCCTGAGTTATCAGTCATGTTAATGACTGGATTTGCGAAGGAAATCCCTGGTGCGACGCTCGTATTTGTGTAGTAAGAGAGACTTCCATTTTCCAAACTCAAAATCATGTCCTTGTCGCCATCGCCATCCAAATCACCAAAGGTAGGAACCTTACGAAGTCCAATTTGAATGGTGCTCAAATTCAATAAGTCGTTGTCGATGAAGGTGAAAAAGGGCTGTGTCGCTGTCCCTGTGTTTTTGTAAAAGGAGATTCCACATTCTTTATCAAGGACTGGCTTGTAGCGATAAAAAGAAGTGACGAACATGTCTTCAAGTCCGTCGTTATTGAAGTCCATAAATACCGGAATACTGCCTGTTCCTTGGTCGATCATTTCGCCTTGAAGAAAATCATTTTCTTGGTAAACAAAGGTTGGAAGGGCATTGGTTCCAAGATTCTTGTAACGCAATACACTTTTTTCATTCTGCGATACATTCTTGGCATTAGGCGCAGCGATGAGGTCTTTTTTCTGGTCGAAATCCACATCCACCCAAAATGCCGCGGGAAACAATTGAAGATTCACTGGGAGGCTGTTGCTTGGAAAAGTGTTATCTTGACTAATCATTGCAGAATTGGAGTTGACGTCTGTTCCCCCATTGATTAATAAACTCATTGACGGAAAAGCAACATCCCCTAAAATGATGTCCTTTACTCCAGAGTTGTCCATGTCGATGGCTAAAATTGTGGAGCCTGCGTGTTTCGGATAGCTTTCGGAAGGCTTGGTTTTTAAATGCTCAGGATGCAAAGGATACTCAGGGTTCGGCACATTGTTCGAGCAGGGTCCTGTATTGTCATTAAGGTATAGGACACTCGTTGTGATATCCTCTCGGAATTTCCCCCAACATTCATTTTTCAAGATAAATTCCAACGAATCGGGTACACCATATGTTTCCATGCTAATGTTCTTGTGATACTGCATGTGTTGACCTCCAATGTGAAAGGTGAGTACATCAATATCTCCGTCATTGTCGATATCAACAATTGCAGGGATATCCGCCGAACTGACATACAAGTTCAAGTTTGCACCAGCATAATCAGAATACAACAGGTTTTTGGCCACTTCCCACTGGTTTCCGGATGTTACATTTCCTACGTTTCGATAGACTTTAATTCCGCCAATGCCATAGACAAACAAGTCTTTTGCTCCATCGGCATTGTAATCGATTGCCGTTGCGCGGTAGCGAATGTCGGAAGGCAGTTCTGTCTTACCACGATAGAGGTACTTGTAATATGGTCCATTACCCTCATTTTCTTGCGTGAAAATTCGGATGTTGTCGCTGCTGCGGTCAAACACAAACAGATCAAGATCTCCATCAAAATCAATGTCTATGTCTGAAAATTGCGCGTAATTCAATCCGCCTACCCAAGCATGTTCCAAGGTATCGACGCCAATGCGTACACCTATAGAATCGTCGTATTCAAAATTGAATTGTGCCTCACACAATAAAGGCGAGAACAGAAGCACGAAAAGAAATTTGGTCGAATTCCGCATGATATTATCCGCTAAGGGTTAATTTTGCCTGTCTTCCGATTGTCGAAAGATGCTACCAAGTTAGTTAAAACACGATGAAAAAAAGCAATTTAGTGCTGAAAATAATGGCGATTTTTGTGCTGTTCGGATCATTCAACTCCCAAGCACAAGACAGTGTTTCGGTATTGTTCGTTGGAAATAGTTACACCTACGTCAATGATTTACCCAATGTCTTTAAGCAATTGACAGGATCACTTGGCGACGAAGCTACAGTAGATTCGAAAACCAATGGGGGCTATACGTTTCAGAATCATTTGGTGGATCCATTAACGATGACAAAAATTCAGGCAAAACCATGGGATTATGTGGTGCTTCAAGGACAAAGTCAGGAGCCATCGTTTCCTTTCGGACAGGTGAATGCCAATACATTGCCTCCTGCTGTGGCTCTTGCCGATAGTGTATATGCCAATTCGTTCTGTGCACAAACAATGTACTTCATGACCTGGGGTCGTCAGGTGGGTGACCCGCAATGGGATTCCATCAATACCTTTTACAAGATGAACAACCGTTTGCGAAATGCTTATGTACGTATTGCCGATTCTGCCAATGCCAGTGTTGCGCCAGTGGGTGTGGCTTGGAAGTACATCATCGACAATCATCCGACGATCAATTTATATTCACCCGATGGTTCTCACCCAAGTTTGGAAGGGACTTATCTAGCGGCATGTACATTTTATGCAAGCGTTTACCGTAAAAACTCCACTGGAGCCACATACACAGCAGGATTGGATGCTACTACGGCAGGCATTCTTCAGACCGCTGCGGATCTCTCAGTCCTCGATAGCATTGACACCTGGTTCTTGAGGGGCAAGGCCGATTTAACTGTCGCTGATTTTCTCGCTTCGGTCAATGGACAAACGGTGCAATTGACGAATGCGAGTACCCATGCTCAAGGCTTCCTTTGGAACTTCGGCGATGGCGCTTCGAGCGTACTTGTGGATCCGACTCATGGATTTACTTCGGGTGGAACATACCCTGTTGAACTCATCGCGCTGAGTGAATGTGGGAACGATACGACAGTTCAACAAATCACGATTCAAAGTGCAGGAATCATCGAAGGTGATACGCTTGGACTCACCGTGAAAATGCTAGGAAACGGAAGCTTTGATCTCGAGTTTATCGATATGCCAAGCGCCTTGACAATTCGCGACATGAATGGCGCAGTCGTGATGATGCTTAAGACAGAGCAAACATACGTTCATCTTGATTTAACAGCAGTTTCAGCTGGGATATACCAATTGGAGTGGGAGAGCGTTGCAGGTCAAAACCGATATGCCCTGCCTGTCTTGAAGTGACCTTAAATGAAGGTGAAGTAGTCCTTATTTTCTTTACGTACTTTTTTTAGGTATTGGAAAGCATCATCTTCTGAGCGAAAGCCGATTGGACATGCCACCGTTGCGGTCAGATTTTTTTCTGATAAATGTAGCACATCATCATATCCTTTTGGATTGAATCCTTCCATTGGAGTAGCATCAATTTTTAGTCGAGCACATGCACTCAATAACTGTCCGAGAACAATGTATGTTTGGTTGGATGTCCATTGGTGAATGGCTTCAGGTGATTTGTTTCCAATGAAATTTCCAATGGATTCAATCATTTTTCCGACACGTTCTTCACCCATTTCACGTGCTTCATCGGTGCGTTGCGCATGACTTTGAATGTAGTTTTCATCCAAGGTTTTGTATGAGCACAAGACAATAAGGTGAGAAGCATCCTTTACTTGCTGTTGGTTGTATGAATGTGCTGTCAATTGAGCCCGAATTTCAGGGTCAGTAATGACCAATACGTGCGTAGTTTGGAGTCCCATCGAAGAGGGCGACATGCGCATCACCTCAAGCAGTGTCTCAAGGTCTTGGTCATTTATTTTTTTTGTGGCATCAAATTTTTTGGTCGCGTAGCGCCATAGCAATTCGTTATGTATGTCGTTGTTCATGTGGTCATGTAATTGTACTGCAAAGGTCAACAAACAAATCGGAATGTTGTTCAGTAAAAAAAAAACGGCTAGGCCGCAAGCTCAGCGTGCTTCAATTGGAAATTACCGAACTAGAAGGTAAATCAGGAATGCATAGATACAAATGGGGACAACAAGACAAATCAAAACAGAAGACGTGACATAGGAACTTCCAAATCGATTGAAATACAAAAGGAATTGAACAGATTTGCCATATAAGCTTGTTGCAAAGGGTTTAAATTCAGAACATCTCATATAAAATCCGAGACAGAAGATTGCAAATGATAGTTTTAGGTAATGAAATTGAAAAAGTGCATCAAGCATTACAAACCAGGAGAAAGGAACGGCAAAAAAGTAGAGGATGATATTGATTTCGTGGTAACTCAGTTTAAACTTCCATGCAAGTTTCAGAAGCTGTTTTACTTCCCATTGGAAAATCCGCTCGACAAGTGTTTCATTCGCATCAGTTGCCTTTTTCACGGGACCATATTTATTCTTGAGGCCCATGCCGATGAGTCCTATTGCAATGAAAATAAATGCGCCAAAAGCAATGCTTGTTCCAACAACGATGTAATAAAGGACAGACCAAAAACTCATATGCGATGACATTAAAGAGAATAAAACACGCTTTCAAAGAAGATGAATATGTGCGTATCGGAGACGTATTGGAAGTCGAGGCGTTGCCTGTTTTTTTTTGCTTTTTAATAGTGCTTAACAGACGATTGGGAAAAAGACAAAGGACAAAAGACAAAGGACAAAAGACAAAGGACAAAAGACCGAATGTAGACTTTGATGGCTCTACCTCGGTGGACACGTGAGTTTTGAAGGAAATCTCGAAGTCACCATTGAGGATAAAGGCAAAAGATGAATGGTATCCAAGATGTTGACTCCATAGGGGTCAAAAATCTGTAAACAGAAGTCAATGCAAATACTAACGACCCCATCGGGGTTGCACATAGCCAATAAAAATGTTCAATATAATTCGCGCAAATTGATTTTTTGCACAATGAAGCCCCTCATGATAAAAATACCTATTGAAACAGAATATATTTTACCCGGTGTAAATCATTGAAATGGTTGATTCATTTGGTTAAAATCCGCGGCGACTTACCGCTGTTGCATTTCCTCCACTTCCTTTTTCAATCGCTCCACCTCAATATTCAATTCTTTAATGGCCTCAATCATTATAGGAACTAACTGAATGTAATCGACGGTTTTGTACACTGTTTCATCGCCGTAATTGATGAAAATCGCTTTTTCCTTAATGAGCTCCGGAAAGACTTGCTCCACATCTTGGGCAATCACACCAAATTGTTCGCGCTGTTGTGTACTCTTTTCACCGTTTGGAAGTGTTATTGGGGTCGTGATGGTGTAATGGGTTCCTTGAATCAAACTCAACTGTTGCAGGGCATTTTTGATCGGAACAATGTTCGATTTTAATCGACGGTCGGAAGCATTTACCCAGCCTCCAATGGCATATCCCGTTCCATCAACTCCAACGTCAGCCGTGAAAAAGCCCGACCAACCCGCTGCGGTATTGGTGGTTTGACCATAAACTCCGTTGAACCCAACGCCATAGGTGCCGATACCCAAGCCTGTCGTACCTGAATTGCTTCCGTAAAGTCCATATCCTGCACCAAAAGAAGATTGTCCAACCGTACCGTTGAATCCAATGCCAAGGACACCGTAGCCACCAGTAGTTCTTAGGTTAGATCCATAAACGCCTGCAGCACCGGTGGCAGTTGCTGGAATTTGTCCGCTGACTCCATATCCTGCGCCTGAATTGTTACCCAAGATGGCGGAATTGTTTGCACCAGAACTATTGGTATTTGCTTGAATGGCAGCAAAGGTATTGCCAGCATTGGTGCTCTCGGCGCGGAATCCTACACCTAAGCCACTGACATTGGCCAACACAGCGGATGAGTTAGCCACAGCGCTATTCACTTCTAAGGCAGTCGTGTTGCTACCCCCATTGTTGATTTGAACAGCCCCAGCATCTGTGGTAATGCTGCGTCCTAGACCTGCGCCACCTTGGTCATAGGCCTGATCGAGGGTATTCGCTGATCCGCCACCTCCGCCATTGCCACTGCTGGCGGCATATAACGCGTAGGGAACACTTAATAATTGAGAAACACCTGAAATGGTATAGTTCGTTCCACCGGTTGGGTCGATTTCTGACTTTAGAAAATAAGGACCATTGGACCAGTCAATAACAGAAAGTGGATTGATGCTACCTATCTGGATGCTCGCAAGACCATTGGTGTTGGTTGTTGCCGCATGGGTTTCTGTTTGAACGGTTACTCCTGTGGCTGAACCCTGCAAGATGCTGGTGCGAATACTGACATTACCAGTATTGATCAATGCACCTGCTGCATCGCGAACGACTGCTTGGTAGGTCATCGAGGGTGGCGCTTGAGCGAAAAGTTTACCAACAAGAAGGAGCGCAAAAAGTGTAAATATGTGCTTCATGATTATTGAGTTTTAATGATTTTAAAGGTGTTAAGGTTTTTTTCATTGGAAATGACGTGCAAGAAATAGTTGCCCGAAGCATAAGAATCAAGCTTAATAGTGCTACTTTCGGTACGAATTGGTTGTGTCATTAACGTTTTTCCTGTTTCATCGAAGAGCACATAATAGCTGTTTAATGGAAGTGTGGATGAAGCAATTAGCGTCAGTTCACCGATCGTAGGATTGGGCCCTAAAACGAGAGTAAAAGCACTGTTTTCATCTAGCGTACTCAAAGAAAACAATTCGTAGGGCTGCTGAACTCCGAGATAGGCACTTCCAGCAGCAACATCAATCGCTGTGTAGTCGATTTGTCCTACTGAATAACTTGCTGAACCGCCGGCGCCAGTGCATTCTCCGCCAGTGCTCATTGTATTGGATTGAGCTGAACAGTGCAGGGTAAGCAGCAGCGCGAAAACACTTGAAAAACAGTGTTTTATTATATTCTCAATTTTCATATAATACCTATTATTTGTGGATCCAATTTCTGAAATAATGATGCAGTTTTGGAATGAAAATTCCCATCAGTGGAACAAGAATGACCGTGAATACCAATGTTTTTAAGAGCGGATGAAAGTCCTTCACCAAAGGAAAAATAAGCGCAAACATGATGTTAATAACCGGGTAAACGAAGAGCCACGAAATGAGGAGCATTTTCCAGATTTTTGGTTTGGTGTTTTCCATGGTTTTCCCTTGATTTTTATCGAATGTACACTTTTTTTGTCAGTATCCGTATTCGTGATTTTCGTCATAGTTTAAATCTTTCAAGGCCGGTACTTTTAATTGTTGAATTTAGGGTATGAGGTATCTAAGTATTTTTCTGATTGTCTTCCTATTAGGGTGTAAAGCCAGCAAAACGGAATCAAAACCCGTGCGCAAAGATATGACCGTTGCGGTTTATTCCAGTGTGCGCTTGGAACCCTTGGGAATGTATCAAGTCAAAGCTTCGGTGGGTGGATTCTTGGCGTCTGCGAAAGTGGAGGAAGGGCAATTGGTTACGTCAGGTGATGTGCTGTTTGTGATTTCGGATGTGGCTTCGCGGATGAATTTGCAAAATGCAGAACTGAGTTATCAACTGGCCTACGATTCTTATCGCGGGGAGGCCAATATCCTGGAGGAAATGCGTGTAGACCTGAATTCAGCGCTCTTGAAAATGCGAAATGATTCATTGAACCTCAAGCGCTTTAAGGTTTTGTACGATCAAAAAGCGGTGAGCGAATCGGAATATGAAAATGTGCGTTTAGCGGCAGAGGTGTCATCGAATAATCTGAGTTCTTTACGCAAGCGAGTGCAACGCAAGGAAAAGGAGCTTCGAAATCAGTTGGCACAGCTGCAAAACAATGTGGAGACCAGCACGTCGCGGAGCAATGATTTCGTGTTGAAGTCCATTATGAAGGGAAAGGTATACCAAACATTTAAAGAGCGTGGTGACTTGGTCAACTTGCAAGAACCTTTGGCCATTATTGGCGACGCAAAGCAGTTTGTATTGAAGATGTTGATCGATGAGGTGGACATTTCAAAGGTTCAAATCGGACAGAAAGTGTTGGTGAATTTGGAAGCCTACCAAGGGAAATTGTTTGACGCACGGGTGACGCGCATCGCACCAAAGATGGATGAACGAACACAAACGTTTGAGATTGAAGCGAAATTCGTGAATCCACCAAGTCATTTGTATATGGGTCTCACTGGAGAAGGGAATATCATCATCCAAGAGAAGCAATCGGCACTCGTCATTCCGAGGGAGTACTTGCAACCGGGGAACAAGGTGGAAACAGACAAAGGATTGGTAAAGGTGGAAACAGGACTTTCGAATTGGACCTATGTGGAAATCATCTCAGGCTTGAAAGAGGGAACAGTCATTTATCTGCCTGAATAATGAAAAAGCTGCGCATACTTCTTTCCATTTCGCGGACGCATCTTTCTTCCCGGAAAAAGCAGTCCTTGATTGCGGCATTGGGGGTTACCTTCGGTATCGGGACCTACATCATCATGATGGGGTTTATGAATGGATTGAATGGTTTGTTGGATGGATTGATTTTGAACCGCACCCCTCACATTCATTTGTACAATGAGGTCGAACCAACACGCATTCAACCCATTGATATGTGGAAAGGAGGGGAGAATACCATCAAAGTTGTTGGGTCAATTAAGCCGAAATCCAATCAAACACGCATTCACAATGCGTTGCCACTTATCGATTATTTGAACAAGCAAAACTACGTCCGTGGTGCAACACCTCAGGTGAAAGCACAAGCCTTCTATCTCGCTGGATCTACCGAATTAAATGGTGTCTTGATTGGCGTGGACATCATGAAGGAGGCAGAATTGTACAACCTGAATGACTACATCACCGAAGGACAAGCGCTTGATTTGGCGAAGAACGAAAACGGGATTATCATCGGTGCTGGTGTCGCTAAAAAAATCGCCATGAAAGTGGGGGATATCGTTCAA
The DNA here is from genome assembly GCA_040379705.1 of Crocinitomicaceae bacterium. GTDB lineage: Bacteria > Bacteroidota > Bacteroidia > Flavobacteriales_D > Crocinitomicaceae > M0103. Next base: position 14,484 of record JBEIKR010000017.1, read on the forward strand.
GTGTCCTCCGCCAAAGGTGAAATCATGCCCTTGAAGATTGTAGGTTTATACCAAAGTGGACTTTCGGATATTGACAACGTGCAGAGCTACATCAACATAAAAGCAGCACAGCGTCTCATGGGGGAGAAAGATAATTTCATCACCGACATCAATATTAAACTCTACGACCTCGAACGTGCGCCGATCTTATCCGAAGATATGGCCAATCTTTTTGATGTTGCGGCAGTGAGCGTTCAATCGGCCAATGCGCAGTTTGAAACAGGTTCGACGGTTAGAACATTGATTTCCTATGCGGTGTCCATAACGCTGCTCATCGTTGCAGGATTCGGAATTTACAACATCCTCAATATGCTCATCTACGAGAAGATGAACGACATTGCCATATTGAAGGCTACAGGATTTTCCGGTAAGGATGTAAAAATCATTTTTATCAGTCAGGCCATCATCATCGGTTTGATTGGTGGAATTCTTGGATTGATCCTCGGCTATGGGGTTTGTGTCATCATTGATAATACACCCTTTGATACACCAGCTTTACCGACAATAAAAACCTACCCTGTTGTGTATGCACCAAGGTACTATATCATTGGGATGGTCTTTGCGATGCTTTCCACATTTTTTGCAGGCTATTTACCAGCACGCAGGGCGGAGCGCATCGACCCTGTAGACATCATTCGAGGACAATAAAATGAAAATACTTGAAGCAGTAAACATCAGTAAGTCGTTCAAGAAACCTGTCGAATTTCAGGCCTTAAAGGATGTGTCTTTTTCTATCGAGAAAGGAGAGTTCGTCTCAATCATGGGGAAGTCAGGGTGTGGGAAATCGACCTTGTTGTACATCTTGTCGACGATGGATACTGATTATTATGGGAGGCTATTTCTTGAGGAGCAATTGATCACTGGGCAAACCAGCAATCAATTGGCACGCATTCGCAACGAGAAGATTGGTTTCGTGTTTCAGTTTCACTATTTATTGGCCGAATTTACTGTACTCGAAAACGTAATGCTTCCCGCCAAGAAGTTAGGCATTAAATCACTCGAAGAAATTGAGGCAGATGCCATGCACAAGTTAACATTGCTAGGCATTCAAGATCAAGCATTGAAAATCTCCAGCCGCATTTCAGGCGGACAAAAACAACGTGTGGCTATTGCCCGTGCATTGATCAATAATCCGAGCATCATCATGGGCGATGAACCGACGGGAAACTTGGACAGTAAAAATGCGGATACCGTATTTGACATCTTTAAGGAACTCTCAGAAGAGAATCACTTGTCCTTGTTGGTTGTAACGCATGACCAAGATTTTGCGAACCGCACGGACCGCATTATTCACATGGAGGATGGCCGAATAAAAGCGTAAACGTTAGCGGAACAAATGGAAGTAGGTATGACCTTCGACTTCATTACCGTTAAAATCTGTCGCCTTGTACTTGATGAAGTAAACCCCTGGCTCACAATTTTTTCCGCCAGATTTTCCATCCCAACCCTGATTGATTCCAGATAGTGTAGCCATCAAGTTCCCCCAACGGTTCAGGATAATGGCTTCGAATTGTTCACCAAATTTGACATCAACGAAATACAGTTCATTCGCTCCGTCTTCATTTGGTGTAAATACGTTTGGTGGTGTCACAATCATTGGAGGTAGCACCTCAACAATGGTATCCCATGTATCCGTGCAAATTCCATTGGAAGCAGTGAGAATTACCGTATAAATTCCTGGTGTATCGAAGTTGTTTGTTACGGTGATTGTTTGATCTATGTCATACACATTTCCATCGCCAAAATCCCATGAGTAGTTCGATGCATATATGGAAAGATTCTGAAAATCGACGATCATAGGGACATTTCCATAGGTATCGCTCGGGAAGCCATTCGCGATTGGCTGTGGCAACGAAGTAACAGAAATCTGATCGGTGTCGGTACATCCATTGGCATCGGTACCCGTTACAGTAAAGAGGGTCGTTCCGGCTGGAGGGGTGAAAGGAACACCATTCACGGCTGAATTGTCCCAGGTATATGTCGTTGCGCCTGTTCCTGTAAGGGTAACATCTGAAGGCGATGTTCCTCCCGGTTCGCAAAGGATAATATCCTGACCAGCATTGACCACAGGATTCGGCCAAATGGTGATTGTTGCAGTTCCAGCTTGCGGCTGCGCGCACTGATTTGCGCTACTTTCGGTCACATCAACCAAAGAAAAGACATAGGTGCCAGGTGTATCGTTAGGATAGGTAATCGTAGTAGAATTGCCTATAGTGACTAGTGTTGGTTGCGCAACGCCATTGAGAGTATAATTGATAAAATAAGGCGCGGTAGCAGAAGATCCTGTAAACGTAATCGTTGGATTTGGACCGGTATCCTCACACAAGGCGGTATTCTGATCAATCGACGCTGTTGGCATTGGAGCAACGTTCAATGTAACTGATGCTGTTTGAGGTGCAGTACAAGAACCATTTTCAGTAACCGTAACAGTATATGTTGTCGTTGCAGAAGGCGTTGCAATTGGATTTGCAATGGCAGCGTTGCTAAGACCCGTAGCAGGTGACCAGGCATACGAGTAAGTTCCACCACTGCACCCATTTACTGCATTCGTTGTAAATTGAGAGGATTCTGAAATACACAAAGTATCTTCAGACATATTGACTCCTACTTGAATTGGACTCGCACCAGCCACAGTGAAGGTTTGCTCTGGTGTGTAGATGTTACATGGGATTTCCCACGCTCTCCACTTATAGGTTCCAGGACATAGCGATGATAAATCGATTGAGGTTGTTGGGTAAGGGTAAGAACCCGAAACTGTGCATGATGAACAGCTTCCACCATTGATACAGATTTCAGATGAAAAGTGTGTTGCAACTCCTGTAAATGACGCGTTATCACAAATGATTTCAATGTTTACAGTGTAACAGCATTGCCAGCCTGCGTTGGATGTAAATGTCAAATCAAGGTAATTTCCATTAATGGTTTGTGTCACGTTTGATAGAGCCCCACATGGAGAGCAGGCGTTGGCTTTTGGCGCTAAAATGCTTAAAATTAGTACAAGCAAGAACGATAGTTTTCTCATTTCTATGATAGTAGTTTAAATGTAAAGGTATGAAAACCTAAATTTAGACGAAAGTAATTCTGAATTGTTGCATCAAGAAATTAATTTTTCTCAATGCCTTCAAGTGCTTCGATGCGTTTTAGGAGTGCGTCAATAATGACCTGTTGCTCTTGAACGGCATTGATCAAAGGCAAAACAAATTCAGCATAGCGAATGGAATAGTGGTCATTTTCGTTTTTTGGCTTGACAATTCCACTGAATTCAATCCCCATTTTTTCGATGATTTTCTCAACGTCTTGTGCCAAAAGTCCTGAATAGCGAATGCCTTCTTGTCCTGGCGTAATGTAAGTGTAGGTGACAGGTTTTAATGTCAAAATAAAATCCAACCCAGCGTTCAAGGGACGAACATTGTCTTTCATGCGTTTGTCGGACAGCGTACTCCAACTCACGGGGCCACCAATTACGGTGACTGCAGTGTTTCCGATTTGTACACTGTTATTGCCAGAGACAATTGCACCATAGCCAATGGCGGTCGCATTACTGATCGAACCTGTAATGGCATCTGCACCAAAGCCCAAATAGGTATTGTAACTTCCCGTTGAGTTAAATTGTCCAGAAAAATTCCCAATGAAGGTATTATTGTTTCCGAGGGTACTAAAGTAACCTGCATGCGCGCCGTAAAAGGCATTTTCTGAGCCTAAGGTATTTGAATTGCCTGTAGTAACGCCTGAAAAGGTGTTGTGCAAACCTTCTGTATTTGATTGCCCCGCATAGGCTCCAAGAAATGTGTTTTCATTACCGTTTGTGTTCGCTAAACCAGCGCGTCGGCCTACAAAGGAATTCATTGTACCATCCAAATTAGCCACCCCAGTTTCTGTTCCGATAAACGTGTTTTGAGAACCAACACTGTTGTTCAAACCCGAATTGAACCCAAAAAAGGAGTTGTTTACACCGATACTCAAGGCTGCACCCGCATTGTTTCCAACGATGATGTTTCCTGTACCTCGCGCCCATAGGATTTTCTTGTTGTTGATCATGTAGCTACTGTCCAAAGGAATTGTAATGTTCCCATTGATGTCAAGCTTTTGAAGTGGATTGTTCGTTCCAATACCAATGGACCCGCCCGCATTAAAGAGGTTGTAATCGTCTACAACCCATTCAGAACCATTCCAAAACGTTGTGTTTCCGACTTGTGTTCCATTTGGCAAAAGTGGTGTTCCTGATGTTCCAGCATGAAGGGCATACGGCACACTCAAAAGTTCTGTCGTACCGAAACTACTGTAATTGGTACCTCCCGAAAGATCGCCTTCCACTTCAATAAACTTCGCTCCGTTGGCCCAATCCACGGTATTTATTGCGCCAATGAGTACAGTGCCTCCGCCAATAGAAAGTGTGAAAAGTCCAAATTCGTTTGTAGTGCTGTTGTGCGTTTCTTGAAATACAACTGTTCCATTCGGTGTCCCTTCGTGAATGCTGATGCGAATACCCACCGCTGAATTGGCGAGTACAATCCCAGAGGTGTTTCTGGCTATGGATTGGTATTTAAATCGCTGTGGTACTTGGGCATGACTCATCGAAATGATGCAAAATAGGCTCAAAATCACAGTAGAATAGTGGCGCAATTTCATGGGATAGTATGGATTATTTTTCCGATAAAACGAGGAAGTTGATCGGGCAGTGACAGATAAATGAAGTACTCCGCGCACGCATTGTCGCTGAGGTTTATTTGGCAAGAATTGCAGTTGTTCAAGGATATTTTCTCAATCAATCTAAACGAAACATCGTAGATGAAGATGGTAGAATTGTTCCCAAAGTCTCCTTCCACAAAAAAATGAGTCGAAAAGGGATTTGGGTACACCTGAATTGCGCTCTCACTCATTTCAGAAAGTGAGAGAATGGATTCGTAGTTCTGTTGAAATCCTTGCGTTAAAATACCGCTGCCGTTTATTCCCGTTTCAGTAATTACTTCGCCAAGGGTAATGGAAAGTGAGCCTGTAGAATTTGTTCCATACATCCCAGCAGTCGCAATGACTTCTTGTGCCATGGAATTATGACAGGCAGATAAAAGTAGGCAATAGAAAAAGTTATTGAACAAACGCATTGCATTATTTGTGGCCGAAAGATACGATAAAAAGAAAACCCCGAACAGAGCCGGGGTTCATTTCTTAGTTGTTTATTCGCTTTACTTTAAACGCTGTGCGCCTGTTCTGTTGATGCATTTCTTCGCTGCAATCCATGTTGTTTGTGCACGTGTTGACGGGTACACTTTCTCCATACCCTTGATGGGTGAGACGTGCCGAATCAATGCCTTTTGAAATGAGATATTGCACCGCAGCATGTGCCCGTTTATCCGAAAGTACAGCATTGTACTGATCGCTTCCACGCGCATCGGTATGTGAACCCATCTCGATGTCAATTTTAGGATTGTCTATCAGCAATTGAACAAGTTTGTCTAGCTCCAAAGCTGCATCTGGACGGATTTCCCATTTGTCGAAATCGTAGTAAATATTTTCCAAGACTATTGGTTTGTCGATCACAATTGGTTCTACTTCATAGTTCGCATAAAAGTCCTCGGAGTATTTAAGTCCTAGTGTACTGATTTTGTCGGTACGCGAGAAGCACCCCATTTTTGTGCAGTATAAATCATATTCCATTTCGGGTTGAAGTTTCAATTTAAAGTTCCCATTTACATCGCTAATCACAGATTCAATTTCACCCGTTTTAACATTCGTAATTTCAACAATTACTCCTTCGACAGGTGTAATTGTGCCTTTCAATCGTGCAGTACCGTAGAGATTGAATTTTGGAGCATGTTTCTCAAAAGCAAACATCTGGTCTACTTCTGTGCGTGAAGAAGAAACAAAACCTGAGTGGTTGTCACGATTCAGTGAAAATCCGAAGTCATCCTTAGGGGAGTTGAGGGGGTAATTGAGGTTCTCTGGCTGCATCCATCGCTTGCCATTGAAATAGGTAATGAAGACATCAAGTCCTCCCATCGAATTGTGCGCGTCCGAAGAAAAGTATAATGCACCGTCGTCGTGAATGAAAGGAAACATTTCATTTCCATAGGTATTTATCGTGCGGCCAAGATTGATCGGCATGGACCAAACGCCGTTTTCCAATTGACTTGCATAAATATCTGTTCCACCTTCGCCGCCGGGCATATCGGAAATGAAATACATGGTTTGTCCATCAGCGGAGAGACTCGGATGTCCGCACGAATAGTCATCGCTATTGTAAGGGAATTCGACTAAGTTTTTCCATTCTCCGTCAATCAATGTGGCTTGGAAGATTTTTAAGTTGTTTTCATGATCGGCATTCACTTCCATGCGTCGCTTCATGTAGTTGCTGCGTGTGAAGTAAACGGTTTGTCCATCGGTAGTAAAGGTTGCAGGACCTTCATGAAAACGTCCGTTGATGTCGCCTTTCAACAATTCAGGGGACATCCAGTTTCCGTTGACATCCTTATTCATCGTGTACAAATCGAGATAAGAATTGCCTGTCCATGCTGCCATTTTTCTGCCGGAGAAGACTTTTTTATCTGCTGTGAAAACCACCCCATTTTGATATTCCATCACACTGAAAGCATTGATGAAATCATCATTTTGAATAGGTGTCAAGGTGTAAAGTGTAGTATCTCTGTAACGTTGCATGAGCGAATTACATGCGGTGAGCATCATTCGTGCGACGGCATCCTTGGGGTGGACCAAAAGGTATTCACGAAGATAAACGGCTGCAATCACGTGTTTCCCATTGGCCATAAGCACCTTGCTGTAGTTGAAAAGCACGCCAGGTTGCACATTCCCATGTTGAGCTGCACGTGCATAAAGTGCTTCAGATGAATCGATTTTTCCAGTTCTAAAGTAAGAATCTGCCAATTTCAATTCGATGATGGGATCGTAGTTCTTTCGATAGGCCTTTTCGTAGTGATGAATGGCATCAGCATACGCAAGATTATTGTATGCTGTGTCGCCTTTCTGCACGTGATAGTTCATGCAAGAACCTACGAAAAGGAGGAGGACTAGCCCGATGCTGAGGTGAAATACTGATTTTTTCATGGTGTAGAAATTTAAAAATATCGGGGTGTTTTTGCTTTGATGAGGTCTTTGCCGAAGTCGTAGCCAATCATGATTTCGTGGGAACCGCTGGAGTAATTTCGCAGGGTGCTAAAGGTAAAGTCATAGGCATATCCCACACGAAAATGTGCGTTCGTTTGATATTCCGCGATGACAGCCAAGGCATCACCCGTTCGGTAAGAGAGACTCAACCACACCATGTCTTTATACACGGCACTTAGATTCAAATCGGCTTCAAGTGGCGCATTTCGAACATATTTTAGCAAGATGGAGGGCCGTAACTTGACATCCTTCGCAACGGAAAAGATATACCCCGCCGTAAAGAGAAAGTGCCGGCGGAGAAAGGTTGTTTGATGAATGTCGAAATTGAAACTTTTACCTTTCTGAAATGCCACGAGAGTTGGAATGGAGATGCCTGCATAATATTTTTTCGCATAGTAATAGGCGCCAACACCAACCCTGGGTATAACTCGCCCAGTGAGGTCATTATTGAACACATTGTCTTGATCCCAAACGGTTAATTGTGTAAGGTCGGCACTGAATTGAGAAAGTCCACCACTGATGCCCAAGGCAATTTTTGAATTTGCTCCTGTTTTGATTTGGTAGGCATAATTTACCATGGCTGTATTTTGTTTGGTGACACCGATACGGTCGTGCATCAAAATGACACCGAGTCCCATGTTTTTTGAGGTGATGCGTCCATCCGCAGCAGCAACAACCGTTTGCGGCGCGCCATCTAGGCCAATCCATTGATTTCGGTAGGTGAGGGTGGAGGTCCAGTAATCGTGTGATCCAGCATACGCAGGATTTAAGAAAAGACCGTTGAACATATACTGACTGAGCATGGGGTCTTGTTGGCCATGGGCGGCTAGGACAATCCCTAGCGCGCCGATGAGTTGACTAATTTTTTTCATTTTCTCTTCGTTTTTTTATCGTGGAATCAATGTGTACGTCGCATATCGACATAGCCTGTCAATGCTTTTTCTTCGCTTCCTTTGTTCACCGTGAGGATGACAAAGTAGGTTCCGTCAGGCAGAACTTCTCCAGTGTTGTTAACGCCATGCCCTTCGTTTTCATAATTGGTTTTTTCATACACGATGTTTCCCCATCTGTTATACACCACGAAATGGTTTTCAGGATAGGCATCGAGGCCATGAATCACAAAGTATTCATTGTCCGAGTCACCATTTGGCGAGAATCCATTCGGCATTTCCAATACTCCCGGTTCGCTGAGTCGAATGCTGCCATAAATCGGACAGCCATTTTCATCTGTAACAATCACGGAATAAATCCCTGAGTTAAGTTCGTGAATACTTGGTGTTGTTTCTCCGTTCGACCAGAGGTATGCATATGGTGAAGTTCCTCCATTGACTGTCGCGACAATACTTCCATCATTTCCTCCACTAGAACTTACATTGTAGCCACCTGTAAACATTGGGCTTCCGAGGTGTAAAGTCATGGAGTCGGGTTGATTGATGCTCGCGGTAACAATGGCTTGACATCCATAGAGATCTGTTATCAAGACGCTGTATTCACCGGCAGAAAGACTGTCGTTGATTGCTCCGGTGCTGCCATCCGACCATTCGAATATGAAAGGACCGCTTCCTGTTCTGACAAACACGTTGATTTGACCGTTGGTGTCGCCAAAACATGTCGCATTGTTGATGACAGAATAGGCATTTAGGTTATTTAAACTTTGAATGGTATCCTCAAAATACACGCTACATCCATTTATATCCGTGACTTCCAAGCTATAGATGCCATGCGGCACATTGATGAGATTGACTGTTGCACTACCTTCCGACCATTGGTAATTGTAAGGTGATGTTCCTCCTGCTACCTCAACGAGAATTGCACCATTCGGCGCATTACATGCCGCATCTTCAACACTCGCTGACAAGGTGAGGGTATCAGGCTCCGTCAGCGTAGTTTCAAATTCAAGAACACAACCATTGGCATCCATAATCACCGTTGAATAGGTACCAGCTGAAAGTTCATTGACTTGACTTTCCGTCGATCCATTGCTCCAGTTGTAGTTGTAAGGATCTGTTCCACCAACGATACTCAATGCAATTGAACCATTACTTCCAGCGGCGCAAAGCACCTCTGCTTGACTTGATTGAAGCGCCAAAGGGTCCGGTTGGCTTACTGTAATACTTGTGTCGCGCGAACATCCGTGGATATCAGAAATTTCAACACTATAGGTGCCTGCAGGAATACCGAATAAATCTTCTTGTGTCCATGCATTGTTCCATTGATAGGTGTAAGGTGGTGTTCCATTGAAAGGGATGAGATCAATGACTGCATCATTCAATCCATAGCAACTGACCTGAGATACCCCAACATTCATGGATGGAATTTCATGTACTGTCACATCTACTGCACATGTGGCGGTATTTCCGTGAATATCTGTGGCCATGTAAACGTCTGTTGTCGTTCCAACAGGGTATGTAATTGTACCTAGCGTTCCTGACACCTGGAGTATGGATTGAATGCCACAGTTGTCTATTGCTGTTGGAAAGGCGTAGGATATAATTGGATCACAAGAGGTTACACTTGGTGGACACGTGATGATCGGTACTTGGTTATCTGTTACCGTTACTGTGAACGAACAAATGCTGTAATTGCCACTTCCATCCGTTGCCGTGTAGACAATGGTCGTTGTTCCAATTGGGAAGATCGACCCAGAAGGAAGATTCACCGTCATGTTTGCCCCACAATTGTCGGTAAATCCTGGTGCCGTCCAATTGACTTGAGTGTCGCATTGTCCAGGAGCACTGTTCATTAAAATGTCGTTAGGACAATTCGTGAAGACGGGAGCTTGATTATCGTTGACTTGAATACTGAATGAGCATGTTACTGTATTGCCAGCAATATCTGTTGCTGTCCAAAGCACATTGGTGGTGCCAGGATTGAATATTATCCCCATTAAACTGGTGCCCGAACCTGTCGTTGCACCCGAAAGAGAATATGTCAATTGGCTCACAGTACAATTGTCTGTTGCAATCGCATTCCATGCTGTGGATGAATTGGTATAGGTGCAGACACCTTGATCACTAGAGAGGACCTGTGAAGTCAATGCAGAGCAATTGGTGATAGATGGAAACTGCATATCGCGCACCAGTACCTGGAAACTACACGTTGCGGTATTCCCACTTCCATCCATAGCTGTCCAAACCACAGTAGTAAGACCAAGATTGAAATTCACATTTTGCAACGAAGTCCCGGTTCCTGTGGTTGCTCCGCTCATGGTATAGGTGATACTCGCTACGGAGCAATTGTCCGACGCATTGGCATCCCAACCTGATCCTTGAACGGTGTAATTGCATTCACCAGCATCGAGGTCCACTTGTTGGTTTCCAACAGGTCCACAATCGGTAAAGATTGGCAATTGCGTATCTACAACATTTACTTGGAAGGAGCACACCGCTGTGTTACCACTGCCATCTGTCGCTACCCATGAAACGGTGGTCGTTCCGAGGTTGAACTGCACCCCTGAGAGTGATGTTCCTGTTCCTGTTGTTGCTCCTGAAAGTGTATAATTTATGGTATATGTGCCGCAATTGTCGCTGATTGTTGGATTCCATCCTGTGCCACTCTTCGTGTAGGTGCACAATCCTGAATTGACATTGACGGTAGGGGTTGTAGATGGCCCGCAGGTTAGAATCATTGGGTTTTGGGTATCTGTGACCGTCACGTTGAATGAACACATACTTGTATTTCCTGCGGCATCGGTGGCTGTCCACAAAACTTGGGTTGTGCCACTATTGAAAACTTGACCATTCAGTGTCGTTCCTGTTCCAGAGCTTGCGCCACTCAAGGTGTAAGAAACTGAAATGGTTCCCGCACACAAATCACTTGCGCTGGCATTCCATGCGTTACTTGTTTGAGTATAAGTGCACGTTCCTGTATTGGATGGAACAGTAAACGGTCCTCCTGTTGCACAGGTTATGGATGGTGCTTGATTGTCGATGACGTTCACTTGAAATTGACAGGTACTTGAATTTCCTGCAGCATCCGTTACTGTCCAAATCACGTTGGTAACGCCAAGATTGAAGGGTACATTGTTTAATGTTCCTGTGCCACTTCCGATCGTTGTTCCACTCAGCACATAGTTCGATGTTAACACACCCCCACAATTGTCTGTAGCTGTTGGATTCCAACTGATGCCGTTCACCGTGTAACTGCAGGTGCCCGGGTTGGTGTTGACCGAAACAATTCCGCTGCCACCGCACGATGAAATCACAGGTGCTGTAGCATCGCTTACCGTTACGGTGTAAAAGCACGTTGCAGTATTGCCCGAAGCATCTACAGCTGTCCATGTCACAGTGGTAATGCCTTTGTTGAATTGCACGTTATTTAATGTGGTCAATCCTGTTGCACTTGTTACACCGCTTAATACAGCAGTCAAGGTAGACATCTGACAATTGTCTGTCGCTGTTGCATTCCACGCTGCGCCAAGTTGTATATAGGTACACGATGTTGAAGCGGTTGTGCCACTTTGATTTCCTGGACAAGTGATGAGTGGTGGCGTAATATCAGGCACCGTTGGAAGGTTGCGTGATGCTGTTGCTGTGCAGCCATGTTGGTCCGTAACGGTTACCGAATAGGCGCCAGCAAATAGGCCTGTTGGGTCTTGAGTGGTGCTTGTATAGCCTGAAGGTCCAGACCACAAGTAGGTGTAACTTGGTGTTCCTCCTGTGGTGGTAAGGTCAAGAATTCCGTCGGCTTGACCAACGCATGATACGGAGTCAGCTATGGCAATTGTTGCAGAAAGGAGTTCTGGTTGATTGATATACACCTGCATCGGACCAAAATCACAGCCATTGGCATCACTTAATTGAAGTTCGTATAATCCAGTACTCAAACCAGAAAGGTCTTGCGTACTTGCCGAAAATGTTCCAGGGCCATCCCACGCGTAAACGTAAGGCAAAGTTCCACCAGACGTTGTTGCATTGATGGTCCCATTGGCATTGCCAAAACATAGGGCATCGGTGTAGGTATATGTGGATGAAAGCATTGTTGGTTGGGTAATACCTATGCTACCCGAAACAGAACATCCATTGGCATCGACAACCACAACGCTATAGGTTCCTGGGCCAAGGTTAACAAGGTCTTGATACGAGGCGATCACCCTGCCTCCGAAGGACCAGGAAAATGTATAAGGTCCTGTTCCGCCAACAATAGTGAGGTCAATCGTGCCATCTTGGGCGTTCGAACAGGTAATGTTTGTTGGGGTTAAAGAGATCGATAGGGGATTCGGTTGTTGAATGACGAATGACTGAAAGGTGGTACAGTTCAACGCATCTGTCACCGTCACTGAATAGTTTCCTGCACTGAGGTTGTTCAGCGTATATAAGCCTGTCGTGCCTGTTGACCACGTGATGGTATAAGGTCCAACACCATCGCCCACAACCACTGTAGCAGAGCCATTTGAAGCACCATTGCAACTTGTTCCAACTGTATTCACAGCAATCATAAATTCGTTGCATGGTGGTTCGTTGATCAACACACTGTCGGAAATTGTACACGCGTGACTGTCCGTGACATTCAGGTAATAGACTACACCTCCAGGTGCCGAGCTTAGATTGGAAATTGTTTGCGTTGACATTCCCCCCGGCATCCATTGGTACGTGTATCCCGGCGTTCCACCGAGTGGATTGGCAGTTGCGCTGCCATTCGTACCTCCAACTGATGTGACATCGATATGGGTAATAGTATTCGTGAGGATATTCGGTTGAATGATGGTCACAGTAGCGGCATCAATACAGCCACCTGCATCACTTACGAAAACGGTGTAGGTTCCTGTTGAAAGCATATTCGCCGTGGAAGTCGTTTGTGGTGGTGTGGTATTCCATGAAAAGGTGTAAGGTGCTGTTCCTCCAACTGCTGTGGCACTCGCTGTTCCATTATTCCCGCCATAACATGTGACGGATGTACCCGTTGAACTCACATTGAAGCTTGAACAACTTGGCTTGTTGACTACAACCATTGTCGTAATCGAACATCCATTCGCATCAGTAATGGTCACCCCATACGACCCGTAACATAAGGTGGATGTCGTTGTGGATGTCGTCTGGCCATTGCTCCAAAGAACAGTGTAGGGTGCTGTTCCACCTGAAATACTCACACTCGCGTTGCCATCACAGGCAATGTCAGTGCTGGTATTCGTGGATGACGCTACTACTTGAATAGGAGACGGCTGCGTAACAGAGATCGAATGAACAGCGCTGCAACCAAGTGCATCCACCGCCAAAACACTGTATGTTCCTGATGAAATTAGACTTGTGTTGCCTGTGTCACCATTGCTCCAAACGTAGGAATAGCCTCCAGATCCGCCCGTGGCAGTAGCCAATAATGTGGTTGTTCCTCCATAACAAGGAATGTCGGAAGAGTTGATACTAACGTTTAAGGTATCAGGGAAATAAATCGTGATGGCATCGCTGATATTGCCGCAACCACCTGCCGCACCAAGAGTGTGAAGGGTTAAGGTCACGGAACCCGCATTCATTTCTACCAATGTCGGCATATAGGTCGTGAGGACAGATGTAGGTGCATTCGCGAAGCTGCCAAAAAGTGTTGTGTCGTTGGTGATGTAACTGCCATTTCCTCCCGTCCAATAGGCGCCTGCAGCATATTGAACAATGCCGCCGAGATTGACAGCAGGATTGGTAGCACACACTGACTTATCAGGTCCTGCATTGACCAAAGGAGGGTTGCCTTCGGTTACGTTCACTGAAAGATAATCGGATGGACATGTACTTGTGTTGAGACCATCACTGACCTCAACGGTGTAAGAGCCTGAAATTGAAGTTGTGAGTGAGGAACCCGTACCAACGATTCCACCAGATGAGTTTCGCCAGGTGTACGTGTATGCGCCGAATCCACCTGTTGCAGTGGCATTGAGTGTTACACCAGAACCGCCAGTACAGAATTGCGCTGGGTTGGGATTGACAGTGACATCTAATGGTTGGTATACTGTAATGCGAACGGTATCACACGATTGAAAAACGCCACATGCCGATGCTTGGGGTGTTCCACAAATTTTATAGTCAATCCAATAAGGATAGGTGGGACTTGTGCCAGGTGAAAAAGTGGGTGTTGCACAATTGTTGCAACTCATGTAGGACGTATAGGTCGCCAGTTGACTTGTGCCCGCTGATGAATTGATCGCTGAAATCGAGATGTTGTTCAGACCATAGATTTGCATCGGTTTCGTACAACCTAGACGCGTTGTTTGGTCAGTTGGGAAAATTGGACGTGGAATCTGGCGAAAATAGTACTTCACTTTGTTACTGCCAGGTTTGTGGTAAGTGATTTTGTGTGGTCCAGGACCCATGAGGCATGTTGGAGTTCCGCCAGGAATGTTTGGACCACAAATACCAGGGGTAAGGATATTTCCACCCGAAACGACATTGTAGAATCCAGCTCCACCTGGGTCGGCATAGCCGGGAGCAATGCCAATCTCAATCATGGCCACATTGGGATTCAATGTCACGTAGAAGGATACGTAGTTTTGGTTGTTTGCATCTCCGCAGCATTGTCCTGTGCGCACGATTTCGGGAGAGATGTAGGTACTATCTGGATTGCTCGAGAGATCGAGAATAAAGAAAGGTACATCTGCATTGCATTCGGGCAACTGCGTTTGTGACCAGCCGGTGATGAGAAACGAAAGGAACCCCACCAGCAGGAGGGTTCGATTCTTTAAGAACGGGATAAACCTTTCCATAAGAAGTGAATTAGAGCCATGAGGCTCGGTGAATAAACTGCGATCGAGATGCGTGGAAAAGCGTTGGAAACGGATGTTTCTTCACGGAGAGTGGTTTCACGATCTCATGATGCAAAGCTATTTTGATGGCGGAAAGTAAAAACTGATGAAAGTCACGTTAAAATATGAATATCATGAAATGCGCTTGGCTGCACATTATTTTGCAAGATTTTCAAAAAAAAAATCTTTTCGACTTGCACTCTTCCAAAAAGTGATTACTTTTGTCTCCGCTTTCAACGTTAAGCATTACACAATTTCTGAATTCAACTGTTGTTGATAGGATACGAAGAAAATTGGTTTGGTAGTTCAGTTGGTTAGAATACATGCCTGTCACGCATGGGGTCGCGGGTTCGAGTCCCGTCCAGACCGC
>JBEIKR010000018.1:0-28990 GCA_040379705.1 Crocinitomicaceae bacterium
ATTAAAGTTTGGTCATACTGAATACCATGATAATCGCCTAAGGAAGTAAGTACGAATCCACTTTTCTGTTCTTCACTACGGTCGATGATTAATTTCAAGCAGCGTTGCGTGTTGTCCTCATCGAGGTGAGAAAAAGGTTCGTCCATGAGCAACCATTCGTAAGGCTGACAAAGCGCACGAATAATCGCAACGCGCTGTTGTTGTCCCATGGAAAGTAGGCCGCATTGTTGCTCCCATTTGTCTACAATTCCTAAGAAATCTAGAAAACCGAGAATTTGATCGGTGCTGAACGCCTGCGTCAAGTTGTTTTTCAGCAAAAGGTTTTCTTTCACGGAGATGCTTGGAAAAAGTTGCAAATCTTGGAAGATTGCGGAGATTTTTCGCTGTCGGATGTTGGTCCAATCGCCTGTGTTCAGATTTTTCACATCCATTGAATCGAAGGTCACTGAACCTTTATAGTCGGTACGGATACCTAGAACAGTATTTATGAATGTTGATTTGCCTTTTCCACTTGATGCGTTCAACATTACTTTATTGCCAGGCAAAAGTTCTATATTTTTGCCCCAAATACTATTCGCACCGTGCTGCATTGAGGCGAGGGGATAGGGTATGACCTCTTTGAGTGTAATTTTCATTTTCACAAATTTGGTGGGCAATTTTCAAGAATCATTCCAAACTAAATTGATCGGTCATTAACGAATGAAAGTTCATGAATAATCTCATTAACCATGTTGTTGATTTCTCCCGCATATTGAATACGTATGGCATCTTTATATTTACGGCACCAAGTGATTTGTCTCTTGGCGTAATTGCGGGTATTCTGCTTTATTTTATTTATCGCTTCATTTAGTGTTATTTCACTATCCAAGTATTGAAATAACTCCGAATATCCTACCGTATTTAGTACATTATATTCTCGAAATGGCAAAAGATTTTTTACTTCTTGAATTAAGCCGTTTTCAATCATAAGGTCCACACGTCGATCAATCCGTTCGTATAAATATTCTCTGTTGTGCTCAATGATTACATAATGAGTTACAAATGGACGGTCGTTTTTTTCTGCTTTCCGCAATGTAGAGAATGGTTGACCTGTAATTTCGATTGCCTCCAATGCACGAATGATCCGCACTGGATTGTGCACATCGACTTGGTCAAAATAAATTGGATCAGCAATTTTTAATTTTTCACGAAGAAATTCGATACCATGTTCTTTCCATTGTCCTGTGATTTTTTCTCTTATTTCTGGTGAATGTGGTATGTCGTCAAGCCCTTTACATAGTGCGTCGATGAACATTCCTGATCCACCAGTTAGAATAATGGTGTCGTGATGGTGAAATTCTTTCTCTAACACTTGCATAGCCTCATCGGCATAACTGGATGCGCTCAATGCTTGCTGTATGGAATGCGAATCAATGAAGTAATGTTGAATTCCATCTTGCTCGTCGGTAGTAGGTTTCGCCGTTCCGATGGTCATTTCTTTGTAAAACTGTCGTGAATCAGCCGAGAGTATGACTGTGCTGAAGTGCTTGGCAAGCGCAATGCTCAAAGCCGTTTTTCCACCAGCCGTAGGTCCACCAACCACCAATAATCGCTTCATTTTTTATCAATTGAATATGGTCTTCCATTCAAGATATTGGGCATAAATCTTTCGCACATATCGATAGGTTCTAGCTCCCCTAAGAGCGCCATTTTTTACGACGGGATCACGGTAATATTGCGCTTTTGAAAGATTTAGCATCATTACTTCGACATTGTCATCCCACTTCAAAGGATCCATTCCATGTTTTTCGGCAAGTCGCTGAGCATCTTCGATATGCGAACGTCCTGCATTATATGTGGCTAAAGTGAATTTTTCACGTTGCTCACGGTCTGGGATCATTTCCCATGACAAGTAATCCTTCCCTAATTTTTTCGCACCACCATTGATTTGTACCTCCACGGAAGAATTTGGATAGACCCCATATTTAGGTCCTGTACCGGGCATAAACTGCATGATGGAATAGGCGCCACCGAAACCTCTTGCGTTTGGATTGAATCGAGATTCATGGTAGGAAACTGAGGCTAACAATAACCACTCGAAGTCATACTTCTTCGCAGCCTTTTTGAAGAACTTATCGTAGTTGGATAGTTGACCTTTTAAGCTTGACAGCCCATATTGTGCTTGAACGGTTAGGTCTTCCTTGATGAAGTATTTGGCGTAGATATGTTTAAATGCTTTTTTGAGTCTGAATTTGGCCAGCCACTGATCGAAAGATGCTTTGAGCAACGGACTCGTTTTTCGCATTCCAAAACCAATTTTCTGATCTACGGACAAAAATGTTCGAATGTCAATATTCTCCAGAAAACGCTGATTGATTAGCGCAACATTTTTTTCTGCAACGGTGTAATCTATTTCTCCTTCAGAAACCAGCTCAATCATTTCCTCTGTACTTTTTTTACCATCCTGTTCTTGAATATAAATCGTATCGCAAATTTCGTCTTGTAAATTGATTAAACGTAAATAATAGGAAGAGTTTCGCCACACAGGTATTTTCTTGTGCGCCAAATGCAAAAGATCTCGGAGCATCAATTTATTGACCTTATCGGGGTGCATTTTTTCCCAACCTTTAGGCTTTCTCTGAACGAGTACTAAGGGACTGTGCATGTAAGGTTTTGAGAAGTTGATATATTTCATCCGATTTGGATTCATGGCATAGTTGCAGGCAATCATGTCTCCTTCGCCAGTATTCAATAAACCAATCATATTGTCGAGGTTTCGTACAATTTTGACCTCTATATCTATCCCAAGATGATGGGCGTATTCCTTAAGTAACTCATATTCAAACCCCATTTTCTTACCTCGGTAAATGAAAAAAGATATAGAACTGTTTTCGGCAAGAATTGTCAGCTTGCCTTTTTGTATGATTTCCGGCAGGTCTATTGTCCGAACAGTCGTTTCCTTGCCCAGCAATTGTTTGGATTTTTGGCCATCGCAAGACGAGGTGAAAAGCAAAATGAACAGGGTTAGAGTCAACCCCGAGAGGAGCAATATTTGTTTGTAATAAGCCATTATTCCATTGTTCATGGAGTGAAAAGTACGATTATTTCAAAAAACCCACAAATAAGTGAATAAGGTGAGAGCACATAGCCAATCAACTATTGAAGAATAAACGCGCATCATGCATGTATTTTGTAAAGCAACGGGTGATTTCTTCTTCATGGTTTTCAAAGACAAGGGCAGCGGTATTTAGGGCGTTAGGAAAGCTTAATTTTCGCGATACCCCCTCACATGATTTTATTAAACCGTATTTACTAGGATAGTGGCTTAACCAGTTGTGTGCGCGCATGGCTTTTATGAAATTTAGAAATTCTTCAGTATATACCTCGGGTGCAATAATTTTATGATTGTAGAAACGGTCAAGATACTCTTCGTAGCTTAACGTATGATAAGAGGACCAATTTCTGGCCAATAAGTGATCAAAAAATAGATCTACTGCGATCCCACTTACTTTTGGCAGGTCATCATAAAGGTTACGTTTTAATGCAAGTACATCAGGATGCGTATCGATGAAGCTGTCAATCGTGCGATGAAGTCGAATTCCTTGTTGAATAATTTCTGGAAATCTTTCCAAGTTGGGTCCCTTGACATAATCACCGTAAAGGTTGGCTACCATGAGTTCATGGTTGTTTCTCGAAAAATAGAGATGGCCGAGGTAGTTCAATGGGAGGGAGTTATGAATTACGAATTACGAATTACGAGTTACGAATTACGAATTACGAGTTACGAGTTACGAGTTACGAATTATGGGTTGAAGATTACTTCTTCAGTGTGAAAATTTAGTCCTTTAGCGAAGCGGTCCATTGTCTTTCAAAGCTCAAGGAGCGATGAAGGGCCTCGAACCAAAATAAAAAATCCTGCCGTAAGCAGGATTTATAGATTTTTTAGTATTCATCTTCGTTGAAGAGAAAATCTTCCTGAGATGGGTAGTCAGGCCAGATTTCTTCAATACTCTCGTAAATATCTCCTTCGTCTTCAAGGTCCTGTAGGTTTTCAACTACCTCAAGTGGCGCCCCAGCACGGATAGCGAAGTCAATCAATTCGTCTTTCGATGCAGGCCAAGGAGCATCTTCTAAGTAGGATGCCAATTCAAGTGTCCAGTACATTATCCTTTGTATTAAATGGTTATTTTGCGCAAAAATAGATTTTATTTCAATTCTTCCAAATATAGAAGGCAAAAGATTAAAACAATTTTCAAAAATTAAGTTCGAGTTTACATTCGTGGCTTCCAAGGTTGCTCTTCCGCACCGAGATCTTGGGCTATTTTTCTTGACAAAACGAATAAGTAGTCACTCAAACGATTCACATATTTCATCACTATTTCCGCTACAAACTCATGTGCATGAAGATCAACAATGATGCGCTCTGCTCTGCGGCAGACACAGCGTGTGACATGACAAAATGATACCGCTTGATTTCCTCCTGGGAGCACGAAAAAACGCATTTCAGGCAGTTGAGTATCCATTTCATCCATCCACTGCTCCAAGTGTACGATGTCAGATTCAAGAAGGTCCGGGATTTTCATGTTTGACTTTTCTGGGTCAGAGGCCAAACTTGAACCAATGGTAAAAAGTCGATCTTGAATTTCAATGAGTTGAGTTTTATATTGTGCTTCAATGGGTTGATCACGGATGACACCAATCCATGAATTCAATTCATCGATTGTTCCATATGCCTCAATGCGGAGGGAACTTTTTGGAACGCGCGTTCCACCAATCAAGCCAGTATTGCCAGTATCCCCTTTTTTAGTATAAATCTTCATCTTTCGCTTTTTAATTTTTCAAGTTCCTTTTGTAGTTCTGCAATACGTTGTTTTTTTCCCAGCAATCGAATGTTTTGTGCTGTTTCTGTATAAAAGCGGTGGATATTAACAAGGTAGTGGAGTTGAAATTCAATCCATTGTATCTCGTTCATGTATTGGTTGTTGTTTTCCAATTCAAGTCTCAACTTGTGCGCGATGTTGTAATAATCTGCGCGTCCCAAATAGTCGTGGTCTGCATCGCACATGATTTTCGCCAGCAATGATTGTGGTTCTTGGTGAGCTTCTGTTGCGCGAATCATGTCTGTAACAATGGCAATCTGTTCTTCGGAATACCCAAAACGGGGCAAATAGTTTTCTGCCATTTGAATGGCAAACTCTTCATTGTGATGGTATTGAAGCATAAAACCCGTATCGTGGTATAAGGCAGCTGTGCGTAACAGTAAAATGTTGTCTTCATCAATGCCTTCCAATCGAGCATATCGTTCAGCGGCTTTCTCCACATTTAAGGTGTGAGAAATGTCGTGATAAACAACATCTTCGGGCAGCAATGCTTTCAAGCGATTCACTACATCATTGCGCATGTGCTCAAAATCAATGGGGGAGAGTCCACATTGTTGACGCAGTGCAGTTGACGCAATTTTCCCTTCCCCATAGAGGCAAAATTCATTTTTAAGTTCTTTGAGATAGAACATTTCAATATTTCCTCCGCGCTTGTGTATAGGAACCTCACCTCGGGATTCCAATTCGAAGTATTCTTGAATATTGCTCGCAACGGAAGAAGTAACAGAAATACATCCTGCGTGTGATCCTTGTTCTGCTCGCGCGGCAATATTGACGGTATCACCCCAAACGTCAAAACTCATTTTATTGGAGCCAATAATTCCCGCAACCAAAGGTCCCATATGAAGTCCGATACGTATTTCCCAAAAATCTCTCTTCAAGGCTTTGGCAATATCGCGCTCGTTGCGCATTAAGTCGCGAATCTCCAGCGCTGCTAAACATGCGCGGATGGCTGGTTCTTCTAGGTTCTCTGTGACACCCCCGATCGCCATGTAGGCATCACCGATTGTCTTGATTTTTTCTAGGTGATAGCGCCGCATAATGGCATCAAACTGCACGAAATAATGTTCGAGGTTCTTGAGTAAACGGATTGGCTTCATGGCCTTCGCCTTGATTGAAAAATCCACAAAGTCTGTAAAAAGTACTACACCATTTTCCACTCGTTTGGGCGAAAACTTATTGTGGGTGTTTAAGTCATGCAAGACATTTTCAGGGAAGATATTACTCAACAATTGATTGATTCGCTGGTCTTTATAGTACAAGCTTTTGAACACATCAATCTTGGCTTTTACAAGTATTGGATTCAGTGGATAAGTAATAAAATCAATCACACCATTGCTATGACCCTTTACCATTTTTGCGCCGGCTTCTGGATCTTCAGTCAATGCGATTTTGTAAATGTTTCTGGACTTTCCCAATCCATTGATTTCCGATAGAAGGTCATAATGGGATAATTCGGAACCATCTATGTTGATTAAAATCATACCAAACTCCTTTTGCTTCAAGATATCAGAACCTTCATGAATTGACTGTGCAAATAGAATATTGTTTCCACCACCAGATAGGATTTCTTTCAATCCGCGTTTATGCTGATCATTGCTGTCTATAATGAGGATGTTGATAAACCTTTCCATTCACTGTGAAATCCCCATAAATATAGCCAAAACTGAACAATGATAGGAATCCGTTTAAAACTATCTACCTAATTGTTCTAATACTTCCTGTATTGGTGTGTCAGATTGAGTGAAATCAAGAAGCCTTTGAATGACTCTGTCCACCACTGAATCTGGACATGATGCTCCAGATGTAATGATGATTGTCGGTACATCGGATTTCGATTTCAGATATCCCGTAATTTTCTCCATTGACTTTGAATGAATGTTGAACGAGTGAATTTCGGAAGTGTCAATGAGCTCCTTTTCCGACTCGATGTAATAGGTGTTGAATTTCTGTTCCAAAAGTTCGACAAGATGTGTCGTATTTGAACTGTTATAACCTCCAACGACAATGGCCAAGTCTGCATCCATTTCCAACAATCCATACGTGGCGGATTGATTGTCATTGGTGGCGTAGCACAGTGTATCACGTGTGTCAGCAATGTGTTCCTTAATGTGTTCTTCTCCGTATTTTTCGATCATCACATGACGCAAATGGTCAGTAATTTCTTGTGTTTCTGAAGCAAGCATCGTGGTTTGGTTCACCACACCAATTTTTACCAAATCCCTTTCAAAGGAAAATCCATTGGTGCATTTTCCTTTGAAAAATTCATGGAACTCTTCCAGTGTACGCTGACCAAGAATGGCTTCTCCAAGAAACCTTGCTTCATTCATGTTTTTGACAATCAAGGCAGGAGAATTTTGTGCGCTGTGCGAAAAAGTCGCACGTGTTTCTTCATGATTGTATTTACCATGAATAATGATGGTGTGGGCATCCTTTCCTAGTTTCTCGGAACGATTCCAAACCTTCTCAACAAAAGGACAAGTGGTATTATAATGATTAATATTTACTCCAATGGCATTCAAGGTATTTTCAATATCCACTGTTGTTCCGAACGCTGGAATCAACACGATATCATCGGATGTTAATTCTGTCCATGGAATAAGCTGCGTACCATCCGTATCTTGTAAAAAGCGTATTCCATTTTCGAGCAAATCGGCATTTACGGAAGGATTGTGAATCATCTGCGAAATGAGAAAGATCCGCTTTCCTGGGTTTTCATTGATTGCTTTGTAGGAGATTTCAATCGCATTTTCAACACCATAGCAAAAGCCGAAATGACGTGCGATGTAAAAACGCACCGCACCGAAATCTAATAAGGTTGGGCTGAAATCTTTTTTTCGCGGATCATTGTCCTTTCGAAAAGTCTTCACCTTGCTGATGATTGGCGATTTGTAAAAATCGGGAATCTCGAATTGTTTCATTGCTTCGTTAACACTTAGTTAGGGCTTTTGTTCGTGATAGTGCGCTCGAGAATAAGGATGTCATTCTTGTTGGAACGTATCTTAAATTGGTTGGAATCAATCAATTGTTTTACAATTTCTGTCTGTTGCTCAGGATTCACAGGATAGGTACTGCGTGTCGTCTGCACCAATACGATGATTTGTGCGTCGTTAATGATCGGGAAATGATACAGATGATCACGATTGGCCAAGTGAGGTCCAAAACAGGAAGAAACGGATAGTGGGATGTGATCAGGTATCGTATTCAGTATTTTTTCGGTATAATCGAGATTTAATCCGGCGGAATTGTAATGGGCTTTCTTGAAAATATCATGCGTGGTGGAGTCATACCAAAATGAAGTGCGTTCTTTCAATGTAATGAAGTTCACCACAACGGCGAAAAACGCCGCAGAAGACCAAAGAATGATCCGTTGTTTGTCTGTTTTTAGTTTGACGGCTAAGTCAATCAAAGCCAGTGCAATTATGGGCGTGAATTCAATCGAGTACTGACCATTGATTCCCCACATTGCCATGTTGTCAGAGAAGAGTTTTTGTGCATAAATAGGGACCAACATGATTAGATAAGCGGGACGTAAAATCAATGCAAATCCTCCCGAACAAAATACAACCCAATGCAGTTCCTTCTTGATGCCGAACGATAGCGGGTCAGTCAACTGACTCCAAAATAGCAGTTTGAATGTGTCAATTGGATGAAGGATGACATTTTTTGCAATTTCGGGGAGATTGTCTCCAAGCTGTCCAAATCGCGCGATTTGATTAAGGGCCTCACCATTACTCAGGGCAGGCATTATTTTCGAAATAACAAAGTAGAAATAAACGATGGAAATCAGCATGAGCGGAAACTCAAAACGAAGTGACGATATTAAGTTTTCTTTCCAGTTCTTCACGCCTCTTGATAAGGCGATTCCAGCTAAAATGAAAAACATCCAAAGTGCCATGTTCTCTTTTGCCAACAGTACCAGAATAAACATCAAGATCGCAGCCCAACGACGACCAGCCATGTGGAAAAAGAAAAACCAAGGAATGAGCATCGCTGCTACCACATTATTGTGAAAATCGAATGCTAGAGCAGAAATAATCGCCCATTGTGCCATGAAAAACAACAATACCAACCAGGGGTATTTCATGGTTGGTAATTTTAATCGCGCAATTTTATAACAGCCTATAGCGCCGAAAATGATGGAAACAATTTGAATAATCAATAATGTCCATGAGCCAAATACATAATAAAATGGCGTGTACAACAGTGTGAGGGGAGAAAAGTGATCCGCAAAATACATTGGACTCTTTCCACTGAGATCCAATGTGAAATAATTCATCTTGCCATGAGAAAATGAATACAAGGCCTGATTGAACATGCCTAAATCAAGGGAACTTGTCCGAAAATTAATGTGATTTACAAACGATACCAAGCAATAGATGAGCGTAAATATGAGCGTCACAGTGATTTCAGCGCGCTTGACTTTAATTGCTTGAATTAGATTTTGAGTCATCTGAACAAAGATAGAATTTCTGCCGTGAAAACTTTGAATTGTATTCTTTTGTATCGTTTGCGTCAAAAAGTTTTTTGAGGGGGTAAAATGAAGAATTTGATATCAAAAGCAAAAATTACTAAGAATCATTCTAAATACCATGTTTGAGGTATTGAATCATTTTTGCATCTTACCTTTCTTTGCAGCATGAAAAATATTGCATTCATTTTCATTCTACTTCTCATTGAGAACTCGCTTTTTGCGCAAGAACTAACCAACGCAGTGAAGGATTCAGTTCCTCAGGATACCACAGAATTAATTGAGGTCAACATTATTCAAAAAAAGAACACTTACTTTCTACCGAAAATTTATGGAACCTTAATTTATGCAGGTAAGAAAACAGAAATAATTCATCTCGATCAAACCTTTGCAGATTTGTCGTCGAACAATGCACGTCAAGTGTTTTCGAAGGTACCGGGTATTGCGATTTGGGAAAATGACGGTTCTGGAATTCAAACGAGTATTGCAGCGCGAGGCTTGAGTCCAAACCGATCGTGGGAATTCAATATGCGTCAGAATGGATACGATATAAGCTCAGAAGCTTTTGGATATCCAGAGACATATTTTACGCCGCCAACGGAGGCTTTGGAAAAAATAGAAATCATACGTGGTGCTGGTTCACTACAATATGGGCCACAATTAGGTGGAGTAGTGAACTATGTAACAAAGAAGTCGATTTCGAATAAACCGTTTTCTTTTGAATCTAACCAGACGATTGGCAGTTATGGAATGCTCAATACATACAACGGAATTGGTGGATTGTATAAGAAATGGTCGTATTATGGGTACATACACTACCGTACAGGGGATGGTTGGAGAGAAAATAGCCACTTTCGAACACGGACAGCGGCTTTTACATTAAGTTATCAATTTGATAAGAACTGGAATATCCGAGCTGAATATACGAACATGAACAATCTCAATCAGCAAGCGGGAGGATTATCTGATGAGCAATTCCAAAATGAATCAAGAATGTCTTTTCGATCAAGAAATTGGATGAGTACACCTTGGAATTTGGGTTGTGTGAGTGTCAATTATCAAACGGATAAGAAACTAAATGCATCACTCAAGGTATTCGGTACGTTAGGTGAGCGCAATAGTGTTGGGTTCTTAAAAGGAATTACCACTGCGGATACCTTGAATGAAATCCTTGGAACCTTTAACCCACGTCAAGTGGACCGAGATGCCTACTTGAACCTTGGAGCAGAACTGAGGGTGATGTACAATTATACGTTATTTAACCAAACACAATCGCTCACTTGGGGAGCTCGTGTTTATGAGGGAAATACGCAAAGACAGCAACAAGGTATTGGAACGGAAGGCAGTGAATTTAACTTGGATTTGAGTGATTCCATTCAAGGAAAATTATGGGGTAAGGAGCTTCAATTAACCACGAAAAATGCTGCTCTTTATCTTGAGCATTTAGTTCAACTAGGTAATCGACTCACCATTACTCCAGGATTCCGTTTTGAATACATTCGTACGCTCGCTGACGGATATATTAGTCCGCTTTCTAGCGCCAAGCGAGTCGATGATGACCGATCGCGCAGACTCTTTTTGATGGGTTTAGGACTGCAGTTTACTACTACAAAAACAAGCAATCTCTATGCGAATGTGAGTCAAGGATATCGACCAGCAACATTTTCAGAACAGCTTCCATCAGGAACAACGGAAACGGTTGATCCAAATTTAAAGGATGCTCAAGGAATAAATGCAGATTTCGGTTTTAGAGGGTCATTGCGCGAGTATTTACGCTTTGACATTGGCGCTTTCGCCATGACTTATGAAAATCGTATCGGTTCTATCCTTGTGGATGGAAATCCTTACAAGACCAATATTGGAAGTTCAAGGAGCATAGGGATTGAATCATTTGTTGAACTTGATCTGTTGCAACTTTTAATGAAAAATAAACAATACGGTAGCTTACAGATTTTTGTGAATTACGCCTTCATTGATGCGAAATATACCACTTGGAACAATCCAGCAATAGCCAATGATCCTTTGTTAGATATAAAAGGTAATCATGTGGAATATGCACCTCGACACACATTGCGCTCGGGCATTAGTTATGTGCGTCGCGCTTTGGTATTCAGTGCCCAAACCAATTTTATAGATGAGGTGTTTACGGATGCAGCAAATACTGAATTGCCAAATGCTACGGCCACAGTTGGGAAGATAGCTGCTTATTTTGTGGCTGATTGTTCGATGCAATACCGTTTTAATTCATCCTATTCAGCCAAAATAGGTGTCAATAACCTAACAAATGAAGTGTATTCAACACGACGTTCGACAGGCTACCCAGGACCGGGTTTGTTGCCAGGAAATGGCAGAACCTTTTACTTAACCCTTTCTCTTCGATTATAGGGTAACAAGGAAATAATACAAAGGCATGCCCAGGGTGATGTTAAATGGGAATGTAATTCCTAAAGCCATGGGAATGTAAAGTCCCGGATCTGCCTTTGGTGCAACAAGCCTCATTGCTGCTGGTACCGCAATATAAGATGCGCTGGCCGCCAGTATCGAAAGGATGAATCTGTTCCCAACATCTGAGGTAATTAGCCCACTAGCAAGTGCTACAAGACAACCGTTTATGCAAGGTACTGCAAGTGAGAAGATGAATACAAACCATCCGTTTTTCCGGAAGGCCGAAAAACGTTTTGCTGTTGTAATACCCATTTCTAAGAGGAAAATTGCCAGAAATCCTTTGAATATATCTGTGGTAAACGGCTTGATATCCAAGGCTTGTTTGTCATCAGAAATGTATCCAATAACTAAACTTCCAACAATCATCAAAACGGAACCATTGCTTATAGAATGCATCATTGTAGTTTTGACGCTAATCTTTTCCTCTTTTTGATCATCAAATTTCTTGATTAACAGCACGCCGACGACAATCGCTGGGAATTCCATTAACGCCATCACAGCGACCATATGTCCACCAAACTGAATGTGTTGAAATTCCAAAAACGAAGAGGCGGCAACAAAGGTAACGGCGCTCACGGAGCCATAAGCAGCCGCGATTGCTCCCGCATTAGAGGTGTCAAGACGTCGTTTTAGTATAAAAAATGTATACAAAGGGATGATTGACGCGATACACAAGCCAAAGAGTAATGTGAGCACAACGTCAGTATCAATATCACTATGAGCAAGCTCTTGACCACCTTTAAATCCAATGGAAAAAAGCAAATACAAGGAAATGAATTTAAACGAAGATTCGGGAATTTCTAGGTCACTTTTGATCAATGCGGCAATGATGCCGAGAATGAAAAATAGTAAGGTTGGATTCGTGAGATTGGTGAACAAAAGATCAAGGTTCATAGGGCAATTGTTATCTTAATTTTTCGAATAAAATCCGTTTACCGTTCGTTGCTTCAATTAGAAATGCTTCATCGTAAGATAAATTTCCATTGACAAAGGTTTTCTTAATTTTCGACTTGAAAACTCTCTCTTCAAAAGGTGACCATGCACATTTATAGAGGAGATTTTTACTGGTAACTTGCCAAGGGGAATGTAAATCAACCAATACTAAATCAGCATAGTACCCTTCGCGAATATATCCTCTCTCCCGAATACGATAGATTTCAGCCACATGATGACTTGTTTTCTCTACAATTTTCTCTAGCGACATACTTCCATTGTGGTAGAGTTCGAGAATGGCTGGGAGCGCATGCTGAACCAATGGTCCGCCAGACTTGGCTTGAAAATAGTTCCCAGTTTTCTCTTCGATGGTATGTGGCGCATGATCAGTGGCAATGATATCTATTCTGTTGTTGTTCAGGCTTTCAATGAGTATTCTGTTGTCGTTTTCTGATTTTATTGAGGGATTCCATTTAATTCTATTGCCTAATTCGGCGTAATCTGGGGTGTTGAATATCAAGTGGTGAACACACGCTTCAGCCGTAATTCTCTTTTCCCGAATAGACAAGTTGTTGTCAAACATCAGCGCTTCCTCTGCTGTTGAAATGTGGAAGAAATGAAGTCGATTGCTAAATTTTTTAGACAGGTCAATCACGCGTTTTGTTGCAATTGAACAAGCCTTCGAATTACGGATAATACTGTGGTATTGCGGAGGAATATCCTCACCAAAAAGTTGCTTGAATTTTTCCGTGTTGTAGCGAATAATTTCGTCGTCCTCGGAATGCAAAGCAACCAGTGTTTCTGTGCGTGAGAATAATTTCTCCAAAAAATCGGGATGATTGGCCAGGATTCCTTCTTCATCATCAAAGTACAATCCATCGTCTGTTATTCCACACACATTTTCTGAATTCGTTCTCAATGCTTCCTCCAAATTTCCTTTCGAAATTCCCATGAAAAATGAATAGTTGGCCACCGATTTTGACGCTGCCTCTCGGTATTTATCTTCAAGCAATTGTTGTGTGAGTACATTAGGAATCGTATTTGGCATATCCATGAAAGATGTTATTCCTCCCGCTAGTGCTGCCATTGATTCTGAATGAAGATCTGCTTTCCATGTCAAGCCTGGATCACGGAAATGCACTTGATCGTCAATCATTCCTGGGATTAGATACAATCCTTCCGCATTTATTACATTTAATTGTTCTCGTTTATCTACGCCAATTGAAGGTGCGATTTTTTCGATTCTCTCGTCGATTATGAGTACATCTCCAATTTGTTGAATGTGTTCATTGACAATTGTTGCGTTTCTAATCACAGTTTTCATTTGGCGCTTTTTTGTTGGAACATCGCTTTATTTCGAAGCACGCATTAAACGATCATTGATGGTGCAACCCAATCCAAACTCTGGCATTTTTTCGGCGATGATGAGGTCAATATCGAGTTCATCCAATTGATGCAGCGCAGCATACAATCGCGCTGCGGCCTCGTCTAAAATTTCATTTTCTGAAAGAACAAGGTGAATGGGACAGGGGTAAGTCAAATGCTGGGGTCCGAATGTCAGTAAACCTATCTTTTTATTGGCATATTTTTCAATAACCTCCTCAAGAGAGTCAGTGAGTATGAGCGGTGTTCTTGGAGAATAATGCTTGGATAACATTCCCGGTGCATCAGGGGATTCAGTGGCATGGGTTGTTTGTGGAAGTTTTATGCCTAAGTAAGATTCAATTTCATCAACAGACAAGGTCCCAAGACGATACACAATGGGTTGATTATTTTGAAATCCAATAATCGTTGATTCAATACCCTTTGCACATTGTCCGCCTTGAAGGATTAAGGGCAGTGACTTTCCAAAATACTGATGAACATGTTCGGCACTTGTTGGGCTGATGCTGCTAAAGGGATTCGCACTTGGAGCTGCTAAAGGATAGTCGAGAATGTCCAGTAATTGAAGGGCTTTTTCATGATTTGGGACGCGCACGGCAACAGTGGGTTTTCCTGCAGTAATTAAATCACTAACCCCGGATTTTTTCGGTAAAATGAGTGTCATAGGTCCAGGCCAAAAGGCTTCCGCTAATTGATAGGCTGTATCCGGAATAGATTGAGCAACAGTTGAAATGGCATTTTTACTTTTGACATGAACGATAAGTGGATTAAATAAAGGTCTTTTCTTTAATTCGAAGATTGATTTTATGGCCTTTTCACTATTGATGTTCCCCGCAAGCCCATAGACTGTCTCTGTGGGCAATCCAATGATAAATTCATTGTCGAGAAATATTTTTGTCAGTTCGATGTCGTTTGTAATCATTACAATGTTTTATGGGTTACAAAAATCACAGTAGGTAGGATCCTCAAATTCTTTATCGAAAGGGAAAAGGTGATCTGCTGAATGTGAGCATTTTATGCATTCATAGCGGTGATATAATGTAGATTTTGTCGGTTTCATGCAGTATTGGCAAGGTAGGCCTGGTATAGATGAAGCAATGCTATAACCTGGCGTTCCACATGTTGGACATAAGGACTTAATTTTTTGGATTAGTTTTTCCGTGGCTAATTGAATGTTTTGCATCCGGGTTGGATTGCACATGGCGCGCATATCCGTTTCAATATAAGCTCCTCCATACGTTGTTAAACAATGTGTGAAATGCGCAATCAACATGGATTTGTCATGAATACCCTTTTCCAAAAAAGATGATTTCTCATCTTGGGCTTTCATAATCAAATGGTGTGATGGAAACAGTGCTCGTTCCGCAAAATCCAACAGTTCTATGAGATTGTCTACATATATTGAATTGAAATTGGTTGATGTGTTGAGCTCACGTTCAACAATTTCAAGATTGTTTTTTTTGTCAATAAATAAAACAAGTTCATCATTGGCTGGACTGAAAATTAGAAAAGGATGTGGACCAAAAGATCCTTCACTGCCAATAGCCAGGTCGCAGCCACTGGCAATGAGGGCCAACTTACATTTGTCTCGTAGAGTTGTGAGTGGGTCTTTTTTACGCTCGATTTCACCTGTGAAAGTCCCAAGTTGATCCGTGTCTAACGAAGGATCAACAAAGGGAATTAAATCGAGTTCTGATTTCAAGAGTGGTGCAATAACTTCATCTTTTCGATGCATGGTCGCAATGACTATTCTTCTGCCTGAAAAATCCATTGTTCGATGAGTTGTTTAATTGACTTTTAATCGTCAATGATTTTTCAAATCTCAGGATTTTTAATCATAAATTTTTATTTATATTTGGAACTACATTATAAGTCTTGTTTATGAATTACACATTGAATCAGTTGAACATCTTTTTAAAGGTTGTACAGAATGAGAGTATTACGAAGGCTGCTCAAGAGTTATTTTTATCCCAACCGGCCGTTTCTATTCAGCTGAAGAATTTTCAAGACCAGTTTGATATACCACTCACTCAGGTTGTGAATCGCAAATTATTTGTAACAGATTTCGGGAGAGAAGTGGCTTTAACGGCTGAAAAGATTTTGAATGAAGTCAATGAAATGAACTTTAAGACTGCGACATTCAAAGGAAAGATTTCAGGAACCTTAAAAGTGTCGGTTGTTTCGACGGGTAAATATGTGATTCCTTATTTTTTATCCGATTTTTTACAAAAGTATCCCGATATCGATCTCCAGTTGGATGTATCAAATAAGTCTAAAATCACATCAGATTTGATTAACAATACTGTAGATGTCTCTTTGTTGTCAACTTTGCCGGAATCGCTAAATGTGGAAAGAATTTCTTTAATGTCAAATTGTTTACATCTAGTCAGTGGGCGACCCATGCCGCATATAAAATCAATAAAGAACTTGCCTCAGGATCTACCATTTATTTTTAGGGAGGAAGGTTCTGCAACGAGAAAGGCAATGGAAGATTATGTTCAGAAGAATGGTCTGTCAGTGAATAAGAAATTGGTGCTAACGTCAAATGAAGCTGTAAAGCAGGCGGTAATGGCGAATATTGGAATTTCGATTATGCCAATCATTGGGATTCGCAATGAGTTGAAGACAGGACAATTGTTTAGCCTACCACTCGAAGGACTTCCAATTGTGTCGGAGTGGAATCTTGTATGGATTAAGGGAAAAAGAATGTTCCCAGCAGCTCAAGCATTCATTGATTATCTTACTACTGAAAAACAATCCATTATACAAAATCATTTTGCTTGGGCGGATGAATATTCCGCGCTTCAGAATTAAATTAACTGAGCGAGAGCGTATTTCAAAGAAAGCAATGCTTGCTTGCTCTTCACTAGGACCTCAATGAGCTTTAATTTTGCTTGAATGTATGCTGTTTCCCTTGCATTGATCAAGAAGAGTGAACTTTCTCCAGTTTCAAACATCAAACGTTCTGCTTCAAGCAAGCGATAAGAATCTTCAGCTGTTCTTTGGTAAATCGAGACTTGGTTCAAAGCATTCTGGTATTCAGCGGAAGCATTTCGAATTTTAAATTCAATGTACGCACGATTATTATCCAAGTTGTATTGTTCATCTTGGATTTTAAGATTAGCCATGGCGTAATCACCGCGCTCTTTTCGCAATAAAACGGGCATTTCGAAGGTAACTCCCCATTTGTAATTGTTTACCGATAAATTCGTGATTGGATTGTAATTGATTGGTTCGTTGATAAGGTTGTAGCTTAGGTTCAATTGGGGCTTTAATGCTTCCTTCTTTAGCCTGCTATCTACCTTTAAACTTTCAATTTTGAAATTGGTGATTGACAAATACGGGTGATTGATAATCGCTGAGTCTATTTCCTCGTTTAAGAGTATAAATGCAGCATTTAAAGA
The DNA here is from genome assembly GCA_040379705.1 of Crocinitomicaceae bacterium. GTDB lineage: Bacteria > Bacteroidota > Bacteroidia > Flavobacteriales_D > Crocinitomicaceae > M0103. Next base: position 17,496 of record JBEIKR010000018.1, read on the forward strand.
AATACTGTCCATCGCATGCGGACGGGTAAGGCTATCCAATTCTAAAGGTGCTGAGTTTTCATCCCAGAGAAAGGTCGATAATTTATATCCACTACCTTTAAAATCTGTTTGGAAATTGCGGAACATTGCCTCTCGGTTTTGGACTTGAATAATGGCTTCTAGCGTATCGATGTCTGGGCGGTCACCTAGATCAGCCATTCGTTTTACAGCATCAAACCTTTGGCTCGCCAAAGTGAGTGCATCTTGGAGTACTTGGCTTGAATGATAGGCAAAAAACCAATTCCAATAGGCATATCCTGCTTCGTACATCAATTCATTTAATTGAAGTTTTTGTTCAAAGTAGGTGCTTTGCAGATAGATTTTTGCCTTCTTTAATTCCGCGCGTCGTTGGTCGATAAACATTCCTTGACCAAGACTCACGGACACTCCACCATACCATAGCCCTCCGTTCGGTGTTTTTTCTTCAGGGTTGAGGTTGGCACCTTGATTCAATTCAAATCCAGATTTTACCTCAATACCATACCAGGTCGGTATTTTTAATCCTGCATTCAGAAAACTGTAGTACTGAGATCCTGCGTAGTATTTTTGATTCAACTCATTGTAAAGCTTCGGATCAAATCCTCCGCGCGCTTTCAATAAGGATTTCTCACCAAATTGTATTTCCAAATTGGCTTGCTTGGCCAAGGGGTGATTCTGAATCACTAAGGCATAGAATCGTTCCTCGGAAAAGGTTGTTTGAGCATGACCAATTTGAAGAATTAGGCAAGCCAGGATACTATTGACTAAAACTTTCATTTTTTTGGTTTTTCCTTGGTTTCTTTTTTTACATAAAATTCAGGTGGGAATCCATTCACTAGACGCCACAATTCATACCCAATTGGCACATCATTGAGTAAAATCATGGAATGTGCACCACCACCTACGCGCAATGCTTTTGGCCAAGGCCGATCATTTTTCAATGGGGAAATCAACACGCGGAATGTGCCATCATCGCTAGCGAAATTATCAACGGCAAATACTTCACCCCCGAAGGTTCCAAAGCTGCAATTGGGCCATCCTGAAAATGCTATAGAAGGCCAACCATCAAATTGTATACGAACCTTTTGACCCTTTGCTAGAAGCGGCAGATCCATTGGTCGGACATACATTTCAATGGCTAAATCATAAACCGAGGGCATAATCGTCGCAATGGCATCACCTTGCTTGATGGTTTCACCAATTCCATTTGAAAGTATCTTCGTAACAACGCCATCTTGAGGAGCTAAAATGACATACATGCCATTTCGAATGCTGTAGTTCATTACCTGACTTTGAAGTTTTGTTACGTCCACTTCTGCTTGGTACATATCTGATAGCGCCGTGAATTTATCTGATTCCGCTTTCGCAACCTCATCTCTAAATTTAGCCTCTACCGAATTGTATTCCACTTTCGCATCGATAATGTCATTTCCGCTTTGCAAAAGTTTTTGTTGCGCAGCGATTTGATTTGCCTGGGCACGTTGCAAAGTCAATCGTCTCGATTCAAGATCAGTTTGTGATTTTAATCCATCTTTAACAAGCGCTTCGAAACGGTCAAACTGTGTCTGCGCAATCTTGCAGTTGACTTGTGCAGTATGGTATTCAATACTGTCTGTTTTTAGCTTTAATCGTGCTTGGTCGAGTTTTATCTTGGCCTGTTTTAGTTTCAATCTACCCGTTTCGATTAAGGCATCTACGCGCGTATCCATAGAACTCACCTTGTCTGAATAGGAAATAACCGATAGTTCTTTGTTGCGCAATTGTTGTTCGGTGCGATTGATCAAGTTTGGATCGAAATAGTCGTCTTTGATTTCAGAAATGAATAGAATGGTATCGCCTTTCTTCACTGCATCGCCATCCTTGACGTACCATTTTTCTATTTTACCAGAAATTACAGTGTTGATTGTCTGAGGTTTCTGCTCAGGACGCAAAGTAGTCACCTTCCCTGATGATTGAATGTTTTGTGTCCAAGGCAACAGCGTTACAATAAAAACAGCGAAAAACAGTAAGCCTAATGCACGAATCAACTTTTTGGATGATTTCTGATTTTCAACACGGCACAAAGCGGTCATGGATGTTTGGTCCATTACGTTTTTGTTTTGAGGCGAGAGATTTAGCATGATTTCATGTGTTTTTGGTACGACTCATAGTTTCCGATGAAAACAATTTTTCCGTTTTCAAAATGGATAATTCGATCAGATATTTTCAGGTATTCGGGATCATGGGTGGCCATGATGATGGTTCTTTTAGTCAGTGTTTTAATGAACTCAACCAAAGACTTGTTTTGTGAAGGACTCAAGCCGCTACTTGGCTCTTCGCATAGGATTAAACGAGGTAAACCGATGATTACTCGTGCCATAAAAAGTTTCGTTTTTATATCACTAGGAATAAAGTGTCCTTCAGGATTAAGCATGGTATTGAACTTTTCTGGACATTGCTCAATGAATTCGGTCAATTCGAGTTGGTCGCACAACGAAACCACCTCTTGCAACGAAATAGATTTTCTACCCATCGTGATGTTCTCGAAGATAGTGGCATAAACCAATTGGTCTTGAGCGAGCATTGTACCGATATGTTCTCGAAGAAGAAATTTGTTCAAGTTATTGATAGGGATTCCATCGAGTGAGATGTTTCCGTCGGATACATCATAAAGTCCTGTTGTTAAGCAAAACAAGAAATTTGCAGTGAGACTCGATTCTGATACAATGGCGATTTTTTCGTTGCTCTTCACCTCAAATGACACTGATTCTAGAAGTTGGGCATTCAACATTTCTGCACGGTAATCTACATTGCTATATTTTAATGAAATACCTGTGTTCTGGTCGTTTTGCAAATCGGAACCGTCATGCTTTTCAAGCTTTAAATCAGTGACTTGTCCAATTTTTTCTACTGCGGTAAGTACATCATAAACAATCTCAATACTCAATATTAGCCTTTCGACAGAGGAGAGAACCAAGAGAATGACAATTTCTGCGGCGACGAATTGACCGATGTTGATTTGCCCATTAAGAACTAAAAGTCCACCCACGATGAGAAGTGAAAGTGCAATAGCCACTTTAAATGCAATGAGAAAAGCATATTGTTGAACCAAAACCTTGAAATGTTTGTCTCTAGCTCCCAGGTAGTTATGCAATAAAGAATCGGTTTTGTCAATGTGCATTTTGCTCTCACTTGCCATCTTGAAACTCATTCTGGAATGTGCAATCTCCTCCAACCAATGTGCAATCTTGTATTTGTATGTCGATTCCTCTAAACTGGTGGAATAGCCCTTCTTGACGGTGAATCGAAGGATTAAAGTCAATAATAAAAGCAGGAAAAGTCCAATGAAGATGAAGAAGCTGTGATAGAAAGAAAGTAGTAGCAATCCGAAGATGATTTGCAAGGATGCAGATGTAAAATCAATAAGTAATTTCGATAAACCTTTCTGAATGGTGAGGGTGTCGAAAAATCTGTTCGTAAGCTCCGGCGCATAACGCTTAACAAGCTCAACCATCTGTATTTTAGGAATACGATCTGCAAAGTCAAAGGCAGAACGTGTAAAAATCCGTTGCTGAAGATTCTCGGTAATTCTTAACTGATAGATATTTAAGACACCAGAAAAACCAATGGCAGCAACCACCAAAGTAACCAAAACAAACCAAGAAGTACTAATTTGACCCAACTGAATGAAATTGATAATCATCTGAATTCCTAATGGCAAACCAAGAGAAAGTAATCCACTGAATACAGCAAAGATGTATATGTTGCGAATCTCCTTACGGTCGGGACGAATTAAGGATAGAAAGCGATTGAACACTGAATTTTCTGGATTTTTCATTTTTTTAAGGTCTTAAAAATGAGGTCTAAATAAAAAGTCTCAACAAAGTCGGTGTCATCTTTGACGTTCGTTAGTCTAGGTAAATGAGCAGCGAAAAAACGTTGTTGATTACTTCCTTCAATCATACTGGATGCGAGCATGTTTGGATAAATATAGTCACTATTTACTTCGTTGATAATGGCTGCAACATTACTGACCAATGCCTTATAAACTGAAAAGACTCCAACTTTGTTCTCTTCATCTACGTCTTTTGTAATTAACACCTTAGCCGATTCGTTGATGATGATTTCCTTCAATGCCAATTCATTTGAAATTAAAGAATCAGTTTCTGGGTTTGGTAAGGCTGTTAAGATGTGAATGGTCTTCTTAAGCTTTTGTTCGGGTAATTCTATATTCTTTGTCTCCAAAGCGATACGTGTCGCAATGCAGCCCCAATACCAATTGATGAGATAGAGCAATAGTTTGTGTTTGCTCTCAAAATAGCGGTACACAGATGCTTCTGTAGTTTGGATTTCAACCGCCAATTTTTTAAATGTAAACCGCTCAAATCCAAGTTGGTTCATCAATTCAATACTTCCGTCAATGATCTTCTTGCCCAGTTCAGATGTGCTTGGGTCCTTTAAGTACAGACTTTCATTCACCGGAATCTTTATTGTCGCTAAGATACTCTGCATAAAAGTAATTTGTGCAAATGTAATAGTAATACTATTATGTTTGGTAGTGGCTTTGTTAAAAAAGTTTAATTCGCATGTATCATTTCTTTTTATTGGTCCAAAGAGATTAGATCTCCCTTTGAAGGAATTCAATTAACTGGTACTTCATCTGTAATGTGATAAATTTTATGGTTGATGTATGCCACAAAAAAACGAGGAGCATTTACTACCCCTCGTTTCGAATCCATTTAATACCTCTTAAAGTGGAAGGTTCATGTCTTTATTGAATTTCACTTTGTAGCTGTAATTCAAAATACGCGATTCTTTCGTCTTTAGATCGATTTTCCATTTGATCATCCCTGTTCGTGTATCGTATTCTGCCTTACCTAAATCAATCGCTTCAATCAAAATATCAGCGTTTTGTGTGATTGGCAATTGATCTTCGATGATCAACTCAATTCCTGTAGCCTTCAAATTCTTGATTTCAATGGAGTAGGCCATCGTTTTCTCCTTTTTGTCACCCACAATTTTTTCCTTGCATTCTTTCTTCATCAGAAGGCGTTTCACCACAATGTTTGGATCACGTCCCATGCTCAAGGTCAAGGTGTCTTCCATTGATGTTGGATCGATATACGTTTCACCTACATAACTACCGTCGAAGAAGATATTTGCTTCTGCGGGAACCAATCCAAGTTCATCGAGTTTAGATAGCTGTGCTACCAAATACACCGATGGATCTAACTTCGGAACGGTATAGTACGCATAATTGGCATCCAAGTCAGCGATCTTAATTAAGACCATGTGCTGTTCATTGTTCGATTTAATGTTGTAAGGCAAGTCAATTCTAAATTCTGCAGAGGTAAGCTGGCGAACAACTTGAACAAATTGATCTGAAGTTGCGGCATCTTTTTCTTCGTCATTCATCACCGCGGGCGCTGTATTGCTGTATCCGTAGGCCAAACTTTCTTGTTTTTTAAATTGAACGTCATCAGCGTAACCGCGTGTTTGGTATGCATAATAATCTACATACCAAGGATGCAATGTTGGCTTCGTCTTGTTTTGGTAAGGATTGTTTGTGGAAATGTTCAACTTCACATTTTCCCAATCTAAACCAGAATTTTGGAAAACCATTGCTTTATACGTCAGATTGATTTTTGAGGTCATTCCATCGCTGCGCAAGTCATACTTCGGTACCCATCCTGCAGCTGAAACGAGGTAGGAAATATTCAATTTTCCCGTCATGATTTCCTTACACTGCAAGGTCACAGTAATTCGGTGTCTTGGTCCTTGGTCATCAGCGGATTGACCAGCGCTATTTTGATGTTGACGCATTTTCGTTAAACGGTCTTCCATCGCACGTTTTTTGTCGTTCTTATCCGCTTTTTTGCGGTTCAAGGCTTGAAGACGTTTGTTGATTTCCATCATTTTTGTGGAGTAATAATCAACAGCTTGCTTCAATAGGTTGATGGAGTCATTTACCTTTCCTTGACCTTTGATTGCTCCGTTGTTGGAGAGGATATTCTTCGTTGCGATCAATACATCGATTTCATCTTGAATGTCCTGGATGTCGTAATTGAGCAATTTAAGTGAATCTTCCAACAATTGAATATCCCTGCGAATTTTTAAGGGTAAACCTTCAAGACTGATTTCCTTCGGCTCAGGGTAATAAATGGAATATTTCGAATCGAGAATAATCACATCACCTGTTGCCTTTACTTGTAGGCTATTTGCATCGATTGTAGGACTGATGCCTTCGATGATTACTTCGGTGATTCCAGGTTTAATGGAATAGCTTGCACGCTGAAAGAGTTGAGCACCTTGAGCATACACCGTTACTTCCGTAATGGTCGATTTTACAATCTCTTTGTCTCCGGCATTCGAAACGAATGACACAAGGAGAAAAACTAGGGGGAGAATTAGTTTGTTCATGTCTTAAAATTTGAGCTTTGATACACGCTCTTGCATCATCGGTTCAATGATGATGAAAAAAACTATCAATCTCCTTTTAGATCAGCGCTTTGATTTCGCGAATGATGCGTTCAGCCAATTCATTTGCTTTCGTCTCATTCTCACTTTCAGAATAAATGCGAATGATAGGTTCAGTGTTGCTTTTGCGCAAATGCACCCATTCTTTGCCGATGTAAATTTTTACACCATCCGTAGTATCTACTTCTTCGTGTGCATAGTTGAGTGACATAAAGGTCAAGACTTGGTCCACATCAATGTCAGGCGTGAGTTCGATTTTATTCTTTGAAATTGTGTACTTCGGATAGCTGTCACGCAATTGAGACACACTCATTTTTTTATGAGCAAGATGGCTCAAAAACAAGGCGATACCAACCAAGGAATCACGACCGTAATGCAATTCAGGATAGATAATTCCTCCATTTCCCTCACCGCCTATCATTGCATTTGTTTCCTTCATTTTAGCTACCACATTCACCTCCCCAACAGCCGCAGCGGAATACGTCAGGCCGCGCTCTTCAGTAATATCGCGCAATGCACGGGTAGAGGAGAGGTTGGAAACGGTTGCGCCTGGAGTATGGGTCAATACGTAATCGGCAACGGCAACGAGAGTATATTCTTCACCGAACATGCTTCCATCTTCACAAACCAAAGCGAGGCGGTCAACATCTGGATCCACGGTAATTCCCATGTCGGCAACTACTTCTTTAATTTTTTCTGACAAATCGGTGAGGTGCTCCGGTAATGGTTCAGGGTTGTGTGGGAAATGGCCTGTAGGTTCACAATACATTTCTGTGATTTTGGTCACGCCTAAGGCATGTAAAAGCGCGGGGACAAAGATCCCTCCTGATGAATTCACTGCATCCACAACAATCGAGAAATCGGCTGCTTCGATGGCATTTGCATCGACCAAAGGAAGTGCTAGAATGGCATCGATATGTTTTTTCATGTATGAATCATCCTTTGTTACTTTTCCAAGGTCATCCACTTCAGCAAAATCAAAGCGCTCTTCCGATGCAATAGTCAATACCGCTTCACCATCTGCGCCTGAGATGAATTCCCCTTTTTCATTTAATAATTTTAATGCGTTCCATTGTTTGGGATTGTGGCTCGCTGTGAGAATAATTCCTCCTTGGGCTCCTTCTAAAGGAACGGCAACTTCTACGGTAGGCGTTGTTGATAATCCAAGGTCAATCACATCAATACCAAGTCCGATCAGTGTTGAAATTACTAAATCAGAAATCATAGGGCCTGAGATACGTGCATCACGACCGATGACCACTTTAACGTGCTTTCCAGAATGATGTTCCTTGATCCACGTTCCATATGCTGCAGCAAATTTCACCGCATCCACAGGAGTAAGACCTTGGTCCACTTTCCCACCAATAGTTCCTCGGATTCCCGAAATTGATTTGATTAAAGTCATGATGTTAAACGTTGGTTATTGATTGTCTGAATAGACATTCGGTTGTTTTATTTATTCTCGGATAGACTTTTTTTCAAAGCCACCATCTTCAGGCAGGCGATGGCGCATTCCACACCTTTGTTGCCATGAATTCCGCCCGAACGGTCGATCGATTGTTGTAGGGTATTGTCCGTCAATAGGCAGAAAGCAACAGGTACGTTGTACTTTAAGCTCACATCCATAATTCCTTTGGTAGCTCCGTCACATACGAAGTCGAAATGGCGCGTTTCTCCTTGGATCACAACGCCAATGGCAATAGCTCCATCAATCTCGGTGTATTCGCACATGAATTGAGCACCAAGTGGCAGTTCGAAAGCACCAGGCACGAAGTGCACCAAGATATCATCTTCACGGACACCATTGTCAATCAATGCGGTACGAGCACCTTCTAGTAAGTTTAATGTGATCTTATCGTTCCATTCAGAAACAACAATGCCGATTTTAAAACCGGCACCATTTGGAACTTCTTCCTGAATATAGTCAGACAAATTGCGTAAAGCAGTTGCCATTACTTCTTTGTTTTATTCGACGAACGAGCGATGTACTTCTCGATAGATTTTTGGCCTGCGAATGCAGAATAATCGTCTTTAATTTTTTGATAACACTCCGTCGCTGTCTCGAAATCTTTTAACTTCTCATAGCACAAACCTGCTTTGAAGAGGTACATAGGTGTTGTCAAATCGTTTTCTTCCATTTCCACAGCCTCCATATACAATTCAGCAGCTTCGTCGTAATGCTTCATTTCACTATGACAATCTGCTTGAAGTCCAACAGCCATAACAGAAACGTATGTATCATTCAAATCAACACCTTCTAACTCTGTCAGTGCCTTTTTGAATTCGCCTTTTGCCATATATTGACGTGCAAGAATGAACTGTGCATCTTCACCACCGACCTTACCGTCGAATTTCTTTACTTGACCCCGCAACGCATCGATAGCTGCATCAGTGGAATCTTTTTGCGCATAGTTCAGTCCAATCCACCAAGAATCCTTCGATTTCTCGTTCGCAGGTTTCCACATAAATTGGCGATATACTAAAATCCCCAAAACCAATACTATCACCCCTCCGGCGATATAAGTTCCTAAACGAAATTTCTTGTTTGAATCGAATCGACGCTTAAGTTCCTGAAAAGAAAAATTTTCTAACATTATCTTCAATTTTAGAAGCGATGCAAAAATAGTTTTTTTTTTTCATTCTTGCGAGTGAGTTTTTTTCAGTGGTTTTCAACATGTCGAATTGGTTAAAAACTCTTTCTGTTTAACGTTTAATTCCTTGAAAATCCATCTATTTTTGTATCGATGCATTTGCAAAGTCTCCATTTAATAAATTTTAGAAACTATGAGGAAGCGGAAATTCTCCTTTCGGAAAATGTCAATTGCTTTGTCGGGAAGAATGGTTCTGGAAAGACGAATGTCCTTGATGCTGTGCATTACCTCGGTTTGTGTAAGAGTTTTTTAAATGTACTCGACCGTCAAAACATCCGATTTGATCAGCCCTTTTTCTCTATTCAAGGCAATTTTCAAAAAGAGGATAAGGACATCAATATTCATTGCGCTGTGAAGTCTGGTGCGAAAAAGGTCTTTAAACGGAACAAAAAAGAATATGAAAAGTTAGCCGACCATATTGGGCAGTTTCCAGTGGTGGTAATCTCTCCCTACGATCGAGACTTGATTTCTGAAGGCAGTGAGATGCGCAGGAAATGGATGGATAGTATCATTGCACAATTTGATCGCGCCTACCTTGACGAAGTGCAGCGCTATACGAGAATCCTGGAACAGCGAAATGCCTTACTGAAAAATATGTTCTCACATGGATTGTTTGATCGTGAATCGATTGAAGTGTGGAACGAACAATTGGTTAATTCTGGAAATAATATTCATGCTGTTCGAAAAGCATTCATCCAAGAGTATATTCCCGTGTTTCAAGAGAAATACAATTTTATTGGCTTAGAACATGAAGAAGTGGGTCTCGAATATCGATCGCAGCTGAATGATGCAGACTTCAGTCAATTGTTGATGGACAATGAACGTAAGGATGCGTTCTCGCAATATACCAACGCTGGAATTCACAAGGATGATTTGGTGTTTACGATCAAAGGTCACCCAATAAAAAAATATGGGTCCCAAGGTCAACAAAAGTCGCTCATCATAGCGCTTCGACTTGCACAATATGAATTGTTGAAAGATCACCTGGGACTTGCTCCAATTTTGTTGCTCGATGATATTTTTGACAAATTGGATAATGACCGAGTAAAACGTTTGCTTGATTTGGTTTCTGAACATTACTTTGGACAAGTATTGGTTACAGATACTGATGAGGACCGACTAAATGCTATTTTTAGGGATAGCCAAATTGAATTTTCGATGTTTCGTGTGTCTCAAGGTGAGATTCAGTATGTTGATTCTTTAGCACAATAAAATCAGGCATGGCAGACAGAAAATTAGACAAGAATCAACATATGTTGGGCGAATTGGTAGACAAGCTAATGAAGGCTTACAGACTTGATGGAAAAATGAAGGAGCTGGATGTGATAGCCGCATGGCCTGAGATGATGGGTATTGCCGTATCGAATCGCACGAAGTCTATTTCTATTCGAAACAAAACACTTTATATTACCATGGATTCTTCCGTTATGCGGGATGAATTGTCCTATGGAAAATCAATTATTATCGCTCGGGTAAATGAAAAAGCAGGCTGTGAGTTGATTACCGACGTTTGGTTTGGTTAATTTTATGTTGATTTCTTTGAAATTCACTGTTGACATTTTTTAACATCCTCCTCCTTTAGAAGGGCCTATCTTTGAGGTCCATGAAAAAAATAAGCATTCTTTTATTCGTTGGGTTGATTTCAGCTTTTTCAGCGAATTCTCAACTGTCCACAGTCGTTGGTCAAACAGATTACAATTTCTGGATCAACCTTCCAGCAGATAGCATTCTCAAGAATAATCCACCAATTTTAATTTTCTTGCATGGCCGAAGCCTTTCTGGTTCTAACCTGGAACTGGTGAAGAAATATGGGATTATCAAGGAGATTGAACGTGGACGTGACATACCAGCCATCGTAATTGCACCTCAAGTTCCTGCCGGTAAGTCATGGGAACCGCAAAAAGTACTAAATGTATTGCAATATGTTCAGGCACTTTACCAAACAGACACCAATAGAGTGTATGTCGCAGGAATGAGTTTGGGTGGTTATGGAACGCTTCATTTTGCAGGAGCTTATCCTCATTTAGTTACGGCTGCCGTTGCACTTTGTGGTGGTGGAAATCCAAGCGACGGATGCGATTTGGCGACTGTTCCGCTTTGGATCCAGCATGGAAACCGTGATGCTGCAGTTCCTATCTCTGAATCTCAAAAGGTTGTAAATGCCATTCGTGCTTGCAATGGAGGAGAGAATTTAACCTTCACTATTGTAGAAGGTGCTGATCATGGTGCTCTCGAACGGGTTTTTCGTACGGATGAAATGTATGATTTTCTTTTCAAATACAATAAGGCCGTTGAGACATTGATTGAAGAGAAATAGGTTCACAAGAAATGTGGTGATCTCAAGTTGTCTTGTGGCAGAATTCGATAGAA
>JBEIKR010000019.1:0-28581 GCA_040379705.1 Crocinitomicaceae bacterium
CAACGTATTCCGAACATGCGCGGTATCATGGCGGCACGCACGAAACCATTGCAAGTGGTTGCAGCGGTGGCTGTTGACCAGATGACTACCTATGTAAATTACACCATGCCGAATGCCAAATCGGCATGCAAAATGATCGATCCAGGCAATATGGATCAACTTGTTGAATTCCTTCACAACGAAGCTAAAGTTATTTAATCCACTCGCTATGTCAGTATTAGTCTATATAAACAGTAAGAACGGACTTCATAAGTCAGCTTTTGAAACCGTTACCTATGGAAAAAAACTCGGTGATGTTGCCGTAATTACAACAGGTTCATTGAGCGCAGATCAATTGGCAACACTTGGCAACTATGGCGCATCGAAAGTTCTTGTTGATCGTTCAGTTGAAGGGGATGATGACCAACAGTTGACACGTGTCATAGCAAGTGCTGCTGCTGCATGTTCAGCAGACACCATTATCTTCTCTCATGACTTGGTTGCTAAAGCAGTGGCTCCGAGACTTTCAGTGCGACTTAAGGCTGGACTTATTTCTGGTGCGATCAATGTTCCTTCTGCTGATGGGACAGTTCCGGTGAATGTTTTCTCTGGGAAGGCATTTGGTCATGTGAAAGTAAATGCCTCACGCACGATCATTTCTTTGTTGCCAAATAGTATTCAACCTGAGGAAAATGGAAGTGCTTGTTCTGTTGAGGATTTCAACGGCAATGCTGGTTCGGCAGGAGTAAAAGTGCTTTCTACCAAAAAACCTGAAGGTGAAATTCCATTGCCAGAGGCAGAGTTGGTTGTTTCTGCAGGTCGCGGATTAAAAGGACCTGAAAACTGGGGTATTGTTGAAGATTTGGCATCTGCACTTGGTGCTGCTACAGCCTGTTCACGTCCAGTAGCTGATATTGGTTGGAGACCTCATCATGAGCACGTCGGACAAACTGGTGTAGCCATCCGCCCAAACTTATACATTGCGGCAGGAATTTCAGGAGCGATTCAGCATTTGGCTGGAGTAAATGGGTCGAAAGTGATTGTTGTCATCAACACAGACCCGGAAGCACCTTTCTTCAAAGCAGCTGATTACGGTGTTATTGGTGATGCTTTTGAGGTATTGCCACGATTGACTGAGGCGGTGAAAAAATTCCGTTCGTCAAGTCACTGATGTACTAAAGATATTTTAACTTTACATACAACGATAGTTTAGGGAAGCGTGAATGCTTCCCTAGTTGTTTAGAATAGTGCAAGCGGGGCATCATGGAAAAAATAAAATTAGACATCGCGGGATTGCAATATAGTCAGACTCAATCTGGCGCTTATGCATTGATATTGGTTGAATCGGGTGGTAAGCGTCAAATTCCCATTGTTATTGGTGGATTTGAGGCACAATCGATTGCCATTGCATTGGAAAAAATGAAGCCTGAACGCCCACTAACCCATGATTTATTCAAGAGTTTCTCTGATGCCTTTTCTATTCGCGTCTTGGAAGTAATCATTTACCGCTTTGAAGAGGGAGTATTTTACTCCAAGTTGATTTGTGAGCAAGATAATTTAACGGCTGAAATTGATTCACGCACCTCCGATGCGATTGCGATTGGAATTCGTTTCAACTGCCCAATTTATACTTACGAAAACATTTTATCCGATACGGGTCACGCCAATGATGATGCTGGGTTTGATCCTATAGAAAGAGACGAAGACTATGTTGGTGCTTTGGATGAATTGGATGAGCTGGATGAAATTCCAGTGGAGGAATTGGAAAACCAATTGCAGGAAGCCATTGAAAATGAAGATTACGAATTAGCCTCACGTCTTCGGGATGAGATCAATAAAAGAAATGTTTAATACTTCTTGTCCATGACTACTGCTTCACTACAGAATAAAAACCAAGTTAATCGTTTGGCATTGATGAGTTTTCTCCAGTTTTTTGTCTGGGGCGCATGGCTCATAACTATCTATAATTACTGGTTTGAAACAAAGCATTGGGGGGGTGTTGAATTTGGGGCAATCTTTACAACACTTGGGCTTTCTTCTCTCATCATGCCTACCATCACAGGAATAGTTGCTGACAAGTGGATTAATGCGGAACGGCTTTATGGTGCGCTGCATATTGTTGGTGGGATCATTTTGTTCACATTGCCAGGAGTGACAAATCCTGACACTTTCTTTTGGGTAATTTTTGCAGCCATGCTGTGTTATATGCCAACAATCGCATTATCCAATTCAGTCGCTTACAACGTGTTAAAATCAGGCGGTCATGATGTTATAAAGAGTTTCCCTCCTATTCGTGTTTGGGGAACAATTGGCTTCATTGCGGCTATGTGGTTTGTCAATCTCACTGGCAATAAAGCCTCTGCGAATCAGTTTGTGATATCTGGGATTACTGCAATTCTACTTGGTCTTTATGCCTTCACCTTGCCGAAATGTTTACCTGGAAAAAGCGAGAAATCAAGTATTGCTGAATCACTTGGGTTGAATGCATTTAAATTGTTTGCCAATTACAAAATATTGTTGTTTTTCCTCTTCTCATTGTTCCTCGGCGCTGCTTTGCAGTTAACGAATATGTATGGGGATGGGTACATCAGTGAGTTCCGTTTCTTTGGCTCACACCATGACTCTGTCATCGTAAAATACTCGACGGTGATCATGTCGATATCTCAAATTTCTGAAACACTTTTCATTCTCGCTATCCCGTTTTTCTTGAAACGATTTGGAATAAAGATGGTCATGTTGATCAGTATGCTGGCTTGGGTTCTTCGCTTTGGTCTTTTGGCCTATGGTGATCCCGGATCTGGTTTGTGGATGATTATCATTTCATGTATCGTCTATGGAATGGCATTCGACTTTTTCAATATATCGGGATCCTTATTCATTGAAACGAATACCGATTCAAAAATTCGATCAAGTGCTCAGGGGCTTTTCATGATGATGACCAATGGGATTGGCGCCATCCTCGGCAGCTATGTCAGTGGATTGTTGATTACCCAATACTTCAAACTGCATTTTGAAACAAGTGCTGAACTTACACGCTATTTTGGATTGAACTTGCAAAATGACGCACATCAAAAAATCTTCAAGGGGTTAACAGAAAGCACATCTATTGGTGATGATGGTGTATTTTCAAAAGCCATCGAATTCAATGATTGGCCAGCGATCTGGATTGCATTTGCAGCCTACGCATTGGTCATAGCGGTTCTTTTTGCTTTGATGTTTCGTCATAAACATGATCCAGAAAAGCTCTCCTCAATTCAGCATTGATTTACCATGAATACCATCATTTCGGAGGATCGGATTTTTTCATTGAACTCCAATGATGACTTCAACCGTTTAGCGTTGGATATTTACGCCTATCAAAAAACGCAATGCGGCATCTATCGTGATTTCATTCATTTACTTGGCAGACCAGAACCAAAAGAGTTTTCTGAGATTCCATTTCTACCGATCTCTTTTTTTAAAGAACAAGATGTTATCGCTGAAGGATACCAGCCTGAAGTACAATTTCTGAGCAGTGGAACAACGGGAATGCAGCGCTCTAAGCATCTGGTCGCAAGAAAGGGTCTTTACGAACGCTCATTCAATACAGCGTATAAACAACTGATTGGGAATCCTGAAGAACAGGTCATCTTGGCCTTGTTACCGAGCTATATTGAACAAGGGGAATCGAGTTTGGTTTATATGGTTGATTATCTCATTACGGAGTCGAATTCAGATAAATCGGGATTCTTGTTGGACTCTATTGATGAAATAGAACATCGCTACACAATGGCATGTAAGGAAGGAAAAAAAACCATTTTGTTTGGCGTGAGCTATGCCCTACTCGATGTCGCTGAAAAAGGGATAAACCTCTCAAAGGCGGTCATCATCGAGACCGGTGGAATGAAGGGCAGAAGAAAAGAGATGACCAAAGAAGAACTGCATGAAACCCTAAAGAAAGCGCTAAAGGTAGAAACCGTACTTTCCGAATATGGCATGACAGAATTGTTATCTCAAGCCTATTGCGATGCAGATATGAACTTTCAAACTCCACCATGGATGAAAGTACTCATACGCGATGTGAATGACCCTTTTGGATGGGCGAAAGAAGGAAAAACAGGGGGAATCAATGTCATCGATCTTGCCAATCTTTACAGCTGCAGTTTTATCGCTACGCAAGATTTAGGCAGATCAAATGGGGAACAATTTCAGATATTGGGTCGTTTTGATCAGTCAGACATTCGAGGGTGTAATCTACTCGTTGAATAAGCGATATTTCATTACTTTTACTTTCAAAATTGACACGAATGACAGGTACCAGCATCGCACTCTTAATCATGATTGGCCTTATGGCTGGTGTGCTTAGTGGTTTTGTTGGCATTGGCGGAGGTGTAGTCATTGTTCCCGCACTTGTCTTTTTCATGGGATTCACACAACATCAAGCACAAGGAACCAGCTTGTTTGTCTTGGCGATGCCCGTTGTCGCTTTAGGCGTTTACAATTATTGGAAAACAGGCAATGTGCAATGGCAACATGGCTTAATCATCGCGGGAAGTTTTCTAATTGGTGGTTACATTGGATCAAAACTCTCCCTTAAAACGTCACCTGGAATGGTGAAACTCATCTTTGGCGCCTTGATGGCTTATGTTTCAGTGCGCCTCATTATTTCTGGTGTAAATTCAATTGGTCATGAATCCTGAACTGAAAAAGCGTATCGACACCCATGCTGATTCTCTTTTCACCAAGGTGAAGGAGATTCGTGAATATTTGCACATGCACCCAGAATTATCCTATGACGAATACAAGACCATGGAGTATGTTTCAGGGATTCTTACTGAACATAATATTCCGCACGAGAAAGGCGTAGGAAAAACAGGTGTTGTGGCAATTGTGAGAAATGAACATCATTCTTTGGATGAATCTTGTATAGGTTTGCGTGCTGATTTGGATGCACTTCCGATTGAAGAGGCGAATGATGTACCCTATAAATCGACAGTCCCTGGAGTGATGCATGCATGTGGTCATGACGTGCATACAGCTATACTTTTGGGTGCCGCCATCATCATCAACAGTTTGAAAGATCAGCTTCCTTCTCCCGTGAAATTTGTATTTCAACCGGGTGAAGAAAAAAATCCAGGTGGGGCAACACTCATGATTGCCGATGGCGTTTTGGAAAATCCCAAGGTCCGTGAAATGATTGCTTTACATGTTTTTCCAGAAATGAATACAGGAAATGTAGGATTTAAGGAAGGATTGTATATGGCATCATGCGATGAAATCCATCTAACCATAAATGGCAAGGGTGGTCATGGCGCTACACCTCATCAGTGCATTGATCCGATTGTGATTGGCTCATCCATTGTGATGGAACTGCAACAAATAGTCAGCAGAAAATGTGACCCGAAGATTCCTTGTGTGCTTACTTTCGGACACTTCGAAGCATTGGGCGCGACGAACATCATCCCCTCACAGGCCAAGCTCAAAGGAACGTTTCGCACCATGAATGAGCCATGGCGTGCAGAAGCACTTCAACTCATCGAATCACAAATTCGTTCTATTGCGGCATTGCATGGGGCAACCGTTGATCTTGAGATCAGCAAAGGGTATCCTTATCTTGAAAATGATCCAGCGCTTACTGGTAAAATGAGAGAAAAAGCAATCAATGCATTGGGCGAAGTACATGTTGAAGAACTTCCAATTCGATTGACAGCCGAGGACTTTTCATTTTATGGACAACATGTTCCTGTGTGTTTCTTTCGCCTAGGTGTTAGAAATGAATCGCGCGGAATCATCCATGGTGTGCATCATCCTCGATTTGATATTGATGAAAATGCATTGCTCACAGGAGTCAAAATGATGTGTCACGCTGCCTTTTAATTGTATGAAAGTAGTCGTTTGTTTCTTCTTGCTTTTGGTGCTTGTCACCTCATGTGACAAGCAAAAACAATCCGCTCGGCAGTTGGAGGGAACATGGGAATTGACGAGTTACAAAATAAAAGATTCAGAAGGATTGAGCACTTATGCCACTGGAACTGGTGAGATTCACTTTGATAAATGCCCTGACACTCCAATCAAGTGCAGCTATCAATTTAATGCGTCATTGACCTTTTCAGGAATCCAATTCACAGACTTGTTAGAGCAAGGCACCTTCGAGATGATTGAAAAAGGTGACTACATGACGATAATGAAGATGGATACCGCGGGTAATGAATTAGGAAGCTACACCTATCGCATCTTGGTTTTGACAAAAACAGATTTAGAGTTGGAGTATCCCGACAATCTTGGAAACTATATAACGATGATTTTCAGCCGTTAATTGGCCATTTCACTCATGAACTTAATGCGCATCAATCGCAGATCCTCTTCTGAATAATCGCCGTCAAACTCATTGTACGCATCTGAAAGATCGTCCGTCTCCGCTTCGATGAAGTACCCATAGATTTCCTTTTGGTCTTCCACATCAATGATTTCGTCAATATAATAATTGATGTTGACACGTGTACCAGACGAAACTATTGCTTCTATTTCTTCCAACACTTCAGACATTGATTTACCTTGTGCACGTCCGATATCCTCAAGTGGCAATTTACGGTCGATGTTCTGAATGAGTTGTACTTTCAATCCTGACTTATTCACCAAGGATTTCACCACCATGTCTTGTGGGCGCTCGATGTCGTTTTCCTCGACATAATTCTTGATCATGTCAACAAATGGCAACCCATAGCGCGTTGCTTTTCCGGTACCTACCCCCTGAATATTTGTCAACTCATCAATGGTGATTGGGTATTGGAAACACATGTCTTTCAACGAAGGCTCCTGAAAAATCACAAACGGCGGAATGTTCTTTTGCTTCGAGAGTGACTTTCGCAAATCAACAAGCATGTCGTACAATGTTTCATCAAAGACGCCCCCTTTTCCTCCACTGCTGATCATTGATTCATCATCATCTGTATTGGAGAAATCGTGTTCTTTTAAAAGAGTGAATGAATGTGGTTTAGCTAGAAAAGCCTTGCCAGCATCAGAAATTTTAAGTGTTCCGTAGGTTTCAATGTCCTTATAGATCAATCCTCCAACAATGACTTGACGAATGACTGCATTCCAGAAGTGTTCGTCTTTGTCGTTCCCGCAACCAAAATCCGGCAGAGTATCATGTCGATACGATTTAATGTCTGCTGTAACATGCCCAGATAGGTATGCGCAGTAATGTTTTGCTTTTTGAGTTTCCTGCAGATCAACAAGTGCTTTCAAGAGCATTTCAACATACTCTTGACCTTCGCGGCGTTCTTTTGGATTACGGCAATTGTCGCAATAGGCATTGCATTCATGTTCATCGAAAACTTCCCCAAAATAATGGAGAATAAACTTGCGTCTGCACACCGATGTTTCGGCATAGGATACAATTTCACTCAGTAATTGCTTTCCAATCTCTTGCTCAGCAATGGGTTTTCCTTGGAGGAATTTCTCCAATTTTTCAATATCCTTATAACTGTAAAAAGCGAGGCATTCTCCTTCACCCCCATCACGACCGGCTCTACCTGTTTCTTGGTAATAACTTTCCAAGGATTTTGGAATGTCGTGGTGAATCACAAAACGCACATCCGGCTTGTCGATTCCCATTCCAAAGGCAATGGTTGCGACGATTACTTGAGTTTCTTCCATCAAGAACATGTCCTGATGTTTGGCACGAGTTACTGCATCCAATCCTGCATGATAGGGCAAAGCATCGATTCCATTGACCTGAAGTAACTCAGCAAATTCTTCGACCTTTTTGCGACTCAGGCAATAAATAATTCCACTTTTTCCCTCCTTGAGCGGATGTATCGAATGATTTGTTTTTCCACATCCCGTTTCGGGCGAATCTCGTAATATAGATTGTCTCGGTTGAACGACGATTTAAACACTGTTGCATCCAGCATGTTGAGATTCTTCTGAATATCGTATTGCACTTTTGGAGTCGCTGTTGCCGTCAATGCAATAATTGGAACACTCGAAATCTTTTCAAAAATCTCACGAAGGCGACGGTATTCTGGTCGGAAGTCGTGCCCCCATTCAGAGATGCAGTGCGCTTCATCGATAGCAAAAAAAGAAATATCTACTGATGTTAGAAAATCAATGTTTTCTTGCTTCGTTAATGATTCAGGAGCGACATACAGCAATTTCGTTTTTCCGTCCTGAATATCCTCCTTCACTTTTGCAATTTCAGCTTTTGAAAGCGATGAATTCAAAAAGTGAGCGATTGATTCTTCATCACTTACATTGCGGATGGAATCCACCTGATTCTTCATCAAGGCAATCAACGGAGAGACAACGATTGCGGTACCATTCGACAGAAGCGCAGGCAATTGATAGCACATTGATTTACCACCACCTGTAGGCATGATGACAAAAGAGTTGTTGCCATTGAGTACATTATTAATAATTTGTTCTTGACTGCCTTTAAAGCTGTCAAACCCAAAATATTTTCGCAATGCACTTCTAAGATCGTTCGATACCATTCTCTGGAATTACCTATCTAAATGTAAGAAAAGAACATCGAATTTACGCAATCAATCCCAATATTCCGTGAAAAGTTGAAATCAATTCAGATATTAACGAATGAATCGGTTTGAAAGTTGAAAAATTTCCTGTCAGATTCACTACTTTTGCAGCGCATGAATGAAGAAAAAAACATGTCCTTCCTCGATCATCTAGAGGAGTTGCGCTGGCGTCTTGTGCGCATAGCCATTTCAATTTTGATAATTGCGACGGTTTTGTTCATTTACCAAGAATGGATCATTCGGACTTTTTTCATTGCCATGGTGAACCCAAATTTCATCTCGTTTCGAATGATGTGCGAATGGTTCAATGTATGCATCCCTAAAATTCCTGTAAGCTTTCAAAGTACAACCATGTCTGGACAGTTCAGTTATGCCTTGATGATGAGTATCATGGGCGGAATCGTGTTGTCCTTCCCATTCATTTTTTACCAGATTTGGTCCTTTGTAAAACCTGGCTTAAAACAAAATGAGCGTTCCATGGCCAGTGGAATTGTCTTCTACGTTTCGATTCTTTTCTTTCTTGGGATTCTCTTTGGCTATTTCGTTGTTGCTCCCCTTACCGTGCAGTTTTTTGGTTCGTATAAAATCACCGAACAGATTGAAAACCAGTTCACAATAAGTTCTTACATGAGTACAATCATTTCAACCGTTTTTTGGTCGGGGGTGATGTTCCTGTTACCTGTGGTGACTTATATCTTCACAAAGCTTGGTGTAATAACCCCTGAATTTCTGAGAAAATACCGCAAACACGCCATCATTGTAGTACTTATTGTGGCCGCAGCGATTACACCACCTGATTTAATCTCACAAATTATTGTTTCTATTCCGATTATGATCTTGTATGAGATTGGAATTTTCGCTGCCGTGCGTGTCGAAAAAAATCGCAAAAAGAAAGAGGTTTCCTAAGTAGGTAAACCATAAAAATTTCTATTTTCGACCTAATGAACTTTCGACTATTGCTTGTCCTACTATTTTTTCCTGTGCAAATCATTTTTGCACAGCAAACTAAAGTACAAGGTGTTGTGCGTGATCAACTCACAGGCGAACCAATGTCCTATGTGAAAGTCTTTTTTCTCGATTCTAAAATTGGAACTTTCACAGATAGCGCGGGTCATTACTCCATCGAAACATATTATGCTACAGATTCATTGCGTTTCGTTTTCACAGGTTACATCACGGTAACAAAGAAAATCACCAAAGATATCACACAAGAGATTTCCGTCATTCTACCTATACTCACTGCAGATATCGATGAGGTAGTCGCACGTGCACCCGATGAATTACCTTCAACCCGCTTGCACAAGAAGGTCATCGCCAATAAACCAATCAATAATAAAGAGAAACTAAGCGCCTACGAATATGAGCTCTACAACAAGATTCAATTCGATGCCAACAACATTGGAGAGAATTTCACCAAACGCGACATCGTAAATCGCCTCGACTTGGTGTTGGATTATTTAGACTCCACTGAAGCGGGTGACACCTATTTACCAATGCTTCTTTCAGAGACGGTTTCAGACTTTTACTTTCGTAAAAATCCCAAAAGTCGGCGGGAGTATGTGCATGGGACGCGAGTAACGGGAATTGACAATCTACAGATCAATCAGTTGCTCGGAGATATGTATCTCGACTTCAACATCTACGACAACATGGTAATCATGTTTAATCGTTCATTCATTAGTCCAGCCGCAGATAATGCACGAAATTTCTACAAGTTTTTTCTAGAAGACTCCGCATTCATCGATCAATATTGGTGTTATAAATTACGCTTTGTACCAAAACGCGATGGAGACCTTACTTTTCAAGGAGAAATGTGGATTCACGACACTACGTATGCAGTGAAAAACATCAAGGCAACCATCTCTTTAGATGCCAATGTCAATTTTGTACAGGGTTTATTTTTTGAGCAGGACTTTAATCAAGTCGAAAAAGAAGTGTGGATGCTCACGAATGAAAAACTTATCCTCGACCTGAAACTTACGAGAAACACCGGCTTGTATGGGGTGTATGCACGGAAAACATCAAGCAGACGGAATTTCAAAATTAATGAGAAGCACCCAGATGAATTTTATAATACTGAATATACGGTAGAGCTTGCCGACAGTGCCAAATTGAGGGATGAACATTTTTGGGAAACACATAGACACACGTCGTTGAATCAACAGGAATCTGGAATCATTGAGATGATTGATTCTCTCAATGCCACGCCATTTTTCCGGGAGCTAAAGCGAATGACCTATCTAATGACCACCGGATATTATCCATACAAAAAATTAGAAATCGGATATGCGTTCGGATTGATCAGTGGAAATCCTGTGGAACGTGTGCGAGTAGGACTCGGTCTACGCACATCGAATTCCTTTTCCCGAAGATTGGAGCTCGGTGGCAAGGTAGGTTATGGGTTTGGTGATCAACGATGGAAATATGGCGCAACCGTTCGGTATAATATTACCCCGAAAAAAAGAGGAATGTTGGTGCTCTTCTACAATTATGATTTAGAACAAATTGGCGCTTCACCAACGGCCTCGGCACTGGGGTCAACGTTTGGAACAATATTCAGAACTGGTCCTTTTGATAAGCTCACCTTTGTCCAAAAAGTAGGTATTAACCTTGAAAAGGACATTAAGAAAGATTTTGTCCTCTATGGCGGATTTGAATGGAAAGAATTCACTCCAAAAGGCATTGCAAATTATGTACGTATCAATCAAACGACCAACGTTTTTGAAACCATTGAAAGCATTCGAACAAGTGAATTCACCGCACGAGTTCGATGGGCAAAAAATGAAGAATTTGTCGGCGGATCCTTTGACCGCTACTCCCTGGGGTCCTGGTATCCTATCATTTCCTTGCAGGCAATTATTGGCGTTAAAGGCTTACTAGGCAGCGACTACAACTATCAAAAGATTGAATTTCAAATGGAACATGATCGTCCTATTGGGTTTCTTGGGCGTATTCGTTATGGGGTTAATGCGGGATACATCTTCGGTACTGCGGCTTATCCTTTCTTGAAAGTGCATGAGGGAAGTCAGTCGTACTGGCTACAAAGCAACGCCTTTAACAAATTAAATTTCTTCGAATTTATATCCGATCGGTATGTCGGTGGATTTATAGAAAATCACTGGGAGGGATTGTTGTTTGATCGAATTCCATTGGTGAAAAAATTGAAGTGGCGATTGGTTACATCGGGTAGATTTACGTACGGAGCTATTTCTGATCGGCACTCCGCTGAAATGTTGCTGCCATCTTTCACCAAAAAATTTGGATCGATTCCCTATGTGGAAGCAGCCATTGGAATTGAAAATATCTTTCAATTCATCCGGGTTGACTTAGTGTACAGAGCCACACATCTAGACCCAGGCATGAGTCCGTTTGGGGTACGTGCACGTTGGTCATTTAATTTTTAACTTTGCGGAGTGAAGTTACATACAAGCAATATCTGCAAAACGTACAAAGGCCGAGATGTCGTTAAGGGAGTTACTATTGAAGTAAATCAGGGAGAAATCGTCGGGCTATTGGGTCCAAATGGTGCAGGAAAAACAACGTCATTTTATATGATTGTTGGTTTAGTGAAACCCGACACAGGTTTGGTGTATTTGGACGACACGGATATTACACATTTTCCGATGTATCGTCGCTCGCAACTCGGGATTGGATATTTACCCCAAGAAGTTTCTGTTTTCAGAAAGTTGAGCGTGGAAGATAATATCATGGCTATTTTGGAAATGACGGACATGACCAAAGTGCAGCGTAAAGAAAAATTGGAATCACTTTTAGAAGAATTTCACCTCACCCATGTGCGAAAAAATTTAGGAAACCGGCTATCTGGAGGGGAAAAGCGACGCACAGAGATTGCAAGAGCTTTGGCTACCAATCCAAAGTTTGTACTTTTGGATGAACCATTTGCTGGGGTTGACCCCATCGCCGTGGAAGATATACAGAGCATCGTTTCCGAACTGCGCAAGCGCAACATTGGGATACTTATTACTGATCACAATGTTCAAGAAACGCTTTCAATCACCGATCGCGCATATCTACTCTTCGAAGGAAGCATCCTGAAATCGGGAACTGCAGAAGAATTGGCAGCAGATGAACAAGTACGTCGCGTCTATCTTGGACAAAATTTCGTTTTAAGAAAGAAATAATAGATTTAAAAAAAGGGTTATATTTACGAACGAATTCAATCAAAAAAATACTACAGCTATGCTACGCAGCACAACTTTCTTGGTACTATCACTATTGTTTGTTCTCACATCTCTATCTTCTTGCACGAAAAAATGTGTGATTAGCAAAGAGACATTAGACAGTGGAGCCATCATTAAAAATGTCGTTTTCTACCCGATTAGTGGGAATATGACCCCGAGTATGGGAGGAAACTACAACATTAACGCCAACCATCCTTATGCTGACCGCATCGAAGTGGGCATTGATGGGGCAGGTAAAGCTCCTGTTGATTACTCTCAGTATTCCGTGCTTTGTTACCCGTTAAAAACAAGATGCAACGCGTCTTTCGAACGCACTGTAACCATTGATGATGCCAATCAGAACGTCACATATAAAATCATCGCGACACAATGCGCCAACTGCGAAGAAGAATGGTTGACGGAGAACTATGTATTGGTTCCAGCAATCCCAGCATCGTATTCTGTTACCTATGATGTTTCAGTCATCGATAAATAAAAGACAATTTCGACATAAAAAAAGGGTGCTCATGGGCACCCTTTTTTATTTCTCTTGGAAACGATTACTTACTTGCAAGATCTGTGTTTGTCGTCTGATCTAGTTTACCGTACGCATCGCAACCATGGCCGCTTGTTGATTTGCACGCTGCCAAAACCAACGTTAACATAATTCCTGCAAGCGTCAAAGTCATCAATTTTTTCATGGTTACTGTTTTAGTTTGTTTGTTGTTGCTTTGTTTGTATGTGAATTGCTAAAATAAAATAATTTAAGCGCTTTCTTGTGAAATAATTATTCACATTTGCCATTTAATACGCAAATCATCTTTTAAGGTTACAAACCACATGAAAAAAATAGTGTTTTTTGTCATTTTATTCCTGCAAACCTTTGCTTTTGGTCAGGAATCTTGGCAAATTTCATGGATTGGAACCGAACAAACAAAAATTGCTAAACATCCTAAGGAAACATTTAAAGATAGTCTTTCATTACTCAACTTCCTCAATCAATTTCAACAAGTGGCCATTTCAAAAGGATTCATTCTTGCTTCCTTCGATAGCATTTCATTCAACCACAAAAAAGCTTCAATACGCTTTCAACTTGGACCCAAATTTCAAAAAGCGACGATTCACATCGCATCAGAAGACCAACGATATATTCGGAATTCAATTCTTCGCGAACGAAGTATTGTAAACATGCCTTTTCTTCCTGATGAAATTTCCTCATTGATGGGAGGCATTCAAAACCAACTGCTTTCTGCTGGATATCCATTTTCGCGTGTGTCACTGACCTCAATTTCTATTCATAAAGAGTATTTAGATGCGCAATTGGTGGTTGAAAAAGGCCCTCTTGTCGCTTGGAAGGAAATCCATATTAAAGGTGATAGCACTCTTTCACCAAAGTTTATTTCCAATCTTATCGGCATTCATGTTGGTGACTTGTTTAATGAAACCCTATTGAGCGACCTTGATCGAAAAATGAGTCAAGTGCCTTATATTAAAACCATCAAGCCATCCGCTGTATTTTTCACCAAAGAGGGGGCTGAACTCTTTCTTTATCTAAAAACCGAACCACTGAGTTCGGTAAATGGTGTTTTGGGGCTCCAGCCTGATCCATTATCAGGCCGTGTTGGGGTAACCGGTGATTTGGATTTAAAGCTCTTAAATGCCCTTAAACGAGGAGAGCTTCTCGCCTTAAATTGGCGAAGTATCCGGGCGAAAACACAATCAATTAACGTGAGAGTAAATCTGCCTTTCCTTTTTTCAACACCCATTGGTACTGATTTACGGTTTCAACTATACAAGCGCGACTCCACTTTTTTGGAAATCAAAGCACTTCTGGGTATTCAATATATGCTTCGCAACGGAACAACGTTTAAGGTATTCTACCAAAATTCCACGTCTTCTTTATTGAGTGGAAGTGCGGGAAACCCAAGTTTCTCGAATCTTTCCTCTTTACAATCGAATAATTATGGACTATCCTTTAACCAACGAAAGGTAGATTACATTCCCAACCCATCTCGAGGTTTTGCTTTTAACTTTGAAGGAGCAGTTGGTGGCCGGAAAAGCAAGCTCAATGACACTTCGGAAGTGGTAAAATCAAATGCTTTTCGTGGGACAATGAGTGCTGAATGGTTTATTCCAATGGCGAAGCGCCACATTTTACGTATCAATATCCTGTCTGAATTTTATTATGCCGATCAGATTTTCCAAAACGAAGTGTTCCGCTTTGGAGGACAACAATCATTAAGGGGATTCAATGAGGAAGAATTGTATGCAACAACACGGTCAATTCTATCCCTTGAGTATCGTTTTTTATTAGACAAAAACTCAAATGTCTTTGCCTTCTTTGATCAGGCCATCTATGAGAATCGGTCTACGCATTATTACAAGGACATACCTTTTGGGTTTGGATTTGGGCTTTCTTTTGGAACGAGGGCTGGAATCTTTGCTGTTTCTTACGGCTTAGGTAAGCAAATGAACAATCCGCTTAAACTCAACAACGGGAAGATTCACTTCGGCTATGTCGCTTATTTTTAATTAGCGAATTTCTACTTACGGGTTGACTGCATGGTTTGACGAATCTCTTTCATAAATTCGGACGCATACACAAAGCTCAATACCTGCTCGTCTTCTGTGGTGATAATTGACTTACTGTCACCTTTCCACCATCCTTTTCCTTGGTACATAAACAAGATGGTATCACCTATCTCAATAACGCTATTCATATCGTGCGTAATGACAACAGTGGTAATGTCGTATTCATAGGTGATTTCCCGAATCAAATTATCGATTACAATGGATGTCTTGGGATCTAGACCTGAATTGGGTTCATCGCAAAATAGGTACTTTGGATTCATCGCAATGGCGCGTGCAATACCTATACGCTTCTGCATACCTCCACTGCATTCAGATGGAAACAATTTATTCTTTCCAGAGAGATTAACACGCTCCAAGCAAAAGTCTGCTCGGTCTTGCATTTCCTTCTTGGTCATGTTCGTGAACATCGACAAGGGGAACATTACATTCTCCTCAACGGTCATTGAATCGAAGAGTGCTGAACCTTGAAAGAGCATCCCAATTTCCTTGCGAATTTCTTTTCTGCCGAGGCGATCCATTTCGGAAAAATTCCTTCCATCGAAAAGCACTTGTCCGCTATCGATTTCATGCAATCCAACGATACATTTCGCCATCACAGATTTCCCATGACCCGATTGGCCGATGATTAAATTCACCTTTCCCTTTTCGAATCGTGCGTTGATATCAAAAAGCACTTGGTTGGTGCCAAATGATTTATTCACTCCAATTACATCGATCATAAGAGCATGATTTGCGTGAGAATGAAATTGGCAATAAGAATTGCGATACTACTGCTCACTACTGCCTGTGTTGATGCTTTCCCTACATCCAAAGCTCCACCTTTGGTGTAGTAGCCATAGAACGATGCGATAGAAACGATGAGGAATCCAAAAACAATTGTTTTTGTCAAGGCATAAACGACATTATATACTTCAAAGAATGAGCGAATACCAAGAACATACACTTCAGTCGTTGCAAGATCACTAGTCACCAATACTGCCCACCCGCCGATAAGCGAGAGAGCCATAGAGAAGATGACCAAAATCGGGAAGAACAAAATCGCTGCTGTAACCTTTGGTAAAACAAGAAATGTCAAAGAATTCACTCCCATAATTTCAAGTGCATCAATCTGTTCAGTCACGCGCATTGTACCAATTTCAGAAGCCACATTCGACCCGACCTTACCCGCTAAAATAAGCGAGATAATTGTTGGTGAAAACTCTAAAATTGTACTTGACTGAGTGATGTATCCGATTGTGTAATCCGGCAGCAAGGGGTTGTCCATATTTGATGCTGTTTGCAAAGCAATGACAGCACCCATGAACGTTGACATCAGCGCTACAATGGGAATAGAATTGATTCCAATTCCTTGAATTTCTTCAAATAGCCGCTTTCTGAAAATCTGAAATTTCTCTGGCCGAGAAAACACGACGAACATCATCAGTATGTACTTGCCGATATTTGAGATTACTTTCATTGGCCACTAATTTAAGTTTAATTTCCTGTATTCACAGCGCTACACTTAAAACTTTCTCCACAAAAAGCCAACAAAACATGTACATTTGAGTCAATGAAAAAAGCGCCAATTCGTTCGAAAGAAAAGGTAGCGAATGCATTGGGTAAATACCTTCCAAAGGCATTCGTTGACTACGTTGTGACTCTTTTTCAGGAATCAAGTGTTCGATTCAAGATTGTACCTGGACGCGCGACCAAGCTTGGTGACTTCCGCGCTGGGATAAATGGTGAAAAGCATATCATCACTGTAAATGGCGATCTCAACCCCTATTCTTTTCTCATTACCACTGTGCACGAATTCGCCCATCTGCATACCTTCAATGCGCATGGCCATCGTGTTTCACCGCATGGTGAGGAATGGAAAGCTGCCTATCGTAAGCTATTATTGCCACTGATTGATTCTCCCGCTTTGCCCGATGACCTTCGTAAAGCGCTCATTAACTCGTTGGTGCGTACCAAAGCATCTTCCTGTTCGGACCATGGACTGTCGCGCGTGTTGTTGAATTACGACAAGCCAAAGGATGGTGTCATCGTACTCGAGCACTTGCCAAAAAATTCTACCTTTGCACTGAATGGGAAGCACTTCGTGAAGGGTGATCTCCGACGGAAACGCTATATCTGTCAGGAAGTGAAGTCCAAGCGATCGTACCTCGTCAATAGTTTGGCTCAGGTAATTCCTTTGAATGATTAAAAGACTATGAAAGATAATTATTGTGTAATCATGGCAGGTGGCGTTGGAAGCCGTTTCTGGCCGATGTCAACTCCGCAAAAACCAAAACAATTTTTAGATGTCTTAGGCATCGGAAAGTCATTGATTCAAATGACTTACGAGCGCTTATTGCACATTGCTCCAGCAGAGAATATTTATGTGGTAACAAATGCCTCGTATGCCTCCATCGTAAAAGAACAGTTACCCGACATGTCGATGAATCAAATATTGACAGAACCGAAGCGCAAAAACACTGCTCCTTGTATTGCCTATGCTGCTGCGAAGATTCATGCCTTGAATCCCAATGCGACCATGGTGATTTCCCCTGCTGATCACTTGATTATCAATCAAAATAGATTTACTGAGATTATCACAACCGCAATACATCAAGCCAATGACAATGACCGTTTGGTAACTCTTGGAATACGTCCAACGCGTCCTGATACAGGCTATGGGTATATTGAATATTCCTCAGACGATGATCTTCAGGCCGGTCAAGTGACTGAAGTGAAGCAATTCCGAGAAAAGCCAGATTTGTTGACCGCTGAAGAATTTTTGCGAAGTGGAAACTTCTGTTGGAACTCTGGAATTTTTGTTTGGAAATCTTCCACAGTATTGAATGCCTTGTATCAACATCAGCCTGCGCTGCATGCGCTTTTTGCTGATGATCTTTCCTTCTACAACAGTATCATTGAACAAGAACGCGTGAATGACTGCTTTGAGCGCTGTGAAGACATTTCCATTGATTATGCGATCATGGAACATGCCAACAATGTGGATGTTGTTCTTTCCGACTTCGACTGGAGTGACTTAGGCACTTGGGGAAGTTTGGGAGGACATTTGTCTAAGGATGACCGCAACAATTCCGTGATTGGAAACAATACCCATTTGTACAATTCAGACAATTGCATTGTGAATGTTCCCAATGATAAGTTGGTTGTACTCGATGGTTTGGACGGATATATCGTTGTTGAATCGGATGAGATGCTGATGGTACTTAAAGCAGAGAATGAACAAGAACTGAAGAATTTCTTGAAGGATGCCGAGTCAAAGAGTCCGCAGTATTTCACGAAATAGAAAAACGCTTAACAAAAAAAATCCCAGCTTAAACTGGGATTTTCTTTTTATACTGTGCTCACCTACTACTGATTGCCAAGTCGGATTTGATCCGCTTCCCAAGCACGGTATAAGTCGAAATAACTTTTCGTTTCCATGACCACCACACCACCGAGTGTATCGCCGTATTTTGCGGGGATTCCACCTGTGTAAACCATCATACGTCCGATAGCACAACTTGGCACATTCATCATTTCATTTCCTTTGACACCGTCAAGCATAAAGATCATATCCCCTTTTCGTGCTCCTCTGAACATCAATTCTCCATCTTCCGACATGCGTGCTTCAGAGGACATCGACAATACCAACCCTTTGACATCAAACTTACTCGGTGATTGCGCGATTTCTTCAGAGGTCAACTCTTTAATTGGCAAGGAACCATAAACCAGTTTCATGTCTCCCTTTGCAGATATATTTACCATGTCCAAGACTTGAATTGACGTGGTAAACTTTACTGTTCCAATGTTTGCAAATCCATCCATTGGGATATTGGCTTCTACTGCACGAAGCATTGTGTCGCCTTGAGAAATGAAAGACACCATATACTTCCCAGCAGGCACACCACTAATTCTAAAGCGGCCATCTGGATCTGTTACGGCACTGTATTTACGATCTCCTTCCTCTACCCAAGCGCGAACGCCATAAAGATTTTGTTGCGTTTTAAAGTCAACAACTGTTCCTACGATGTCTCCAAGTGACCATTGTCCGAATGCGCTGCTTCCTGCGAGCAACATTGCGATTGCGATTAATTTTTTCATGGCTTTTTTATTTAGCTTTTCAGTAAGGATGTCCGGCGTCACATTATTCCATAAAAAAATCCCCAAATTTCTCTGGGGATCACTATTTCATTCGAAAAATTAAAGTTCAGCACTCGAACAAGGGAAGGCACGATCGACCTTTTTGAAGAGGCCTTGCAACACTTTTCCTGGACCAACCTCAATCACTTCACTCGCACCATCTGCAATCATCGCATGCATGATTTGTGTCCATCGTACAGCACCCGTTAGCTGTGAAACGAGATTTGCTTGAATCTCTGCAGGATCGATCACAGCTTTCGCATTTACGTTTTGATATACCGCACACACAGGATTGCTGAAGATTGTCTCTTGAATGGCAGCTGCCAATTCTTCGCGTGCTGGTTCCATCAAAGGGGAATGGAATGCGCCACCCACCGGCAGAATCAATGCACGTTTTGCTCCCGCCTCTGTCAATTTCTCACACGCCTTTTCCACTGCTGGGATTGCTCCTGAGATTACCAACTGTCCAGGACAATTGTAATTTGCTGGAACAACAATACCATCAATCGATGCACAAATTTCTTCCACAAGGTGATCCTCCAAACCAAGAATTGCTGCCATCGTTGACGGTTCCTTTTCACATGCTTTCTGCATGGCAAGCGCCCGTTGATACACCAACTTCAGCCCATCCTCAAAACGCAAGGTTTTATTGGCCACCAAGGCAGAAAATTCACCAAGCGAATGTCCTGCTACCATGTTAGGCTGAAAGGAATCACCTAAGCAGGCTGCGAGAATCGTTGAATGGAGAAAAATCGCTGGCTGTGTGACTTTCGTTTGCTTCAATTCCTCATCTGAACCCTCAAACATCACATCAGTAATGTTGAACCCTAAGATCTCATTCGCTTGCAAAAACATTTCTTTGGCAAGTGGTGAATTTTCATATAGATCTTTTCCCATTCCGGAAAACTGTGCCCCCTGACCGGGAAATACATATGCTTTCATGTGTTATTTCTATTAAGTTTAGTCCCGCAAAGATACACATTCGAACAAAAAAAAAGGTCCGCCGAAGCGAACCCTTTTCTGTTCAATAAAGAACGAATTATTTACGTACGATCAATTTCTGAGTAGAAACTGTTCCGTCAACGATTACGTTCACCATGTAAACACCGTTTGTCAAAGACTCCGTGTTCACTGTTACTTTTTGTGCTCCATTTACAGAACCCAATGCTGAAGTGTAAACCACTTTACCAGCAAGATCAGTAACGTTTACAGATGCAGTTGCATCGTTGTTTAGAGCGAAAGAAACTGTTGTTTCATTGTTCGCTGGGTTTGGATAAATACTCATCCCAATAGTGTTTTCAACCTCAGTTACAGATCCAGATGGATCATCACTCAAACGAATCATGATTGCATTTGGTTGAGTAAGGCTAAACAATGTTAAGTCAGCAAGATATCCAACAACAGATTGCTCGTAAGTACTCTGAGCATATGCGAAACGCACCTCCGTAGCACCACCAAAGTGACATGCAGTTACCAAAACAATATCACCTGCAGTCAATGTTACTGGACCACCGCTGATTGGTAAATTCACCCATCCAGCTGTTGTGTTTGCAATTGTAGAGATGTTTGTTTCAGCAAGGTAAACGTATTCACCAGCCGTTTGATCCAACAAATAAATTTTAGCTAGGAACTCACTTCCAACAGCTCCAGATGCCTGAGTTGCCAAACGCAATTTGATGTTTGTCACAGTCATGTCGTTGAAAATCTCCATTTCGTTACCAATCTCAAGCGCTTGACCTGGTTGAGACGATACGTTGCTGATTGATCCTGACTGAACATTGTTGTCACGAGAATACTCGTAGTTTGTTACGAATACATCCATAGATGTTTGGTTGTTCGCCAAATTCGCATCTGTTCCTGCACCAATTCCTGTTGTAAGGTTGATTGTTTTTGTACCTAATCCTGTTGGAATGTACGGTGTAGAAATAGAAAGTGTATCCGTTGCAGTTGCAGCGATTGCTACCGCAGCACTTGTTCCTGTATATCCACCAGTTGCTGTAGCGTTCAATGTCACTGCAGCTTGGTTCGCACCACCATTGTTGTTCGCTTTTGCACCGAAAGTCAAACCTGGGAATGACGACTGAGACGCAGGAATATGGTAGTAATCAACACCCCAAGTAGTCGCTACATCCGTTGCTTGATACCAGTTTGTTACTTTCATGTCATTGTTCCATGCTTCAACGATTTTCACATCGTCAACTCCCCAGAACCAATCCCATGTTCCGATGTAATGGAAACGGATTTTTACTTGGTTTGTCCATGGACCAGGACCCTTCGCAGGAGTAATGTTCACCGTTTCAACCTCGTTTGGTACACAGTTCGTATTTACTGGAACTTCAGACTCAGGATTCACTTGGAAAGTCGTCCAGTTCAACCCGCCGTCGTTAGAAACCTCCACATAGTTTTGGTCGTAATAATGACGGTAGTATTCTGAGAAAGTCAAATACATTGGCGCATTACCTGCTCCAGAAAGATCGATATTCCCTGTAAACTCGAAATATGCATCTTGGCTTTGTCCATCACCTGCTGCATCTGAATTGATCAATGCGAAGTTACCAGATGAATTAGAGAATGCCGCTGGCCATTGGTATCCAGCTTGTTGAGATGTAATGTTTGAAGGCAAAGCGTTCACGATAGCCCAGTCACCTGATTGATGTCCTGTACCTGTAGTTTGGTTCCAATCAGAAAGCTGATCAAATCCATTTGCCCACCATTCCTGGCCTTCTACTTTCTGAGTGCTTTGTACTTTCTTAGTCACTGGACGCACATCGTTTCTGTCATTTTGAGCAGCAACACTTTGCGTAATAGCAACCTGCGCATTCAACGCAAATCCACCAACCAAAGCACCTGCCAATAGGTAAATCTTTTTCATAGTTAACAATTAATTTTGGGTAAAAATATAAAACAAAAATCGAATTCCCAAGAGTATAAAAAAATGACCATAGTCATACCGACAAATTGAGCAAAAAACCAAAGAAATAAAGGTTTATAAACTCAGATGATGAACTTAAAATTCATTGGCCCAACGCAAGCGTGACCATCGTGCATCACTTGTACGAAACGGACAGCGGCGAATATTAAAAACCCAATGGAAAATGGAGCAAATACGTTCTCTTCCGCGATATATTTTCCCTAGCTGCCACCGCAAAGAAACATGATGGTATTCGCCCTTCGCGTTAACAATCAGTTCGCGTGAATAATACGTTGGTAGTGACGATAGAACAGCATCAGGTCCGTAATACAACCAAGCAATATTTCGGTGAGGTTTTTCGTATCCCCCTTTTCTCCGAACAGAACGTTTGAGCGCATTCCAATTTCCACGATCAATGGCAGAGCAGATTGCGCAATGACCAGTGCATATGGGCTTGTTCATCTGAATTTCGGTGTCCGCTCCAGCGACTGTTAAGGTGATGTAATTGCTGTTGATGCCATCGTAGTTCAAGTCCATTTTCGTGGAATCTGCATTGCTGTTGGAGTGATCAAATGGATCCAGACGGTTGTAGATATACTCAGACAACGGTTCCTTCCAAGGGTCATACCAGGCGAGCAGTTGGTATTTCCCCGGAGGAAGTTTTCCCAATTGATGGGCTTCCACATGCCTGGATTCATTGAGGGAATCACTAAAAAAGATGGGAATCGAAACGGACTCTCCTGGCTCGAGGTTTTTCAGTGTAACGTACCCTTTGTAGAGTGACGTATCCATGGACAAATGCCTTTCTTCCGTGTAAATATTTCGGTAATAATTTTCTTCCACTTTGAATACCAAGAACCAAATCACTTGCTGTCCATGATTTTGTGATCCTGGGAGAAGAACGCTACGCTGCGTGTAATCCGCATTGGTGAAAGTCACCGTTAGTTGAGCGATTTTTCCATTGACAATGGTTAGATTCGTTGGGTCCTTTTCGTTGGAAGAAATCCGCATGCTCAACTTCCAAGGCACCAGATCCGCATGCGCAAGAATGGGTAGAGTCGCAAGGATAAAAACAAAAATTAGACGGTGCCAATTCATGGGCTCGAAAGTAATGGAAAAACTTCAACTCAAGTCGTTCTCTTTTTCACCAGTAAAAAAAGGTTTCAAATAGGAAAACCAAGACAATGATAAGCAACAAAAGAACAACGAGTCCAATGCCACCAGCTGAAATTCCAAATCCAGTCCATGCACGTGCTTTTCCTTTGTACAATTCTGGATTTTGACGAATCCGTATTATACTCATAATGGCAAGGATCAATCCAAGGACTGCAAAAACAAGAGTGATGAAAAATAGCCATGGATAACTCAAACCTAAAATCGCATTCCAACCATTATCCGACAACAAAAAGCAGATGTTCAAAAAGAAAATTAATGCCGTAGATCCCGAGATAATCGATAAAATTCCGAGAGGATCAACGCGTGGTTCAGTGGGATTCAATACCGACTTTTGTTTTTGATCTGCTGACTCAGGTGCTGCCTGCTTGACCTCAAGATTTTGATTTTCATCGCTTAAGACATCTTTGGTGTCAACGGCTTCACTTATTGGTGTTTCATTCGCTTGCTCAGCCTCCACGACGTGCATCGTTTGACTATTAGAAGAAGTCGATTCAGCAGAATTCTCTGCGCGTTGATCCACATTCGCTGCAGTAGTTGAACTATTTTCTTGTGCTACACTCCTATTCATAGAACCCCTCCACTCCACATGCCAACCTGGACTATGAAGGCGTTTTGTGACGGTACATGAGGCTAGAAAACTTAGCGTGACGAACAAAATAATTGACTTCATTTTTATTAATTTAATTTATAATTCTATTCCTTTTACAACCAACCCCAACTGCTGCTTGATGAATTAAATTCTAGGAAATATAACAAATAAAGGTAAAACAATGATACCCCGAAAAGTATACTCGAAATAATCACCAAGTTTAGGGTTAAATTCCTTCCGGACCATTTTTCAGGATTCCATTTAATTTTTTTCCACGCAATCATCGCAAAAATCCATGTAGGAATCAATAAAAATGCTCCTATGATCGCTACAGGAAAAAATGCTGTGCCAATCGCTAAAAATGCTGCGGACAAAATCAAGCCAACAAGAGATGCGATTGACAAAGGGTGAATCCTCTTCTCTCCAGAATTCTTTTCTAATAATGTTTCATCCTTTGCTTTCTCTTTCAAAAAAGAAGCAGAATTTCCCATTTTTTCCGCATCAATCGTGTTCACCGTTTGTTCCCTCAAATGCTCCACATGTTCATCCGTTGTTTCAAAATTTAAGGAGTGATCTGATTGAACTGTCAAACGAAGCATTTCGCCGCCTTGTTGTTTTGGTACCGATTCTTCTTTAGTTTCACCTACAATGATGGATTGATGCTCTTGAACCGACGCTCGATCTTTGACACTTGAATGATTTGACCTCCACTCCACGTGCCAACCTGGATTGTGAACACGTTTGGTTATCGTGCATGATGCTAGAAAACATAGTGTGACGAAAACTGCAATTGACTTCATTTTTCCTTTCCACAGTGTAATACTATTTCGATTACAACCATCCACCAGATGAGTAATTTAATGAAATAGATAGCAAAAGTAGAAGGAGAAGTGCTGGAATCATGAGAACACTTGAAATAATAAGTACAGTAAGCGCCATTTTCCTACCTGCCCATTGGTCTGGATTTTTCTTCATTTTTTTCAAAGCCGACATGGACAAAATGAAAGCAGGAATCAATGTAATCCCAAAAAGCAATACAGATCCGCATAATAAAATAAGAGATGCTTTGGCGAGTGGGTGAACTTTCTTTTCTCCTGCATCTTTTTCAAGCAGAAATTCAACCTTTTCATTTTCTTTTATACGAATAGAATTTGACGCATTCTTTTTAGCATCGCTATCATTTAATGTTTGTTCAAGTGATTGCTCAAATTGCACATCAGTCGCAGCAGTGTTGAGTGATTGAACTGGGTTTTCACTCTTTTCGTTAGCTTTTGCCTTTTGTTCGTCAAGAACATTTTCATTTGTTGTTTGACCAACATAAGTTGATTCATCTGCAGCTACCGCCTCTCGATCTTTACTACTTGAGTGATTTGATTTCCATTCCACATGCCAGCCCGGATTGTGAACACGTTTGGTAATAGTGCATGCACCAAGCAAAAACAACGTAAGTAAAAAAGTAATTGATTTCATAATCGTATAATTCTTTGTTCCTAAAGTTTACAACCAACCCCCTCCGCTGCCGTCAATATGTAATTACATAAATAAAGAACCACATAACAAACGAAAATACTAACAGAGCAGGAATTAACAAAATACTCGAGATAATGAGTACGATTTTTGCCATTTTTCTTCCTTCCCACTGTTCCGGATTCTGATTTATTTTTTTTAAGGCATATAGGGCTAAAACAAAAGCGACAAGCGCTCCAAGTCCGAAGGTTATAACTGACAAAATCAACGATATAAGTGCTGCTTTAGCCAAGGGGTGAACTTTCTTAGCATTCGGTTCCTCTTTTTCAATGGCAGCGCTCTCCTTATCTTCATCTACTTTTGAAGAATTTCGAGATTCATTTTCTGAATTCGTCGATGTCAACGCTTGTTCATCTTGTTCATCTGATCGGATCGAGTTACCCACAACATTGGGATTTTCACTTGTAACATGCGCTTCTTCTTGTTGCTGTTCTGGAAGGGATTCTTTTGGAGTTTGTCCAACAACCAATGATTGATCCACAGCAACAGACTCTCGATCCTTATCACTTGAATGAGTTGATTTCCACTCTACATGCCATCCCGGATTGTGAACGCGTTTGGTAATAGTGCACGAACCAAAAAAAATTGACAAAGCAATTAAATAGAGTATTCTCATAAATTGGTGCTTAAAATTTGGGTTAAATGTAAACCCTCATCTTGAAAGTTAAAAATTGATTTTCGCAGATGAAAATCAAGCTCTTGCGAATTTCACAACTGATAATTTTTGGATAAAAAAATACCCCATTCAAGCGAACAGGGTATTTTTAAGATTAGGTTGGTTCGTTTTAATCGATCACAACTGTGTATGAGCGTTGTTTTCCTGGTTCATTGATGCGGATCAGATATGTCCCGCCGTACAACGTTGCCACATTGAAATAGCACAAGGTACTTCCTTGCAAGATTGTCTGTGTTTGAATGACCTTACCTGCTGCATCTATCAATTCGGCACTTACATTTCCATTCAGTAAACCAGAAGATTGAACTACCAAGATCTCCGCAGTAGGATTTGGGAAAATGCTGAAAGTTGTTGCGCTTAAATCTTCAACCTCTGCTGTTGATGTATAGGTTGTAACTGACTCAGTAATTGATGTCACTTTGGATGCGACTTTAGTTCCATAGAATGTAGGACCAACGGCATAGGGATAAGCGGAGTTGTGGTTCGCATCCACCGTTGCAAAATAGCAGTAGATTCCATTTGGATATTCCGGTGTCACGCAAAAACGACCGTTGTGTTCATCCAAATAGTCCGCTTGACCAGGATGCGCTACAAACTCGTAATCTTCACGAAAATAGCCCAATGGATAGGTGGTACTTACTGCTGGACCGTCAGCGACATTTGTTCCATCCGCCCATACCGTTCTGGTAGTAATGTTTCTCAATTGGTACCCCGATTTGATGCGCACAACACCTCCCGTTCCATCTGCGTTGGCATAGCCATACGCGCCATAAATTGGAAATCCATCATAGGCGAATCCAATCAAAGGCGAATGCTGTGCTGCATTGATCGCGTACAATCCATCCGCAGCATATAGATCACAAACGGTCGATATTACTGTCAAATCAAGATTGAAAGCACTTGGATTTTGATGGTGGTGGTAGTTTCCATTTGCTGGGTGACCTTTCGAACAATCGAATCCTAGTTTTTCTGCCGGTACTGCATCACGATTCCATGATTGGGATGACCCAGGACCGCCAGGACAAGGCGACATTCCAGGTAAGGGTCCACACAAAGTGTTTGTTGTTGAATTCCAAGCTACGGCATCACGGTAGTCGAATAAGGCAACGCCATTGATAAACACACCAATATTCCCTCCGGTCGTTGACGTTAGCGCCCCATTATTTTGCGTTGGATTTAATGGAAATTTAAAAATCGCATTTTGATCTGTTGCCAAGGTTGGATTTCCATCTAAAAATGGTCCTGTTGGGTACGCAGGAATTCCATTGGTAGTGACATACACCCAATTGGTGGAGTATTGAACTGTTTGAATATTCGCTTCTACATTGTCTGGAATCACTGTGGAATTTCCTGAAACGTAATGACTTCCCATGATTCCCGTTGTATTTTGAAGCCATGCGGTAATCGCAGGGTTGGTTTGTCCGAAGGCAATGGAACTTAATCCAAGCGCAAGAACGGAACACATTTTTTTCATCATCATATTTCGTTGTTTTGTAGTGTTAGGATACTTAATTGGTTAAAATCTTGTGCAAGGAACTACTTTTTTGGAAAAGAAAAACGCGGGTTGTATAAAAACTCTTTATCAGTCAATGTGAATAGAAAGGCAAGTAAATCCTTTTGTTGCTTGTCACTGAGATGCATAGGCCCATTAAGTTCTCTACTCAAGTATGAATTATTTTTCGGAATATTTTCACTGTAGTGGCGAATCACATCCTTTAACTTTCGAAATCTTCCATCATGCATGTAGGGAAAGGTAAATTCGACATTCCTCAAGGTCGGAATCATAAATTGTAAGGAGTCTCTCACCTGGCCTGTAATTGCGAAGCGACCAAGGTCATTGAACTGTGGATCGATGGGTATTCCATTTGACTTAAATTGATTGGAGGTAAACAATGGTTCCTGATGACATGCGACACAATATTGGCGAAATAGCTGAAAGCCACTCTGCTCCTGCTCGGTGAATGAAACGCCACTTTCTTTTCGCATCACTTGATCATACTTGCTATTGGCAGAAATTAATGAGCGGGTAAATTGACTTAAGGCATTCATGATTCGGGCCGTTGTAATTTTATTAGAACCATAAACCTGCTGAAATTTAGATGTATAGATTTGACTCTGCGATAAACGACGAATCAGTTCACCCAATGAAATATCCATTTCTGTGGGATGCGTCAATGGATTTACTCCTTGTGCTTCAATGTGATTCACCCCACCATCCCAATGGAACAATTTCTTCCAAGCCAAATTGATTAAAGCAGGGGCATTCCTCGTTCCTTTTCGTCCATCAATCCCATGACTGACATTGTGATCCACATGTG
>JBEIKR010000020.1:0-28160 GCA_040379705.1 Crocinitomicaceae bacterium
AATTTGCTGTAATCCCAATCGAAAAATGAATACATGCTGCGGCTTGATCGATGTTCATTCCTGCACCAATCAAAACCCCTAAACATTCATTTGCGGTTGACAATGAAAAGGCAAGTTCTTGTTTGGAATTTGCACCAGTCTGTTGAATCGCATATCCATTAATCACAATAAATGGTGTTTGTTTATCAGTGAATAGAGGTGCCAATTTGCGAATGGCATCCAAACCAACAACATGGGGGTCAATGGCATATTTAATGTTGCCATGGAATGAGTTCCCAACTGATTGCTGGATGCGTGAAACAGTTTCTATACTGTTTGTAAGAATCGTGGTATGGATATACTGAAATTCAATCCCGTTGAAAAGAAGGTCTAAATCTGCTCTTTCATTTGTTCTAAAATCGAAAATGGGTTCATCACATCCGGTCATTAAATGTTCAAGGACCTTTTGATTCGTCGATTTTTCATCCGTCACTTCAAACAATGTTGCGATGCGCCAATCATTACTCTTTGAATTACCTCGACGAGATTCCTCCGTAATCTTTTGATCGAGGTCGTATTGGTAAGTGGTATAGTTGATTCCTTCGATTTCGTCGTGCCGTTCAAGGACGCTTGGATCTTCTCCTTTCAGTTCTTTCGTCAGTTGAATTTGCCATTCAGCTAGACTAGGAATCGGAAAATCTTGTTTTAAACCAATCATGGATTTGTGTCGATTAATTCGAAATTCATTGAGCTACGAAAATACGGAAAAAGGAGATTAGATAAATAGTTTCAGAACGATCGCTGTTAATGCAGTAAATGCACAACAAGATAGAAACCAGGCGCCGGTGGATTTATACCCTTGTTTCCGAAAGTAGAGATAGTTTAATGTCCCACAAGCAATGCCAATGATAAATGCGTAGGTAAGTGTCATTCGTTTAGGCTATTTGGCATGTTATTTGAAAATTGCCGATGAATTTCAAAAATACAAAAAATGAAAGCAATCGAAAAAGGAATGATCGTGATGGTAATGGCCTTGATTTCAACAATGTCAATGGCGCAAAATCAGGAACAAAAAGAGCAAAAGCAAATTCAACCAGTAAAAGTAAATGAAGTTATTCAGAGCAAGAAAACACAGAGCCAACGAAAAGTCAAAATGCACATACGTGTTGAACAAATTCAGAAGGCTGAAAAGCAAGAAAAAGAGTAGGAAGAGAAGGGGCGAAAGCCTCTTTTTTTATATCCCGAATTGTTCGAAATGATGCGTAAGATGCTTTTGGTTGAGCATGCACCACTCGTCAAAATTCAGGGGGCCATAGTAAGGATGAACTTCCGTTTGATTTTCATCAGTAAAATGTTCTTCGAAGTCAATCCATTCGAGCAGAAATTCATCAATGGCCAGCTCGATTTCCTCATTACGAAGAGGTGTTTCTTTCAATGCAAATGGTACATCAATATTCCGTGCCATCGGCTTGTCAGAACGAAGGAATGCCTTCATTTTCTCAAGTTTTTCCTCTGGAACTTCCAACGGAAAATGATCTTTCCCTGAAGCAATACGCAATGTATCCGACAAATGTTCAATCATGCGCTGGGCAGACATCGATCCCCATAACGGTTTGGCATCAGGACTCAAAGAATCCATTCGCCCTAAAATGTGCGTGATTTCTAAATCTACAGGTACCATTTTATTTTTTTCCGATTAGAATGTTTAAGCTGCTTGGGACCACTTGTATGTCCAATTCATCGCGCACGTCAAACGGTTCACCATCATAATGCGCAATTTTTTGACTTAGCTTGATTCGTGCTTTTTGGAACGGGATTACCTCTGCAAATTTTGACTTGTGTGAGGTGCGACGGAAAAAGCGGAATATAACACTTGGCGCAGACCAGATTGAAAAAGGCTTTAAAATGCACAGTTCAATTTTTCCATCTGTAACGTCAGAGGTTGGCGATACGACAAATCCATTACCAAATTCGGAGGCGTTTGCAATGGTGCACAAAACAACGGGCATGTTTTTGATTTCCCCATTTAGATCAACAGAAATATTTATTGGGTTGTATCGAATGAATTCACGAAGTACAAGTTTTACGTAGCTCCAAAAACCACGTTTGTGGTAGCTGTCAAATTTCTTGGCTACAATGGCGTCGAAGCCGTAACCACCAATACCTAGGAAGGGTTTGTCATTCACCAACACAGTGTCCATGCGGATTGACGCCTCTTTATTGATGCATTCAATTGCCTTTGGAATATTTACTGGAATCCCCATGTGACGTGCTAACCCGTTGCCTGACCCGCAAGGTAGGATTGCCAATTTTGTTTGTGTACCAATCAATGAAGTACCAACCTCATGCACAGATCCATCACCACCAACCGCACATACGATATCAACGCCATTCATGGACGCTTCGTAAGCCAATTTTTTGGCATGCTTTCGGTACTCCGTAAAAACAACGTCGTAGTCAAATTTAGAATGATCCAAATACTTTTCAATCAATTCTGGTAAATCCCCTTTTTTTCCGACTCCGGAAATTGGGTTGATGATAAATCGGATCCTCTGCTTCATTTCACATGCGTTTTATTTTGAATCAAATCCCGATTGTAACGCTGAATAATCGCTTTCAATCTTCGCTCAGATGCACGCACTTCCTTTTTGTAGAAGCGCAATGAATCTGTTGATGATTCAATTTTGACGGTGAAATCATGCAAATATCGTGCCTTATCTTTCGAAAAAGTGAGCATTTGGTGTTTTTTGAAATAAAAATAGGCCCCCTCCAAATAGGCAAATGCCTCTCGTTCACGCGGATCGAAGTACGAACGCCCGAAAGCATAGTATTTAGTATTGATATTCAGCAAGTCAAGTAAGGTCGGCATGATGTCGAGCTGCTGGAAGATCTTTTGCTCGCGTTTCGGTTTTAATCTTCCTTGTGGATCAAAGAAAACAATCGGAATGCGGTACATGAACTTGCGCTGACTATAAAGCTTGTCCACCGTTGCAGGTGAATGATCTGCAACCAAAACAAAAATAGTGTTCTTGTACCAAGGTTGCTTTCGCGCTTCTTCGAAGAATTTTTTTAATGCGATGTCTCCGTAGTTGATCGATGCACAGATGGGTTGTCGTCCCTTTTTCACCTTATTTTTCCAATGAGGAGGGATGTAGAAAGGATGATGTGAGGATAGTGTAAACAATGTGCCGAAAAACGGTTGCTTTAATTTTGTCAACTGCTTGGCTGTCCATGGGTTAAAGTATTCATCAAGTATTCCCCAGGTCTTGTCGAAATGCGCGTCGTTTCCGTATTCGTATCGACCAAAATACTGTTCAAATCCAGCTTGTGCTGCGAAACTATCGAAGCGCATTGAACCATTGGTTGCGCCATGATAAAACGCGGTAGAGTATCCGTTCTTCTTGAGAATTGATGCCAAAGATCCTATTCGGTTGTTGCCGTATGGAGATGAAATGTAGGGATTGTCCATCAGACTAGGGATTGACGCCAAGATAGCTGGAACAGCTTCAATCGATTTCTTACCATTGGCGATGCCGTATTCAAAGGTGAGTGAATGTTCAATGATTGAATCGAAAAATGGGGTAAAACTTTTACCTCCATTGAATGCGCCAATAAACTCATTTCCAAAACTCTCTAGGATAATTACCACCACATTGGTTTTCTCGGGTAGGATGTTTGCTGGCTTTGATTGTTGTATGGGATTGAAAATCGCCTGTTCTGTTTTCTTGTCAAAATACTCCTTTAAGTCAAGTCGCTCTTTTCCATAAGACTTGATCATTGTAAAAGCCGTATTCAACACTAAGCCAGAATTAGCTGGATCAGTAAATTGAGAGGCCTCCATGATGCCAACGGGCTTCAGTTGAAATCCCCCTCTGCCAATGACAACGAACAATGCAGATAAAATCACTGCATGAACTGAAGCTGTTTGCCAGGATATTTTCGGAACATTGATTTTTTCTGTTTTTCGATAAAGCCACTCCGAGATTGAAACGAGAACAATCAAAAAAAGAATGAGTAGCCAGAAATCAGTAAAAAATGTACCCGCCAATTGAGCGAAGTCACTACCTGCACTCAGTACAGTGAACAAATCAAAAGTTGAGCGCTTTGATGTGTAACGGAAA
The DNA here is from genome assembly GCA_040379705.1 of Crocinitomicaceae bacterium. GTDB lineage: Bacteria > Bacteroidota > Bacteroidia > Flavobacteriales_D > Crocinitomicaceae > M0103. The sequence goes on from JBEIKR010000020.1 coordinate 4,101, forward strand.
TACTCCACATCCATCAAATTCAAGGCACAAATTAAGGCTGTAGCTCCATGTAAATAAATCTTTAGAACGGCGCTGAAAATTCGCTCAAACTGCAGGTTTTTAAATGAATGGATAATGACAAAAGGTAGGAAAATCAACCCTATGGTGACACAATCAAACCAAAGCGCTGCAGCAAAATCTACTAGTCCGGCATTGGGAAAACTTCCACGATTGAATCCAAAAAAAATGAGCCGACAAATGGTCATCATCAAAAGGACGATGGACAGTCGAGCAAATAGCTGTTTGACGGAACCGAACGCGTTGCGAAATAATGCCATGTATGGATGCAAAAGTAGAAAATAATCCACGGAAGTTCTTAATATTGTGACGGAACAAAGCCATGAAAATGAAAGGAAAAGTATTAGGCTGCATCTTATCGGTGTTTTTCGCGATGAATGTCTTCGCTCAAAATGAAGGCGCTTTTATCATTTACAATGCGAAAGGCAAAAAAGTGAGCTACAAGAAGTTGCAGAAAAAAGCAATTGAAAATCAGGTCGTTTTCTTTGGTGAATACCACGATAACCCCATCGCGCATTGGCTTGAGCTTGAGCTTTTGCGTGATTTGTTCGAAATTCATGGGGCGACCTTGAAAATGGGATTTGAAATGTTTGAACAGGATCAGCAGATGCTCCTGATTGATTATATCGATGGTAAAATCTCTGATCAGCAATTTGAAGACAGCTGTCGCTTGTGGCCGAATTATGAGACGGATTACAAGCCTCTTCTCTTGTATGCAAAACAAAACCGGATTACATCTATCGCTTCAAATGTGCCGAGAAAATACGCTTCGCTCTTATTTAAACGCGGAAGACCAGCGCTTGATAGCCTTTCTTCACAAGAGAAATCGTACATCGCCCCATTGGATTTCCCAGTGGATACTACCTTGTCGCAATATGCACCATTAAAAGAGATGGATCAACACATGGAAGGAGGACATTTGTTAGAAGCTCAGGCATTAAAGGATGCAACAATGGCTTATTTTATGGCAAAAAACATGAATACCGGAGATCATTTTTATCATATCAATGGGGCCTATCATTCCAATTTCTATCAAGGTATTCTGTGGTACTTGAATAGAGAAAAGCCTGGCTTGACAGTATTAACCATTTCAACAGTGACACAAGAGAATATTGGGAAATTGGAAAAGGAATATGTCGGGAGTGCCGATTTTATCATTTGTGTTCCGGAGTCCATGACACGTACGCACTGAGTTACACAATTAAAAGCAATATAAAATGAAACAATTCTTAGTGGTTTTGACTTTTTTTGTTTCGCTTAATGCGGATTCACAAATTTTACTTGAGGAGGCAAAGCCCGCAAAAGATAAGCCTGTGAAAGAACTGAGCCAAACGGCATCAGTGGGTCAAACAGCAGTGTATGCCATTACCAATTGGTCCAAGACATTTCGAACACTTGAATCAAATACAGGATATTTTGGTGAGAGTTTAGGTACTCGAGCTGACGAAACATTAATCCAAAACTGGTCATTTGGCCTTGGTTTGCGGAATCGCATCAATAGATTCTTGGTTTGGGATGGTGGAATGTATTTCAGTCGAAATGGCGAACAATATGCTTTTGCTGGAATAGACACCACCTTCGCGTATCAAACAACCTATAGCTACATTGGAATGCCACTTCGGATCAATTTATCCATGGGTAAAGACATCCAATGGCATATCGGCGCTGGACTTTTGCCTCAAATGTTTGTTCAATACACCCAGAAACAACAGTGGACAACAACGTTGAATTCATCGGATTCGCAAGTGATTAAAACAAATAGTGGGTACAATCCGTTTGTGATTTCTGCCATTTTTAATGCTGGTGTTCAATTTAATTTCGCAAGTGGATGGGGCGTAATTATCAGTCCGGAGTTGCGCATTCAACTCAATTCAACCTATCAAAAACAAGCTGCATACATTCATAAAGCACGTGCCTATGGTATAAGCTTTGGTTTAATCAAAAACATTTAGTTAATGACCACCATTTCAGAACTTATTGCCCATCTGGAAAACCTTGCGCCACGAAGCATGCAGGAGTCCTATGACAATTCAGGGTTGTTGATTGGAAATAAAAACGCTTCGATTACAGGTGTTCTGGTTTCATTGGATTGTGTGGAGTCTGTTGTTGACGAAGCCATTGACAAAGGTTGTAACCTGATCGTTGCTCATCATCCACTCATTTTTAAGGGACTAAAGCGTATCACGGGAACTGGTTATGTAGAACGAACAATAGAAAAGTGCATCAAAAATGATATCGCTGTATACGCCATTCACACAAATTTTGATAATTACCACCAAGGGGTAAATGCGGAATTCGGTCGACGACTAGGATTAACCAATCTAAAGATTCTTGCTCCAAAATCGGAAGTGCTTTACAAATTGATTGTCTTTTGTCCTGAAAATGAAGAGACACAACTCAACGATGCACTGTTCAATGCGGGCGCTGGACATATAGGGAACTATTCGCATTGCAATTTTACTTCAGATGGATTGGGCTCTTTTCAACCAGAAGAGTCGTCGAATCCAAAGGTTGGTGCCATTGGTACAAGGACAATATTGCCAGAAAAACGACTTGAATATCTGGTGTCGGAACACCGACTGAACAAAATTCTTCAGGCGATGAGAAGAGCGATGAGTTATGAAGAAATAGCGCACGATCTTATCAAACTGTCGAATATCAATCAACAAGAGGGTAGTGGGATGCTTGGTGAATTGCCTGAAGCGATGCATGCAACGGACTTTTTGAAGCGCGTTAAGGATACGTTTGGGTGTGGTGCAATTCGTTATACATCTTTTGAAGATAAAAAGGTGAGAAAAATTGCGTTTTGTGGAGGTTCAGGCAGTTTTTTGTTGCCCAAAGCAATTGCTTCAGGGGCAGATGTATTTGTGACTGCCGACTTTAAGTACCATGAGTTTTTTGATGCTGACGGTCAAATAATCATCGCCGATATCGGTCACTATGAAAGTGAGCAGTTTACTTCAAATCTTTTGGTTGATATATTAACGAAAAAATTTACTACATTTGCCGTCCGATTATCGGAGGTCAATACGAATCCAATTAATTATCTATAGCACATGGCAGCAGCTGCGACCAAAAAAGAAGTGACAGTGGCGGAAAAACTGGACGCCCTTTTTGAATTACAAAAAATCGATTCTGAAATCGACCGCATTCGCACCATTCGTGGTGAGTTGCCTCTTGAAGTTCAGGACCTTGAGGACGAACTTGAAGGACTTCAAACGCGCATCGCAAAAATTCAAGAAGAAGCGAAAGAATTAGAAACAGAAGTGACCGATCGTAAAAATGCGATGAAGGACGCGGAAACAGCAATCGCCAAGTACAAAGAGCAACAAAACAATGTGCGCAACAACCGCGAATTCGAATCTCTTGCAAAAGAAATTGAATTTCAAGAGTTGGAAATTCGCCTACATGAAAAGAAGTCGAAAGAAGCAAAACTGAAAGTAGAATCCAAAAAAGAGGTGCTTGAGGAAGCCTTGCAACGTCTTGATTTCCGTCAAGGTGACTTGAAAACGAAACAAGCGGAATTGGATGAAATCGTTAACGAAACGAAAAAAGATGAAGACGATTTGATTAAAAAATCTGACTCAGCGAAAAAAATGATTGAGAATCGCTTGATTGTAGCTTATGAGCGTCTTCGTTCGAATGCAAAGAATGGGTTGGCTGTAGTTCAGGTAGAACGTAACTCTTGCGGTGGATGTTTCAACAAAATCCCACCCCAAAGAACCTTAGATATCGATTCGAAGAAGAAGGTGATTGTTTGCGAACACTGCGGGCGTATATTGGTTCCTTCAGACAAAAATCAAGAAGCTTAAGCGGTCATTCCGTTGATTATACTCGAAAGGACGGAAGATTTCCGTCCTTTTTCATTTTGAATACACCATGAAATTTTCTGATTATCCGATTTCAACCTTGATTATTAAGCAGCTGGAGGTCATGGACTACCGGAAGCCAACGGATATTCAATTTAAATCGATCAAGCATATTCTGGAAGGGGAAGATGTGATGGCTGTTGCTCAAACAGGTACAGGAAAAACAGCGGCTTTTGCCATTCCTGTGATTGATCGCCTTGAAAAACGGAAAAGAAAAGGGTACAAAGGTGTTCGATGTTTGGTTATGGTGCCTACGCGCGAATTGGCCAAACAAATTGGCAGTGTATTTACTGAAATCGGAAAGAAAACATCCGTGAAGTCTTTCGGCTTGTTTGGTGGAACAGATCAAGAACAGCAAATTAGAACATTGAAGAATGGGGTGGATGTGCTCGTTACCACGCCAGGACGTATGTTTGACTTAATCTCACAAGGTCACTTGGATGTTTCTCAATTGGAAGTGCTTGTGTTGGATGAAGCAGATTTAATGCTCGACCTCGGATTTAACAAGGACATCAAGGATGTGATGAAGCACATTCCAAAGAATCGTCAAACATTGTTTTTCTCTGCGACCATTTCGAAGAAAATTAAATCCTTGGCATATGATGTTGTTCGGGATGCGATACGGATTCAAATTTCACCGAAAAACCCTGTAGCTCGAAATATTGACCATGCAGTTGCATTTATCGAGATGGATGACAAACGTTTTTTCTTGGAGAACATCCTAAAAGAATATCCAGAGAATATGTTCATCGTGTTTGCCCGAACAAAAGTACGTGTTGAGCGCGTTGTTGCGGCGATGGAGCGTGTTGGTGTGAAATCGGAAGCCTTGCATGGTGGAATTGAACAAAAAGACCGTTTCGCCATTCTTGATCGCTTTCGTTCCGGTGAAAACCGTGTGCTCATCACCACGGATGTAGCCGCGCGCGGAATTGACATTCCTTCAATGGACTACGTAATCAACTACGACTTACCGGATGATCCCGAGAATTATGTGCACCGCTGTGGGCGAACTGGGCGCGGTAATCGTCGGGGTCAAGCCCTATCCTTTTGCAGTGCATCAGAAAAGAAATTGCTCGAAGATATAGAGGAATACACAGGCGAAGAGATTGAACATTATGAAATCGATCCCGACGATTACAGTGAAATTATGAAAGACATTGAGGATCCTACCTACAACTGGCAACGATTAATCGATCAAGCCAACAAGGAGCAGGGCAAGGATGAAGAATGGTGAAAGTAATTCTTAATTCTTCATTTTTGATTCTTCATTCTAAAGAATATTCACCTCTCGCCCCAAAGTAACGCCAAACTTCATTTCGATGTCAGCGATAATTCGCGAAGAAAGTTCGTACACCTCATGACCTGTTGATCCACCATAGTTGACCAAAACAAGCGCTTGCAAAGTGTGTACACCATAATTGCCTTCACGGAATCCTTTCCAACCCGCTTTTTCAATGAGCCAGCCTGCTGCTAACTTACATTTTCCAGCATCTGCAGGATAATTGGGTACATCCGGGTAATTCTCTTTGATCTTCTCCATAATCGACTCTTCGACCACAGGATTCTTGAAGAAACTGCCCGCATTCCCTAATACTTTTGGATCAGGTAACTTGCTGCTTCGAATGGCAATGACTGCCTTGCTAATATCCTGAATGCTCGGTTGTATGATGCCCATTTTCTTTAATTCAGCATCGATTGCCCCATAGGATGAATTGATTTTTGGATGCTTGCTCAAACGGAACGTCACAGCAACAATCACATATTTACCTTTCAGTTTTCGCTTAAAGACACTTTCGCGATACCCAAATTCACATTGCTCCAAGTCGAAAGTATGGATATCACCTGTGGCGATGTGATAGGCCTCCAATGAATGGAAAACATCTTTAATTTCAACGCCATAGGCCCCAATATTCTGCATCGGACTTGCGCCAACACTTCCGGGAATTAAACTCAAATTTTCAACGCCACCAAGATTTAAATCGAGGCAACGAAGTACGAATTCATGCCATACCATGCCTGAACCTACCTTGACATACGCATACGAATTATCCTCCCATTGGACTTCAAATCCTTGAATTTCATTGCGCAAGACCAAGGCATCAACGTCCTGAGTAAAGAGCACATTGCTTCCACCGCCTAGAATTAGTAAATCTTTAAATTCATTTCCATGCAAACAACTCCGCAGTTCTGAAACTGAAGTGAATCGAGCGTAAGAAGCGGCATTTGCCTGGATGCCAAAGGTATTGAATGGAGTGAGGTCCTGATTTGTTGTGATCATCTCTCAAAAATACGAAATCATAGGTCCGATTACACGCTAGTTTAAAAGGTTTTAATCTACAAGCACATGTGAATGAATGAAGGACTGTATCTTTGTACCATGATATTTAAAACTGTTTCTCTCGAAGAAATCAATCGATACAGCACCAACACCCTGATGGGCTTACTGGGAATTGAATGCATTGAAATCGGACAAGACTATATCGTCGCGACAATGCCTGTGGATCATCGAACGCATCAACCCATGGGGATGCTTCATGGAGGTGCAAGTGCCGCGCTCATCGAGAGTGTCGGTTCAATGGGCTCTACCTTGCTCATCGATTTGGAAAAAGAATTTCCTGTTGGCTTGGAGGTGAATGCAAATCATGTTGGAGGAATAAAATCAGGCCGCGTCAAAGCCATCGGGAAGGCGGTGCATGCTGGAAAACGCACCCATCTTTGGCAGGTGGATATCTTCGATGAAGAAACGAATCGTTTGATTTGTACAGGCCGTCTTACCGTCATGATTATTGAGCGCCATTGACCGAATTTGTAAAATATCGCCTTCCAGGAAAGTCAATTGTTCATGTCTCCGGTGAGTTTCAACCGTGGAATGGACAAGAAAAGGGTTTTTTAGTCACAGATTTTTTAGTGAAGCATCCACTAATATTGGTACCCAACGATCACCATGAACAGTTTGATTTCCAATTTTCAAATGAAACTCCTTATCAAACTTTGCAAGAAGAATACATCGATCAAGCACAGCGCATTCATCAGGAAATAAGTTATGGCAACTGCAAGAAAGTTGTTTTAAGTCGAACGAAATCAGTATCATACGATACAAACTTCTTGTTTACGGATTTTGAACGTCTCTGCGATTTATATCCGAGTGCATTCGTTTACATCGCTTCTTCTGTGAAATATGGAACTTGGATTGGAGCAACTCCTGAACTTCTTATAGAACACAAAGGAGATCATTACCAAACTGTTGCTTTGGCAGCGACAAAAAAAAAGGACGATACCACACCTTGGACGGACAAAGAATATTTTGAGCAAGGCGTGGTCAATGAGTTTATTGTTCAACGCTTACGCAAGCTAGGTTGTGAAATGATCTATAGCAACAATCGCCATGAAGTTGTCGCAGGTCCATTAAAACATTTGAGGAACGAAATTACATTCAAATCACCATTGATGCCTTTGGAGCGAATCGTTCAATCGCTTCATCCAACACCGGCTGTTAGTGGTTTTCCGCAGGATAAGGCCATTGAAGTTATTGAAAAAGTCGAACAACATGCGCGGTCTTTGTATGCAGGTGTGATTGGAGTTTTAGACGAACAATCTTCTGCTTTATTTGTCAATCTTCGTTGTGCGCAAGTGTTCGAAAATGAAGTTTTTCTCTATGTTGGTGGCGGTCATACAGAGGCGTCGGATTCAATTGAAGAATGGCAGGAAACAGAGAATAAGGCAAAAACCCTTCTCAACGTTCTCCAAAATCACTAGCTTTGAAAGGAATGATCACAAGTAATAAATCCATCGTAGAACAGCTTGTTGCGCAATGTTTGCAACATGGGATGAAACATGTGGTGTGCTCTCCTGGATCGCGCAATGCACCCTTCATGATTGCTTTTGACGAACATCCTGAAATTACGTGCTATGTCATTCATGATGAGCGAAGCGCGGCATTTTTTGCGCTTGGACTTTCTCAACAATTGGCTTCACCTGTCGGAATTGTTTGTACCTCGGGTTCTGCACCACTGAATTATTTTCCCGCAGTCGCAGAGGCTTATTACCAATGTATTCCTCTTGTTGTAATTACGGCGGATCGTCCTGAAGAATGGGTGAATCAAGGCGATGGACAAACCATTGTTCAGCGCGATGTATTCGGAACGCATGTACGCTATTCGTGTGCTTTTAGTGATTATGATCAAAATCCGGATGTTCATTGGTATGTTCAACGAGAATCGTCGATTGCATTCAATATGGGCAATGGCGATTGGAAAGGCCCAATTCATTTCAATGTAGGATTGCGTGAACCGCTTTATTCAAGGGTTGAAGCACAAGGAACGACTGGGTCAACAATCTATTCCTCTCAAGGACAATTTCGTTTGAGTAAACGCGATCAATCCATTTGCGAAACAGGGATGAGTTTGCCAAAAAAAATGGTAATCTGTGGTCAAATGAATCCAGACCCGAAACTTTTGGATGCGCTAAAACGCTTTGCTGATGACCATTCTGTGTTGGTTTTAGTAGAAAACACATCCAACTTAAAAAATAACCAATTTGTGCATTGCATTGATCGCCTTCTGAATGTGGTCACGGAGGATGAAATAAATGAGTTTACCCCAGATTTGCTTATTTCACTTGGCGGGGCAATTGTTTCAAAACGCATAAAATCTTTCCTTAGAAAGAATAATCCGCAATTGCACTGGAAAATAGGAAATGAGTTTCCGTATATGGACACATTTCAATGCCTTACACATTCGTTTCAAACAGATGCTGCAGCATTCTTTGAGGAATTAGTGGAATTGAATTATGCAAAACATTCCATCAATTATGGAGCCTTTTGGAAGCAACGCGATTTCTTACAAATTGATCGCATGTCATCGGTGCTTTGTACTTTGCCTTATTCCGATTTGACCATCTTTGATTTAATTCATGACTACCTTCCAGAAAACAGTGTACTCCACATGGCAAACAGTTCTGTGGTCCGCTATTGTCAGTTGTTTGACCCAATTACGTCTGTCGATTATTTCTGTAATCGAGGAACATCTGGGATTGATGGAAGCACAAGTACTGCAGTAGGTGCCGCATGGGCTGACCCAAATCGATTGCACGTGATTGTTACTGGCGACATCTCATTTTTCTACGACAGCAATGCCCTGTGGAACAAATACCTTGGTCCAAATTTGAGGATTATTCTCATCAACAATCAAGGTGGGGGGATTTTTAGAATTATTCCCGGACCGTCTTCTACACCGCAGTCCGAAGCATATTTCGAAGCGCATCATGATCATCGCGCAGCGGACATTTGCAAGACCTTCCATGTCGGCTATTCATTCGTTGATTCTTTGCAATCATTTTCTGATTCCATGGTTGATTTTTATTCTGTGAAGGATGGAGAAGGGGCAAAACTCATTGAGATTCAAACACCAGGAGATCACAATGCGAAAATTCTCGATGATTTCTTTAACAATATGCGTGGAGAAAATGATTAAGTTTAATTTTGAAAAATAGATATTTACTACATGGAATTTTTTGACGCAATTTTTACTTTACACGGCATTTTTTATCTTGTTATCTTGAGTTTGCTCGAGATTGTATTGGGAATCGATAATATCATATTTATTTCAATTGTGACCGATAAATTGCCTGCTGTAAATCAGCGTAAAGCAAGAAATATCGGTTTGTCGCTTGCCCTTATTGTGCGCTTGCTGCTTTTGGCTTTGGTGTCATGGATTATACAAATGATTACCCCTATTTTTCCAAATACGGACATCGCTCTCTTAAAGGAATTCTCCGTTCAAAGTTTGGTGTTACTTATCGGTGGGCTTTTCCTCATATACAAAAGCACCGTGGAAATGCATAGCTCAATTGTGGGTAACCATGACGCTGGAGGAAAAGAAAAAAGTAGCCTTAGCGGAGTCATTTTTCAAATCGTTTTAATCGATATTGTTTTCAGCTTTGATTCAGTAATCACGGCAATTGGTATGACAAACGATTTACAGAAAGATTTGGGACATGATCCGCTCGTTATTATCTACATGGCAGTAATCATTTCTATGATTGTCATGTTGATATTTGCTCGACAAATTAGTGACTTCATTCAGCAACGACCAACCATTAAAATGATCGCCCTCGGTTTTTTGGTGACCATCGGTGTCCTCCTTGTTGCAGAAGCCTTCGGACAACACATACCGAAAGGGTATATTTATTTTGCAATGGTCTATTCATTGATCGTTGAATTCTTAAATATTCGAATGCGCAAGAACAAACGAAGTCATTGATGACAGTTGAAGAGGCCTTGGTTTTATTCCCTGATTTAGAGAATTTTGAAGACCAGTTGGATGAACACCTATTTGGCTACAAGCAGTTTTTTCTTACCAAGCCTATTCTTACTGCTACCTTTAAATCTCGATTGATAGCGCTCCTTAAAATAATTGAAGCTGTAAAGATTTTGGGAATTGATTTTGAAGATTTAGAGCCATTTAATTCACCCAACACCGAATTTTCTCCTTTGGTTGAAATCTCCGTTTTGCACTATTTCGAATTGATTGCAGCGCAGAAGCTTAAGATTGCTCAATCAACAACACCAAAAAGGTTGATTCATGAAGCGAGCGTCATGTTGCATGTCCATAGGACTTTCTGCTCAATGTGGGCAGGTGAGTTTGATGATGAGGAAGTATTGCTGTCGAAACCAATCGATGAGGTTGAATTTATTCAGTCTATTAAGCGTTGCACAGCGAAAGGTTTAACAACTTTTGATGATTTGAAAAATGCCAATCTTTCCGATGAGCCAATACTAGTTAAGGAAATGAAACGATTATCTTTGCAACACAAAAAAGAACAGGAATGGATGAACGCTACGCAAAGCTGAAAGAAGCTCTTTCTAATGAAGAATGGCCTTCAGTGTATTTATTCAAGTTCATCGTACCGAACGATTCCGAGCGCATAGCAAAAGTAAACGCACTCTTTAATGATCAGAGTGAGGTCACGATGCACGCTTCAAGAAATGACAAATACATGAGCATCAGCGCAAAAGAATTGATGCTGGATGTGGCCTCGGTGATGAAGGTATATGAAGAAGCGTCAAAAATTCAAGATTTAATCGCATTATGATGGTATTGGTAGGATTCTCAATGACTCAAACACTTCTTGGAGTGCTGAGTGTTTCACTTGGTCTGTTGGTGTTAATTATTGCCTATAAAAAGTTGCTTGCCTACCTCGGAAAAGGCTCAATTATAAAAGAGGATTATTGTGTGCTTTATCCATTGGAAAGTGACCCAATATCGGGAGAGGCAGAATTTTATTTCACTACAGAGAAAAATCGCAACATCATCTTCGAGTTATTAAATGCTGATTTGACAAACAATCAGACCTTAAGCAATAAAGAATGTGCCATTGGGGGCCATATTGTTCGATTTGATACACGCAACCTACCGAATGGTCTTTATTTTTATTGCTTGCGCACTGAAAATCAGAAGACCATGAAAAAAATGAATGTTCTAAATAAAAATGTAGCCGATTAATCTATTGGAAGGGATTTATATTTTGATTTTGGTTAATTTTGTGGTAGTTGAATAGTAGTAAAATAGTTTAAAAATTAGAATATGGCATTAGAAATTACAGATGCAAACTTCGAGGAGTTGGTCCTCAAGTCTGACAAACCAGTTGTTGTTGATTTTTGGGCAGAGTGGTGTGGTCCATGCCGCATGGTTGGTCCAGTGATCGAGGAAATGGCAGGAGAATATGAGGGTAAAGCAATTATCGGAAAGGTGAATGTTGATGAAAATCCTGGTGTGTCTGCACAATTTGGAATCCGTAATATCCCAACAATTTTGTTCATTAAAGGTGGTGAGATTGCTGATAAATCAGTAGGTGCAGTGCCAAAAGCACAACTTACTGCAAAATTGGATGCATTGATTTAATTCGCTCCAAATAGGAATTGTGGAAACCGTCTCTGATGAGGCGGTTTTCTTTTTTGTATCCTTTCGTATCTTTGTCCAAATTTTCTCATGGATTCTTTTCTTCGCAGACTTAAATATTACGGTATCGGTTTTAGCATCGGCCTCCTATTTGTCGTTTTCTTTTTTCAAAATCGTGGTTGCTCTTGGTTTCCATCCAATCGAGTGAAAAACAGTATTCTCGAGCGCGTATTGGTGGTCCCAGAAGATGAGATGGCCAAATTCAAATCAAAGGGAATCTCTAAAAATGAGTTGATTCAAGTCCTGAATGATGGCGATGTTGACTTTCAACAAAGTGCCAAAAAAGGAAATCCTCAAGTGTATAAATTGCTGAAGGAGTTTAATGGTAAGGAGATGAGTTTTTATTTCACATTGCCCCAGGAAAGTTTCATCTCTGAAATTCATTTTTCTGAAAGCAGTGCACGTAAAGTAAAAAATGCCAAAGAGGGCTTAGGTTCAATTATTCGCTTTCCAGCAGATAAGGACTTAGTGATTGTTGATGAAGGAAAAAAGTTAACCTGCTTGCAAGAAACAATGGGCCTAATCAATCCTAAAACAATCTTGAAGTGCTTTGTGAAATCTGGGAAAATTGATTTTTCAAAATCTGACTTGCGCGCAAAGCCGAAGGCGATTCAAACGATTGTTTTCAAGGATCCATCGGGTCGAACAGCGGAAGCAACAGCCATTTGGTACAAGAATAAAATCAACATAACAGCCTTTAATGTCAGCTTCGAAAATGACTGTGAACGATATTCAACCGAGAATGTTGATAAATGACTGTGAGGATGTTCATTGGCGCAATGTGATTTAATATTTTTGAAACATGGAATTTTCAGCAGGTCAGATAGCGGGCATTCTCCAAGGCGAAGTAGTCGGAAATCCCGAGGCTTCAGTGAGTGGACTTGCTAAAATTGAGGAGGGAACGCCCGGGGCCTTGTCATTCTTGGCCAACCCAAAATACGAAGAGTATATTTATACAACAGGTTCAAGCATTTGCATCGTCAATAGATCCTTCAGTCCTTCCAAACCATTGCCCTCAACACTAACACTTGTTAAAGTGGATGATGCTTATGCGTGTTTTGCAAAATTGCTTGACATGTATAGCCAGATGACACGCAAACAGGCGGCAATAGAACAGCCATCATTCATTTCTGACTCCGCACAAATTGGAGAAGGGCTTTATCTTGGGGCTTTTGCATACATTGGAAAAAATGTGAAGATTGGCAATCATGTGAGCATTTATCCGAACGCTTACATTGGAGATAATGTCATTATCGGTGACGGATCAGTGATTCATCCAGGTGCATGCATTTATACCGACTGTAAAGTTGGAAATAACTGTATCATTCATGCTGGTGTAGTCGTTGGAGCCGATGGCTTTGGCTTTGCACCGAATGAAGAAGGGGAATTTCAAAAGGTTCCACAGATTGGTAATGTCATTCTTGAAGATAACGTAGAAATTGGCTCCAATACAACGATAGACCGCGCCACAATGGGATCAACGATAATCCGTAAAGGGGTAAAAATAGATAACCTTTGTCAGATTGCACACAACGTCGAAGTGGGCAAAAATAGCGCGATGGCCGCGCAAGTAGGCATTGCTGGTTCAGCAAAAATTGGTGAGCACGTGATGATTGGCGGTCAAGCTGGAATTGCAGGACATCTGCATATTGCCGATGGGACAAAAATAGTTGCGCAATCGGGGATTCCAAATTCAGTGAAAAAGGCGGATACGCTCATGGGATCACCGGGAATTCCAATTGATGACTTCAAAAAATCGTATTTCGGATTTAGAAAACTGCCGTTTATCCTGAAGAAATTGCAGGAGCTTGAGCAAAAAATGAAAGAACTTACAAAACCAAACGAATAATGGCTGAAAAGCAACGCACCCTGAAATCAGCTGTAAAACTCATCGGAGTGGGCTTACATACTGGTGAGAAAGTAACATTGGAGATTTGTCCTGCAGCCGAAAATCATGGCTATAAGTTTCAACGTACAGACATAGATGGTGAGCCGATCATCAAAGCCGACGCTGACTTGGTAGTGGCTACTGACCGAGGAACAACACTAGAGTCAAACGGTGCGCGAGTATATACTACGGAACATATTCTCGCAGCTTTGGTGGGCTGTCAAGTCGATAATGCATTGATACGTCTTGATGGACCGGAAGTGCCAATTATGGATGGTAGCGCCTTGCCTTTCGTTCACGCTTTTGAAGCAACCGGATATGAAGACCAAGAAGCGGAGCGTCTTTATTTTGAATTGTCCGAAAATATTCCTTGGGAAGATACGGATAAAGGAATTGAGTTTCTGGCGGTGCCCGATATCAACTATCGGATAACAGTAATGGTGGATTATAAATCTCCAGTGTTGGGAACCCAACACGCGTCGATGTATCATTTGGGTGAGTTTAATACTGAAATCGCAAAATGTAGAACCTTTGTTTTCTTGCGAGAGCTTGAATTTTTAGCAACAAACAACTTAATCAAAGGGGGGGATTTGGACAACGCCATCGTACTTGTTGATCGCACCGATGTGAGTCAAGAAGAAATGAACCGATTGGCGAAATTGCTTGGCAAAGAGGAATTAAAAGTATCTATTGAAGGTATTGGCGTATTGAACAGCACGAAATTACAATACGAAAATGAGCCTGCACGTCATAAATTACTTGATATTGTAGGTGACTTAGCCCTTGTTGGTCGTCCAATTAAAGCACATATCCTTGCCGCACGTCCAGGTCACTCGGGCAATGTGCGCTTCGCAAAAGTACTCAAGGAGCAGATTAAAAAACAAGAAAAAGCAGGCAAGTTCTTCGACTTAACGAAAGATCCACTCTATAACATCAACGATATCGAGCGAATGTTGCCGCATCGTTTTCCGTTCTTGATGGTCGATAAGATCATGGAGATTCATGAGGAGTCAATCATTGGAGTGAAGAATATTACCATGAATGAGCCCATCTTTACAGGGCATTTTCCTGGGAACCCAGTCTTCCCCGGAGTACTACAAATTGAAGCCATGGCGCAGGTAGGAGGGATTTTTGCCCTGAGTAAAGTCGATGAACCACACCTTTACTCTACATACTTCATGAAGATAGACAAGGTGAAGTTCAAACAAAAAGTATTGCCAGGTGATACCATTGTGTTTGAATTAAACCTACTTTCACCAATTAGACGTGGACTCGTTGAGATGGGAGGTAAGGCCTATGTCAACGGAAAAATGGTGATGGAGGCAGAAATGCTTGCTCAAGTCATTAAGGATAAAGTGGCGAAATGATTAGTAAACATGCATATGTATCGGCGGAGGCGACCATTGGTGAAGGGGTCATTATTGAATCTTTTTCAACGATATATGAGGACGTAATCATTGGCGATCGCACCAAGATTCACCCGAATGTAACCTTATATCCCGGAACGCGCATTGGAACAGATTGTGAGATTTTTCCAGGCGCGGTGATTGGTGTAATCCCCCAAGATTTAAAGTTTGAAGGGGAATATACAACTGTCGAAATTGGAAATAACACGCGCATTCGCGAGTGTGTGACGATACACCGAGGAACGAAAGACAAGTGGAAAACAAGTATAGGTGACAATTGCTTGTTAATGACCTATGTGCATGTCGCTCACGACTGTCAAATTGGAAACAATGTCATTCTCGCAAGTTATACAGGACTTTCGGGCCATGTTCAAATTGATGATTTTGCGATTTTGGAAGGGAAAGTTGCCGCTCAACAATTTGCACACATTGGTGCACATGCATTTATTGGTGGTGCCTCTTTAATTCGTAAGGATGTTCCACCATTTATTAAGGCGGCACGTGAACCATTGACATTCGCAGGAGTAAATTCTGTTGGACTTAGAAGAAGAGGCTACACGGATGCCCAAGTGCGCGAAATTGAAGATATTTACCGGATCCTTTACGTTCAAAACAACAACATTTCAAAAGGACTTGAAGCAGTACGTGAACAAATGCAAGACTCACCACTTCGACAAATGATCATTGACTTTGTAGAATCCTCTGACAAAGGAATCATTCGAGGGATGATTTAATGAGTTAAGAATGAAGAATGAAAAATGAATAATTTGAATCCTTTTTCTCTTTTTTACTTAACCCGAAGAAGCTAATTTGGTGTCTCTTGTCCTTCGAAGCTCAAAGAGCGAAGAAGAAGTGTCTTTTGTCTATTGTCTATTGTCCTTTGTCCTTTGTCCTATGTCTATACTTAAATTAAAAACATGTTCCA
This sequence comes from Crocinitomicaceae bacterium, assembly GCA_040379705.1. GTDB lineage: Bacteria > Bacteroidota > Bacteroidia > Flavobacteriales_D > Crocinitomicaceae > M0103. The sequence goes on from JBEIKR010000020.1 coordinate 20,204, forward strand.
AAAAGGAGAGATTGTCGAACTAGAAATCAGTGGCTACGCCTTTGGTGGAAGGGGGATTTCCCGTATTCAAACCGAAGAGGGAAGTTATGTGGTATTTGTGGATAATGCATTCCCAGGTCAGCGTGTTTTGGCTAAAATAGATGTCAAAAGAAAGCGACATGCCGAGGGGAAATTGATTGATGTCATCCGCAGATCTTCCGATGAGCAAATGCTATCGTATCAAGAAATCTCGGGAGGACCATACATCTTTGTCCCTGTTGAATTGCAGGAGAAAGAGAAAAAGGAATCGACCTTGGATGTGTTCGCTAGAATCGGAGGAATGCCTGATATCGCTGAGAAATTTGATGAATTTATTTCCTCTCCTGTTCATTTTTTCTACCGAAATAAAATGGAGTACAGCTTTTCAACCATTGAGCATGACGTTTTTACGGGTGAAGAATTGGATGATTCGTTTGCATTAGGGTTTAAACGCCGTGGTACTTGGTGGAAAGTGGAGAATTTGAATCGCGCAAGTGGTTTGTTTGATGAACAATGGGAGACACATCTTCATGAAATCAGAGACTATTTAAAGTCGACAGGACTTCCAGCATGGCATCCACCAAAGAAAGTTGGTTTTTTTAGACATATCGTCGTACGGAAATCTTTCGACCGCGATGCCTTGTTGATCAATCTGGTGACTTCTTCTGTTGGGATTGAACAGTTTGATGTCGATGCTTTTTCTAAGTTCCTTCTAGAGAAATTAGGGAAGCGTCTTGCAGGATTTCAACATACGATAAATGACAATGTTGCTGATCGTGCAAAAATAGAAAATGGCCAGTGGCGATTAGTCTATGGTGAGCCAGTTGTGATTGAAAAATTACTCGGACTATCCTTTGAAATATCCATGGAGAGCTTCTTTCAAACGAATCCAAAAAGTGCAGAAAAGTTGTATTCAAAAGCACTTTCTTATGTGTTTGAGGAGCCGGTCCCAGAGGGATCTGCAGTCATGGATCTATTTTGTGGAACCGGGACAATCGGTCAGATCTTATCATCTCAACGCCCAGATGTAGAGGTGATTGGAGTAGATATTGTGGCAGAAGCCATTGAGGATGCAGTGCGAAATGCACATAGAAATAACATCGATAAGGTCAAGTTTTTTGCCGCCGATGTCGGAAAATTCTTGAAGGAACACCCTGAATATTTAGGTAAAATTGCCACAGTGATTTTAGATCCGCCACGAGCTGGAATAGCGCCAAAGACTTTACAGAAAACGATAGATCTTGGCGCGGAGAATATTGTTTATATTTCCTGTAATCCCTCGACTCAAGCACGCGATGCCGATACCTTGCGTTCCGCTGGATACGAACTGCAGAAACTCTCATTCGTGGATCAATTTCCGCATACAGGACATATTGAATCTATTGCGAAATTTAAAAAAGTGTCCAAATGAAGGCTGAACTGATTTCCATAGGTGATGAATTACTCATCGGTCAAACGATCAATACCAATGCTTCATGGCTAGGGCAATTGTTCAGTGCCAACGGAATCTCTGTGCACCGCGTCATCGCAATCTCAGATGATAAAGAAGAGATCAAACGAACAATTACGGAAGCGATGTCCAATTGTGAGCTGGTGCTCATTACAGGAGGATTAGGGCCTACAAAAGATGATATCACGAAGCATACCTTGTGTGAATTGTTCGAAACTAGCTTAGAAATTCACGTTCCGACACTCCAGAAAATTGAAGAATACTTCTCAAAAAGAAATCGTCCGATGCTGGAGTCAAACATACGTCAAGCGGAATTGCCTGTGGGCTGCACCATATTAAACAATGATTACGGCACAGCGGCAGGAATGTGGTTTGATCGTCAAGGGAGTATTGTCATTAGCTTACCTGGTGTTCCATACGAAATGAAAGGGATTGTGATGGAGCAAGTGATGCCTCGACTTAGAGAAAGGTATGCATTGAAGTCGATTTATCACCAAACCATTCTGACACAGGGCTTGGGAGAATCTTTTTTGGCTGAACGTATTTCTGATTGGGAAAATCGAGTGCGTGCACGTGGCTTTGGATTGGCATATTTGCCTTCGCCAGGCATGGTGAAATTACGTATTACATCGCCAAATGGAGTAGAGGATCAACCTGAAATTAACACCTTTTTTGAAGAAATTCGCAGCGAATTGCCTCATTATGTCTATGGAGTAGAAGCACAGACCTTGTCGGAAGTTGTAGGGATCACTTGCAAGGATAAAAAGGTTTCAATCGGAACAGTGGAGAGCTTAACGGGTGGTGCCATCGCTCAGGATATTGTGAGTCAGGCAGGTGCCTCGGAATATTTCAAAGGAAGTATCGTCGCGTACGATCCTGCAGTGAAAGTTTCCTTGGTGGATGTGGATGCGGAAGCGATTGAAGTGAATGGACTCGTTTCAGAGGAAATTGCGCGTCAAATGGCAGAGCATGGAAGAAAAAAATTAAACGTTGATTTTTGCATTTCAACGACAGGTGTTGCAGGTCCAGATGGAGGTACGGATGAAATTCCTGTAGGGACGGTATGGGTAGCAATTGCAGGCCCAGCAAGGACTTTTGTCCAGCATTTTAGGTTCGGGGACGATCGAGAACGGAACATAAAAATGACGGTGTTGACGACACTGAATTTACTTCGCTGTGAAATTTTAGAAATTCATCACGAAAAAAAGTAGTTAATACTTGTTCGTTTTCTAAAAAAGTATTTACTTTGCACCCCATTTTAGAATAAGGATAACACTAAGAAAACATGTCACGAGTTTGTCAGATCACAGGTAAATCGGTAATGGTAGGAAACAATGTTTCTCACTCAAACCGCAAAACCAAAAGAAAATTCTTACCGAATTTGATCTCTAAGAAGTTTTACCTTCCAGAAGAAGATCGCACAATCACTTTGAAGATCTCGACTTCTGCTTTGAGAACTATCAATAAAAAAGGAATTTCAGCGTGCATTAAAGAAGCGCGTGAAAAAGGTTTTTTGAAATAATCCATGTTCTACCCGTTGGGAAACGGTAGATTTTTAAAAAGAGCAAAATGGCTAAGAAAGCAAAAGGCAATAGAATTCAAGTAATCCTCGAGTGCACAGAGCACAAGGATTCAGGTATGGCGGGTACATCACGTTATATCACGACGAAAAATCGTAAGAATACTCCAGATCGTATGGAAATTAAGAAGTTCAACCCGATCTTGAAGCGTTACACAGTTCATAAAGAGATTAAATAATATTGAGTCATGGCAAAGAAAGTAGTGGCATCACTCCAAAAAGGTGGAGGTAAAGAGCATACGAAAGTGATCAAGATGGTGAAGTCTGAAAAGACGAACTCATACACTTTCAAAGAAGAAATCGTACACAACGACAAGGTAAAAGAGTGGTTCACAAAGAGCTAGTATTTTTCCCTTCTTTTGTATAACTTTAAGCTTCCTCTCATTTTGAAGGAAGCTTTTTTTATGATATAACCGCATGGCGTTTTTTGGATTGTTCTCAAAAGAGAAGAAGGAGACCCTAGACAAAGGGCTGGAAAAGACAAAACAGAGTTTTTTGTCGAGAATTGCCCGTTCAATTGTCGGAAAATCAAAGGTTGATGATGAGGTTCTCGACAATCTCGAAGAAATACTCATCACCTCAGATGTTGGCGTTGAAACAACGCTTAAAATCATCGAACGCATTCAAGAACGTGTTTCGCGTGATAAAGTGCTTGGTACTGATGAGCTGAATACCATCCTAAAAGAAGAAATCGCCGGACTACTTGAAGAAAACAACTCCAACGGAAAAATTGACTTTCAGCTTCCAAAGATTGAAGGACAGCCCTATGTGATTATGGTTGTCGGTGTCAATGGTGTGGGGAAAACAACAACGATCGGAAAACTTGCCCACCAGTTCAAAGAAGCAGGAATGAAGGTTGTCCTTGGTGCCTCAGATACCTTCCGCGCAGCTGCGGTGGACCAACTGATTATCTGGTCTGAAAGAGTGGGAGTGCCGATTGTTCAGCAAGGAATGGGCGCAGATCCAGCTTCGGTGGCTTTCGATACACTGCAATCGGCAAAAGCGCAAGGGGCGGATGTAGTCATCATTGATACAGCAGGCCGCTTGCACAACAAAGTCAATCTGATGAATGAGCTTACGAAAATCAAAAGAGTCATGGATAAAGTGATTCCTGGTGCACCGCATGAAGTTTTGCTTGTTTTGGATGGTTCTACAGGGCAAAATGCCTACGAGCAAGCCAAACAATTCTCGTTAGCAACAGACATTAATGCGTTGGCAATCACGAAATTGGATGGTACAGCGAAAGGTGGTGTTGTCATAGGTATCTCAGATCAAATGAAAATTCCGGTGAAATATATTGGTGTAGGGGAAGGAATGAATGACTTGCAGCTTTTTGACCGCAATGAATTCGTAGATTCACTATTTTCGTAAACACTAATTCTCTTCACTATGAAAAAACGAATCAATGGACACGGACACTTGCTTCCAGAGCCCTATGAGATTCCAAATTTCATGCGTGAAAAGAAATTATTTTGGATCGATAACGACAAGAAATTCATGCGTCAAGACGATTGGGCGCGACCAATCACTGATCCAAGCTTTTTCTTTGCAGAAAAATTAGAGTGGATGGAGCGCTATTCCATCGATCATGGTGTCATGCTCAATCTCTCTCAAATCTATTGCAACGGCTGGGAACGTCAAGATGCCGATGATGCGATTCGTTGGCAAAATGACTTCAATGCCAGTGTTCAGCAACGTCGCCCAGATAAATTTACGAGCGGGTTTGTTGTTCAGCCGTTATACATGGATGATGCCCTGCGTGAAATTGAACGTTGCGTGGAAGAATTGCATCTTTCATTGCTTTGTTTGCCAACACATTACATCAATAAAGACGGAGAGTGGCTTTCCGTGGCGGATGAAAGTGTTTTTCCCATCTTTGAACTCGCCGATAAATACAAGTTAGCAGTAGAGATTCACCCATATGATGCAGAAAAGATGGTCAAATTGAAAGACATCTACTGGCGCTTTCATCTTGTTTGGATGATGGCGCAAACGGCTGATACCTTGCATTTATTTACCCTAAAAGATTTATTGCATCGCTTTCCGAATGTTCGTACCTGTTTTGCACATGGTTGCATGCTCGGTCAAGCAAACTACGGACGGAGATTGCAAGGTTTTGATGGGCGTCCCGATTTGTTTGAAGGCGCGACTAACCCGAGAGAGGCGCTGGGGCATCCCAACCTGTTCTTTGATTCATTAGTCCATGACTCGCATACTTTAGAGTTAATCAAGACGCGTGCTGGAGCTTCGCAAATTGTCGCTGGATTGGATGATCCCTATCCACTTGGTGAAATGGAAGGGGTCGCGCGGTCATATCCGGGACGCGTTATTGACTTTGCGGTTGAATCGGGGATCTTAACACAGGCAGAATCCGACGTCATTTGGCATGACAATGTGTTGCGTTGGTTGGGGAAAACACATATCTGAAAGTGGTGAAAAACATGTGTGTCAGCATGTAAAAATGCCGCTAAACTGCTGATTATTCTCTATCTTTGCGCACCAAAGTGGCGCACATGTCTCAAAAACCATCCATACCGAAAGGAACTCGCGATTTTCTGCCAGCAGATGTTGCGCGTAGAACGTATATTTTTGATACGATCAAACGTTCGTTTAAGTCCTATGGGTTTGCACCAATCGAAACACCATCCTTTGAATTGTCCTCAACACTCATGGGGAAATATGGGGAGGAAGGTGATCGATTGATTTTCCGTATTCTCAATTCCGGTGAAAAGGTGCGCAAGGCGGATTTAGAAGCCTTGGCTGCAGATAACCTTCCGAAGTTTGCATCGTCATTGTCAGAAAAGGCATTGCGATACGATTTAACGGTTCCCTTTGCGCGCTTTGTAGTACAGCATCAAAATGAACTCTCGTTTCCATTTAAACGCTATCAAATTCAACCTGTTTGGCGTGCTGACCGGCCTCAACATGGTCGTTATCAAGAGTTTTATCAGTGCGATGCAGATGTCGTAGGAAGCGATTCATTGCTTTATGAAGTGGATTTTGTACTCCTGTTCGATAGTGTGCTGTCTGACTTAAAACTACCTGGATTCACCATTCGGCTTAACAACCGAAAGATTCTTACTGGAATTGCAGAGGTAAGTGGTGAGTCTGATAAATTGATTGAAATCACCGTCGCAATAGATAAATTGGATAAAATCGGTCAAGAAGGAGTGTTGAATGAGCTGTCAACAAAGGGAGTTTCTGATGCAGCAATTGAGCGTATTCGTCCTTTGTTTGGATTTACAGGTTCAAACGAACAAAAACTTGGGCTCATGCGCACGTTCCTTGCGGATAGTGAAATTGGCCTGAAGGGATTGGAAGAATTGGACTATGTACTTCAGCAAGTGGAACTTCTCGGCTTGCGCAATGGCATTGTCGAATTTGATGTGACCTTAGCGCGTGGATTGAATTACTACACTGGGGCAATCTTTGAGGTAAATGTGCACGACGTGAAGATGGGTAGTATCTGTGGTGGAGGACGTTATGATGACCTCACTGGATTGTTTGGAATGAAAGGGCTATCAGGTGTAGGAGTGTCTTTCGGCGCGGATCGCATTTACGATGTGCTTACTGAGCTCAATTTGTTCCCTGAAGATACCGACCAATCGATTTCCTTGATCTTTACGAATTTCGGAGTGAAAGAGGAACAGTATTGCATGAAAATCATCTATGCACTGCGTCAGAAAGGTCTTGATTGCGAGTTGTATCCAACGCAAGCGAAATTACAAAAGCAAATGAAATATGCCAATGATCGTAAAGCGAAGTTTGTGGCGATGATTGGTGAAGAGGAATTGAAGGCAGGGACAATTCTGCTAAAGAATATGGATAGTGGTGAACAAAAGCATGTATCGGAGTCTGAACTAATTGAATTGATGTTGTACTAGAGATATGAGGCAGTATATAGTTAATAATCAATGGATTTCTCTTTTAGAAATTGAAGAGATACTGGCTCAGCATACTGAATTAGTTTTGGGTTCAGATGCACGTAACGCGATTGTTCGTTGTCGCGAATATCTGGATGTAACAATTGGAGGAAGTGATCGAATTGTGTACGGAGTCAATACAGGATTTGGGTCCTTGTGCAATACGACTGTGGACAATGATTCATTGGGACAGTTGCAACGGAATTTGGTCATTTCTCATGCCTGCGGTATGGGGGATGAGGTACCACAGCATTTGGTGAAACGCATGCTGCTACTTAAGATACTTGGGCTTTCACATGGGAATTCTGGTGTTCAATTGGTGACAGTGGAACGTTTGATCACGTTTTTTAATCAGAATATTCTACCTGTTGTTTACCAACAAGGAAGCTTAGGTGCTTCAGGCGATCTGGCCCCTTTGGCGCATCTTTCTCTTCCGTTGATCGGTGAAGGGGAGGTATGGTTTCAAGGCAAAAAGCACCCTTCCGTCGATGTGTTGAAAGCGATAGGTGTTGAAGCCATTGAATTGAGGTCGAAAGAGGGCTTGGCCTTGTTGAATGGGACTCAGTTTATGAGCACGTACGCATCGTATGCTGTTGGTAAGGCGCACCAGCTTTTGAATAATTGGATAACGGTCGCAGGTCTTTCTTTGGATGCGTATGACGGTCGATCGGAGCCTTTTCAAGAGAATGTGAATACCATTCGCAACCAACAAGGACAAATTCAAACAGCAGAAGCATTTCGTAACGTTTTTGAAGGAAGTGAGATCATTCGTCAGTCAAAAGCACATGTTCAAGATCCCTATTCTTTCCGATGCATCCCACAAGTGCATGGAGCGTCAAAAGATGCCATTGATTACTGCTCAACGATTGTCGAACGTGAAGTAAACGCAGTTACAGATAATCCTACAGTTTTTCCGGAGGAGGAAGACATCGTTTCTGCGGGGAACTTTCATGGGCAACCGCTTGCAATCACCATGGATTTCTTGGC
>JBEIKR010000021.1:0-26992 GCA_040379705.1 Crocinitomicaceae bacterium
GGCCGTCTTCAATGTAGCCAATTGTAGAACGAGAACCATTCATCACGCGACCATTTTCGATGTAACCCACGGTGCTGCGAGAACCGTTCATCATGCGTTGAGCATTCGAATGAATCGTAATTCCAATGATGAATAATGTAAAGATAAATAGCTTTTTCATTTTTTAAAATTGATTGTTAGATACTGTAGAGCCTCAAAAATAACAATAAACAAGGTTATGCAATTAAAAGATCGGCCTTGCTTTTGTGCACAAATATGTAATCGCCCTCTTCTTGTTGTGTTGTGTTTTCTTGAACAATTTTTCCTTCGACAATACCAAATTGAATAAAGTTTAATTCAGCAAACAACTGGCACATTTCATCTAAATTTTTTGGTGCAATCTCAATTTGAACGATAGGTTTATGTCGGTCGAGTAGAGGTAAAATTTCTTTGAATACGTTCAATTCATACCCTTCAATGTCACATTTGATATAGTCAATACAGTCTAGGGTACCAAGCAATTCTGAACCTTTCACAATTTTCACCTCCTTGGTGTCATGTTGTTTTTGTTCTTCCTCGTTTTCGGCAATATGCGGTAAACCTGTGCGAATCATACCGTTTGATTTTGGTAGAACCATCGTGATTGTTCCTTCTTCGTTCCCTAAGGCCACGTTATACCGAACGGAGTTGTTATAACGCTTCATAAATGAATCTAAAACATCAAAAAATTGAGGAACTGGTTCAATAGAGATCACTTTTCCTTTGTTGGCCAGGCGCGCAAAGTTTCTAGAAAAATAGCCAAGATTGGCACCAATATCTACCACTGTATATTCTGGTTGAATGAGCTTCTTGACAGCATAGTGAAACTTAAACCGTTTGTCATTTTTCAAAAGACCTAAATCGAACAACAAATAAAATGATCGATGCAGAATACGAAGGTATTGTCGTTCAGAAAGAAGTGTGTAAAGTATCTTTTTAATCCTTTGCATAGAGCACGAAGATAGGTAATTATTGAAAGTTAGGAACGTCAAGTCATCAACGAAGATTAAACTTTCCAAGAAGTGAATAGATGACGCAAGACTTTCGTACTTTTACTGCACGGGTACTACCTCAAAGAAGGTGCAGTGACCCGATCCACCAAAAGTGGAGCCCATGCAGTATCATCTTGAAGCTTACATTTTTTGACCTTCAGGAGAGTCTTAGGCAGGCAATGGCGGGCTGCAACTCGATAAATCGAGAAGAGAAGAAATTCGAACAGCAGATTACAACGACTGTCAGCAATCCTAAACGTGTTTTCTGAAGCTTCGGAAAACAAGGCTGCATGGGTTTTTTTCTTCCTTATTTCCATGTTGGAAAGAGAGTTTATTTCATTGATATATAACATTATAAAATCTTTTAATATAATATTTCTCAACCTTTCATGAGTCACTTTGTTTAAAGTTTATAACCAATTTATTAAACAAAAAAAAATGAAAAAAAATCAAAACTCAAAAAAGGTATTGTCGAGAATTTCTGTCTCGTTATCAATGCTTGCGATTTCATTTGGAATGAATGCACAAACAAATGTATTCGACAATGTGATTGCGGTTAGTCCTAACCACAACTACTTGGAAGCGGCATTAATTCAAGAGGGCTTGGATGTTGCACTGAAAAACAATGCAGCAACTCTTACGGTATTTGCACCAGATGACAATGCTTTTCTAGCTTTGGCTACTGCTTTAGGTACAGATATCACTGGTTTGTTGGCCTTGCCTAATTTAACGGATGTTTTGACATATCATGTTCTGGGCACAATCGTTCCTTCATCGGCAGTTACGAATGGTGCAATAGTACAGCCTTTAAGTACGACAAATACCCTAAAGTTGACCAAAACTGGTGCTGGTTTGGTTTATGTGAATCAAGCGAAAGTGACAACGGCAGATTTAACGGCGAGTAATGGAGTAGTTCACGTTTTGAATGGTGTATTGTTGCCTGTTGAAACCGTTGCTGACGTTGCTATCGATAATGGTTTTACAACGTTAACAACAGCCATTGTGACTGCAGAGTTATTGCCGGCGGTAACAAACCCTTTGGCTACCCTTACGGTTTTTGCACCAACAAACGCAGCATTCGATAACCTTGCTACATCGTTGGGAACTACTGTAAATGGATTGCTTGCATTGCCGAACCTTGCAGATGTTTTGACTTATCATGTGTTGGGAACTGAAGTTCCTTCAAGCGCGGTAACAAACGGTGCAATTGTTCAGCCTTTGAGTACAACCAATACTTTGAAACTAACGGTAACTACAACTGGTAATGTGTATGTCAATCAGGCGCAAGTGACCTCAGTTGACATCGCAGCAGATAACGGGGTGGTTCATGTAATTAACAAGGTAGTGATGCCAGTTGAAACTGTTGTAGACGTGGCCATTGACAATGGATTTACATCGTTGACAGCTGCTGTAGTGAAGGCAGAATTATTGCCAGCTTTGACAGATCCTTTTGGAACATTTACCGTTTTTGCACCAACCAATACTGCATTTGACAACTTGGCTGCTGCATTAGGTGTTGATTTAAATGGTGTTTTAGCGCATCCACAATTGGGTGACATTTTGTTGTATCACGTTTTGGGTACAGAAGTACTTTCTACTCAATTAGTAAATGGGCCAGTGGCAACGTTGAATGGACAAAACGTAACTATTGATTTGACAAATGGTGTGAAAGTGAATGCGTCAAATGTTACACTCGCGGATGTTTCTTCATTCAATGGAGTAGTTCATGTTATTGATGCGGTATTGTTACCAAGTCTTGCAAGCATTTTAGATAATGAAATGACTGACTTGACAATTTATCCAAACCCAACGGCAGAAGTGATTTATGTGAATACGACGGACGCAACTGATTTTACGATTGTTGACATGATTGGTGCAACTGTGAAGTCAGGTAAAATCATGAACAATGAAATTTCAGTTTCTGAATTGCAAAATGGTCAGTACTTTATTCAGATCACAACAAATAATAATGTAACAAGCTCAACAAAATTTGTAAAACAATAAGTTGATAGTTAAACATTCATTAAATTGAACAGAAGAGAGCCATTCATTGAGGATGGCTCTTTTTTGTTTTTAGAAGCACATTATGCTTTTTTTTCTCTAAAATTTTGGAGCACTTACATCGGTGATTTTATCGTGGAGTTCAACCTTCAGCATAAATTCGTGGGTACCACGTTGAAAAGTCAATAATCCATTGACGGGAAAATCATAGTGGTATCCAACGCTTATTTGTTCCTTGATTTTCAAAAGTCCAGAAATCCCAATCGCTTCATGTACCCTATATAGAAATCCGAGATGAATACGATCGTTTACAAGAAGTGTTGAATTTAGATCGATGGTAATCGGAACATTTCTTACATATTTCAAGAGGAATGATTGCTTCCATTGAAGATCCTTGTTGATCTCAAAATCTCTTGTAGCCATGAGATAATAGTGGGGTGAAGATAAAAATACATGAACGTCATTGTTCATTGTTTTTAGCGGGAAAATTCGTGGAATAGAAAAACCAACGTTCAGTTTTTTTCCAATGTAATAAATTCCTAAGCCAGAATTCATTCGTGAACTTGAAAATTGCTGAACAGCCAACGCATCATTGGGGTCATTGATTGGCGCTTCAGAGAAATCGATGTGATATTGATCCAACCCAAGTGACAACCCAAGTCGAAGCTGTTCAAATTCGTTCACTTTTATTCTTCCGGCTATCATGACGTTGACACCAGTTCTTCCGCGCATACCTATTTGATCGTGGATAAAATTTGCCCCAATGCCCATGCGCCTTTTCATTATGGGCGCATGAATATTGAACCATTGGGTATTGGGAGCACCTTGGAAATTATTCCATTGAAACCTGCTCAATACATAACAATTCATACGCCCCTTCATTCCCGCACATGAGGGATTGAAAGTGGTTTGAGTGTGTTGATAAAATGACATCTGTTCATCTTGCTGCGCCACTAAATTCATAGGGATTACCAGGAGAATTAACTGCGAATAAAATCTAGGCATAGGTGTTTCTTTAATAGTTTACTTCTACACTACCCCTGTAAACTGACTGAGATTGGTTTCCTATCTTTAGGATATAGAAGTATGTGCCATTGGGTACAATTCCACTTTTTTGATCGATTAGTATTCCGCAATTACTGCGGCAATCCCAATCATTTTGGTAATTTTTTTGTGCGAAAATTTGATTTCCCCAACGGTTGAATATTTCTATGTTGCATGTCAATGATAGATCTAATCCCTGAATATGCCAGACATCATTTTTTCCGTCGTTGTTTGGCGTAATCACCCAAGGAATGAGAAAGCAATCAGAAGGGTCCGCTAACATAATTTGAATTGAATCTTCTGAAGTGCATCCGGCTAAATTGTTCGCTGTGACACTATACCACCCGGCTTGTTCTGGGCTAAACGAATGCAATGAAAACGAACTGTTGTTCGAAGTGAGATTCATAGGTCCGGTCCAATGGTAACTTTCGGCACCAATTGCGGAAATGAATGTGTTTTCTGATTCACACAATATCGAGTCTGAACACATGATATCTATAGTAGGTATTGGATGAATGTTCAGAAGTAGACTATCGATTGAACTACAACCATTTTGATCTGTTCCGATGCTCACGTACAATCCTTCATCTTCCAGTTGAAGATGATCAATGTAAATAGAATCAGTTTGGGTGATTGTACCATTGGGTTGTTCCCACGTATAAACAAAAGCTCCTTGTGCATGCAAAGAAATTGATGAATTTTCACAGAGCGGTGACGTTTCTGATGTATAAAGTTCAATAACCGGTGGTGAAAGAATCTCGATAAAAATGGAGTCAATCGAAGAACATCCATTGCTTTCTCCCGCCACAGAGTAATACATGTTGTATGGGTTTATCATTGTCCAACTTTCGCCGGTTGGTCCATCTTTCCATTGGTAAGTATCGGCTCCACTTGCTATGAGTTGAATTTCTTCATTCAAACAAACACCAATTGAATCTCCGTTTAAGATATCAAGGGATGGTAGTGGTTTGACATCAATGGTTGCTTCAAGCAGTTGCTTAAAGTCACATAAACCTGTTACTTCGCATGAGTAAGTAAAATCTGTGGTTGGACAAACGGCTATACTTTGAGTTGTATCTCCATTCTGCCATAGATATGAATTGGCACCAAGTGGAGCAGAAATGATAATTGTGTCGCCGCTGCAAATAGGAGGAATGTCGATTATTTCAGGGAATTGAATACCAGATTCTGCGGAGATTGTATATCCGCAAATATCGCCAGCAAAGCCATCAACCATTAGATAATAATCAAATCCAGGTATCAAATCGATCGCAGTGAGTGTGAATCCCGTACTATTTTCTTTAAAGTCAGAAACGGGAATGAAATTGCTGCAATTGTTTCCTGAGAAAACCTGCATTTGTAAACCTCCTGAAGGATAGTTGCCTATCCAACAGTCATAGATATCCACCTCTAAAACCGCTGTAGTTGAGGCCGCAGTAAATCGTATCCAAGAGTTGTTATTGATGGTGACATTAAATCCTGAAGATCCTGTCCCCCAAGGACCTGCTTGACCGAAAACCCCGCCAGTGTTTATTCCATCTGGTATATTGTTCCCGTCAATGTCTTCGTTGTTCCCTTGCATATTGCTTGGGCGATCCGCGGTGTAGGAAGCACTCGTTGTAGCACTATATCCATTGATGTCGCAGATATAAAGTGCATCGGAACATTCGTCATTTGTACTTGTAGACACGCAAATCCCGAAGTTGCCCGAGGAGCTGCCATATCCCCAAACGCGCAAATACACAATGTTCCCGGGGATTAAGTTATTTGCTGAGATCAAAGGCAATAAATCGTTTGTAATTCCTGGGTATGCGGAATGATCATCGCTACATGTTATTGGATTTAGGGAATTGCATGTTCCTGTATACAAGACCATCACACCATCAGTTATTGCTCCTTGTCCCATGTTTGGTTTCGAAGTGATATGGATGTTTCCCGTTTCGGGTACCTGAATTTTAAACCAAACATCTTTACTGCTGATTAAGAAACCACCTTGTTGAGGAGTTATTCCTCCTATACACATGGAAGGGAAGGGTGCAGAAACCGATGCGCTTGCTCCTACAGTCGTAAATACACTATAATTGCAAGAACTTGTGACTTCGGGTAGCATAATCGCTGAGCACGGCTCGTCATTCGATGGAATCAGTGAAGCACTTCCCGTCAAACAAATAGTGAAATTCCCTCCATTCGAATTTAGATAGTCATAGATACGGATGTAGTATTGTTGACCTTCAATAAGACCGACTAAATCAAACTGCTCACTTTGTCCTAGACCATTGGCATCTTTGCAGATTACAGAATTCAATGCCCCACAAGTACCGCTAAACACTTGTGCTACTGCATCAAATTGCATGGATGACTGAATATGAATATTGATTAAGGGAGCATTGGCGATGAAGGCGTACCAGACGTCATCGTTGGCGTTGCCCGAACAACCAGGAATGGATTGAGTCGCACCGATCGTCGAAGCTGATGTCAATTCACAATTGGGGTTAATCGCGAGTAGGGGCGCATTCGAACAATCGTCGGCCTGTCCTTGACATACATATGGAAAGTAAACCCAAAAAAGGAAATAAATGAACTTTTTCATGGCTTTTGGGGATTCAATTGGTTGTTACATTGCAAAGGAATTAGTCCGAATTCAATAAGCGTCTTTTTAATGTTGGTGAGACTTAATTCGTTGGGGTTATCCCCATTCGGATTTTCTTCCCACCTAAAGACTAAATAACCGAGCTCTTGTGTTGGCTTTAATGTAATGTTGTAGTCACTAATTGGAAATTGTGACAAAGCGCATTTCAATTGGATTGCATCATCTTCACTTAATTTACCTGAAAATGAATAAGTGAATTCTTGGCTATAGGCCAAAGTGAAAGCGCAACTGCAAAGCAGCGTTAGGAGTGGTTTCAACATGAAATATGGTGTTTAATCAGTAGTTAAAAGTAAAGCTAGGTCATTCAAAATAGACCACAAAATCAACTTCTAAAAATGACAAAAAACACCTAGTAAGGCATGCGAAATGATCTAGTGCTTCAATCCAAGGCTATCTAACTCAGCCACGGAAAAAGTAGGAGGGAAGATACCTCTGTCAATTTTTTGGATGACAAATTCAGCTGCGGTTTGCGCATCCTTTTCTGTCTGGAACCCTTTGTTTCCTTGAATTGCAGGGATTGTTGGTTGGTTGATGGTCATTTTTCCTGACGCATCAAAAATCTGATACCCATAATTACCAATACTACCAATTACCTTATACGAAAGCAGACTTTTAGTTTTTGAAACGCTGGATGAACTTTCTGGACGCGCATCATTCGTTTCATCTCTATATTGAACGGATTCGTCTGATTTTGAATTTTTAGATTCCGTGTTTTCTGAACAGGAAAATGCAATAAGTCCGAATACGAAAATCAGTTTTTTCACAATACGATGATTTTCCCATTTGATTTTGTCCCATCGGACATGGAAATGACATAATGATAGGTTCCTGTTGTAAGTTCCGTTATATCCAATGATATCAAATTGTTTGTTGCTTTAACTTGTACGTTTATTTGACATTTTTTACCATTTAGATCAAATAATTCAAGTTCAAGAATTTCATTTGCATTCTCTATTTTGATGGTTACATATTCTTGAGCGGGAACAGGATATGCAATAGATTCTGCGAGGATTTGGTTTTCCTCGAGACCAAGAATTCCATAGTATGCGTAAAAATCATCATAAAATTCACCACCATATCCTGCGCCCAAAAAAGCTGTACCATCTAAAACAAATGAGAACGCATTTTTTCTTCCTGGTCCAGGTATGTCGCTTCGTTGAATCCATGCATTGTTGAAGTAACTGTATTCCCAAACATCTTTTTTATATTCACTATTTAGATCTTCGCCTGTTGCTATAAAGCCTGTAGGAAAGGTACCCCAACCTGTCGCTCCAGATCGCGCAGTACCGGGGAAATTTGCTTTTTGAAACCATTGATTTAATGCCACATTGTATTGCCAGAAGTCGTTACGCAATACACCGTCATCGCCTGTACCAACGTATCCATCATCTCCCATGGCAAATCCAACAGCTTGCTTGCGCGGAGTCCCTGCGAAATCTGCCATTGCTTCCCAGATATTGTTTGCAGGATCATAGCGATAAAAATCGTTTCGAAACCCAGTAATATCTTGACCTGTACCGACGTAAGCATATTCTCCAATTGCAAAGGCCACAGCTTGTCGTCGTGGACCACCAGCAAAATCTGCTTTTTGGGTCCATGCGTCAGTCGCAAGGTCATATTCCCAGAGGTCTCCAAAATATGCATTTGTTTGACCTTGACCCAAGCATATATAGGCTTTTAAGCCGATTGAAAAAGCACTTGCAGACCCACGGTCTAAACCATCCCCATTTAGACCCCCAAGCGATGTTTCTTCATCCCAGTCGTTTTGAATTTGATCATAGGAATACATTTTTCTTTTGAATCCAAAATCATCAACACCACCAACAACATATCCTTGACTTTCAAGAGAAAAAGCAGCGCAGACAGAACGTGGGGAACCTTTCACCGAGTCGCGTTGTTCCCAAATATTTTGTGAGAAACTTACGGATCCAAGCAGTAAAGCGATAAGTGTAATAGAAGGCTTCATGAATGTTGGATTATAATGCGTTGTGTGGAAATGATTTTGTTGTCATTTCCATAGAGATAGATATAGTAGATGCCATTTGGAAAATCTGCAATAATAACATCAGAAGACGATTCGTTGTTGGTTTTTTTGCTCATCAGTACTTTCCCGTCGGATGTGATGAGTGCAACAGATTCGGCGATCGATGGGATGTTTGTGAGCTTAATTATTTCATTGCTCGGATTTGGAAACAAATGAAAATCTGATTCCATATCGTCAAGACCTAAGAAATTATGTGGTATATATTCGAAAATGCTTGCTTTTTTTCCTGAAAAACCTTTCCCTGTACCAACAAAAACGCGTCCATCTACATTAAATGCTACTGCATTTTTTCGTTCACTTCCTCCAAATGTTGCGCGCGAAAACCAGGTGTCTGTTTCTGGTTTGTACTCCCACAAATCATCGAGTAAGCCACCATCAGAACCAAGGCAAACGAAACCACGGCCGCCAATTGAAAATGTAGTTGCACTTCCGCGCTCATTACCTGGTAAATTTGCGATTTGCGACCAACTATTCGTTCCTGGACTATATTTCCAGAAGTCCCGTTTGAAGATATCTTGGTTAGCACCAAGTCCGACATACCCTTCATATCCAATGCTAAAACTAGATAACTGGTAGCGCACTCCGCCAGGGAAAGTAGCACGTTGTGTCCATTGGTCAATTGACGGTTTGTATTCCCATAATTCATTGGAATATGAGTTTGGGCCTTTCTTTCCACAGCATATATATCCTTTGGAATCAATGGCAAAAGCCGTGGCAAAATAGATACCCATTCCTGAATTCCCTGGGAAGTTGGCTTTTTGTACCCAAGCATTTAGTACTGGGTCGTATTGCCAAAGGTCGCTGAGAAGATTACCCATTAACGATTCGTCATTGTCTATACCTGCGACCACGTATCCTTTTCCTGATATCGCAAATCCAACCGCATCTCGTCGCGCTACACCAAGTAAATTAGCTTTTTGTGACCAAACATCAAGGATTGGATCATACTGCCATAAGTCGTTCAAGACCAATTCTGTTGTGTCAACACCTGTCGTCATGTATCCATATTGCCCAATAGAGAAGGCTACGGCACGTTCGCGTTTTGAACCGGGAAAATCACTTTTCTTTACCCAATAATTGGCCGTCTGAGTAAGACCGGATCCGGCAAGGCATACAAAAAAGACGAATAAGATTGATTTCATACGATTAGTGAAGGATAAGTTTTTTAACTACGGATGAGTTGTCAATTGTGATTCGACACATGAAAACTCCCGTGCCTAATTCGGTTTTGCTTAAAGTCAATTCATTATGATTCAATTCTCTTGATAGGATACATTTCCCTGTACTTGTAAAAACTTCCATCATTGACTTTTTAGAGGTATTCAAAGCATCTGAATCGATGAGTAAGCGTATTTCTGATGTACTTGGATTCGGAAAAGCTTGAAACTTAAACGGATCATTATTCAACTCACTTATTCCCAAAGGATCATAGTCAAAGCACCAAAAGTCATTGAAATTTACCCCGTTTGTTCCCGTTCCAAAATAGCCTTTATCCCCAATTGCGAATGCTACAGGAAATCTTCTGGCGGTCCCAGGAAATATACTAATCAGATTCCAAGCATTTTGTCCTGCGTTGTATTCCCATACTTCATTGGTTACAACACTCAAGCCACCCACATAGCCACATACGAAATATCCTTTATCATCCCGGTAAAAACCAGCCCCACCATTGGAGGTTTGTCCTGGAAATGATGCACGAGAAATCCATGTGTTTTGTGAAGGTTTGAATTCATAGAAATTAGCTCCACTCTTTACATATCCACTTCCATTGCTCGCAAATGATGTACTCCAAGTTCCAAAGCCAATTGGCGCATTGGCCATCATCGTCCAGGCATTATTTACAGGGTCATATTCGGCCATTTGATTTCCCAAATACACATATCCTTTGTTCTGTACACTGAAGCATTGAACATCGCCTGGAGCAAATGGGCATGGAGCTATTGGAATCCATGTATTTGTGACTGGGTTGTATTCAAAAAATTCGCTTGTTAATGTAGAACCGCCACCCACATATCCTTTTGTATCTGTTCCAAACGAAACCGCACCATGAATGAGCACAGGGAAGTTTGCCTTTTGCGTCCATGAATCTGATGCCGGGTCGTACTGCCACCAATCCTTAAAGTCGATGTTTACTCCGGTTCCATTGGTATGACCTAGTCCGATGTATCCTTTGTTACCAATCGCGATACCAGTGCCTCTGTGTCGACCAACGCCCCCAAGATTCGCTTTTTTCGTCCATTGTGAATAGGCTGTTCCCACAAACAGAAAGAAAAAGGATATGAAAATGAGTATTCTCATAGTACTATAATCTTTTGCACAATAATGGATTGATTCAAATGAGTAATTTTTAGGGTGTAATTTCCACTTGGTAATGCACTGCAATCAAACTGAATCAATCCTTCCGCAAATGCTGCGGTACTTATGGCTTTGCCATTCATGTCCGCCAAATCAAAGGTAAGGTCCTTCAAATCAATAAATTCAGGAAGGTCATTGAACCCAATCGTTAAAATGTCATTCACAGGATTCGGGTAACAATTGATGTCAACCTGATTTAATTGGGAATATATGGTGGAGAGTACCTGGTCAAACATCCAGAAATCTTTGAAATTTGTTCCATTGGTCCCTGTTCCTGCATATGCACGTGTACCAATCGTAAATGCAGTCAGATAACGTCTGGCTGTTCCGGCAAAATCTTGAATTTGCACCCATATATTCGTCAATGGATCGTATTCCCAGACATCACCGTAATTATTTCCACTTGAGTAGTCATCACCTGTTCCAATGTATCCTTTGCCGTTTAGCGCAAAACC
Organism: Crocinitomicaceae bacterium; assembly: GCA_040379705.1. Classification (GTDB taxonomy): domain Bacteria; phylum Bacteroidota; class Bacteroidia; order Flavobacteriales_D; family Crocinitomicaceae; genus M0103. The sequence continues at coordinate 11,560 of JBEIKR010000021.1, forward strand.
CATGGCTTCTTGACGTGAGGTAGGACCAACATTGGCTTTCACTTGCCATTGATTATTCGCAGGATCATAGGCGTAAAAGTCATTGGTTGATCCAGAACTTGTACTTCCCGTGCCGACATATCCGATAGACCCTATTGAAAAGGCAACTGAAGAAGTTCGTGCAGGACCTGGTAATGGAACAATTGGCGTCCATGCATTGCTACTAGGATTATAACAATAAAAATCGGATGCATAACCTGCAGTGGTCTGTCCCGTTCCTACATAGCCTTTTCCATTGATTGTAAAGGCGACAGCACCTCTGCGTGCATTACCTGGCAAATCTGCAATTGGTGTCCAAAGATTTTGTTGAGGATCGAACTCATAAAATTTCTTTGAATAAGTTCCGCCCGTAATTCGTCCGGTTCCAACATAGGCCTTGTCTTCAATGACAAAAGCGGTGGAATGGTAAGCAGGTCCTAATGGAAAACTTGCTTTTTGAGTCCATGCATTTGATGCGGGGTCAAATTCCCAAATGTCATCGTATAAAATATCAACGACGGAGTTGATGTGACCCAATCCCATGTAGCCTTTATTTCCAACGGAAAATGAAGTGGCTCGGTGACGTGCGTCTCCCATGAAATTTGGCAGTTCAAACCACGGCTGTGCTGAAACACCGAAATGGCATAATACTAACAAAATCAGAAAATTACGTCGAGGGTACAAAAACATTATTCAACGATTATTTTTTCAGAAAAACGTGTTCCACTCCATTCGAATTCAACCAAATAAATACCTGGTTTTATTTCGTTTAATGAAATATTCTGACCATTATATTGGTCAATGCTCAAAACGTTTGCGCCCGTCAAGCTGAGAATATTTACATTTCCCTGAATGGATTCTATACGTATATAATCATGCGCAGGATTTGGATATATTTTATACGGGCCTCCGTTCAATTCGTCCACACCCAAATAATTGGCATCTATTTGAATATCAAATGCTCCAGTTGAGTTCCCCCATCCTTCAACAACCACGTACACCAAACCTTGACCTTGCGGGTCAAATGTAAGTTCAGACGCCGTACCACAATTGTCACTATCATCGTTGAAGGCCATCACATTTCCTTGTGCATCAATTACACTTAAGAAAGTGTCGAACGACGAACCGCAAAGGGATACATGAATGGATTGCATCAATGGGGATGGATTCAGCTGGTAGTATAGATCAGGAGAGTTGTACACCAAATTTTGATTGGAGTAGCAAATAGAATTGTCTCCAGACCCCGTGTACGGCAGCGATGTTACAGCGATGGCATCATTGGTGAAATCACCTGGATATCCTGAACAATCGATTCCGTTTGAGATATTGATTGTGAAATCCATCACCGAGCCCCAAGAAAAAGATGCACAAGGGCTTAAAGGCAGGGAACTTGCGCCTTCCTGCTGTGTTACACGCATTCTTGTCGCACCATTTTGAGAACCAGACGGTACTGTAAATGTAAATGTTGAAAGCGGTGTAGGAGGAATGCCTTCCCATGTTCCCAAACTTTCTGCTTGATCAAAAATGCCATCGCCATTAAAATCAATCCACGCTTGACCTTTACCAGTATAATTACCACCACATGTTCCAAATTGAATCGATATCGTGTATGTTCCACCTGCGTTGAGGTTTGCACTCAAAGCTGTAAGATCCTGAACTCCAACAACACCTGGACAACCTACATAGTTAATTGTACCCGATGAACCAACTAAAACAACTGATTGTACATTTGAGTCGATTGTGGTGGTTGGACCTACATTGGTAATACAATATTGAGAAAAGGAGTGAAAAAATGCCAGAAGGGCGAAAGTAGTAGCGAATTTCTTCATAAAGTAGTTTTTTTCGACGGAAAGATACGAAAAAATTTAATATTGGCTTAACATTTATTGCGTAGGGAGAACCCACAAATCTGTTGTTTGCCTAATTTTTTCAAGGGCAACTATAAGTTCATCGATTTCTTTTTCTTGAGTAAATGGTTGAAATGAAAAACGAATGTAGCAGTCGTCACCATGGCGCATAACGGGAATTTCTATGGCGTAATTGGTATAAAGTATTCGCTGCAATTCTTCTGGATAGTCGGTGTGTATTTTTGCGGAATATAACTGGGCAAAAAAATCAGAATTCAATGGTGCAAGAACTTCCGTGCCAAGGAACCTTGAAAGTTCCGCACCTTTTTTCAGAACGGATGATCGACATTTCTCAATCATTTCATCCCAGTGATGCTCAGCTCTAAACTCAATAGCGGTAGGAATAGTGAGATAGGCAGAAAAGTCCCGCGTTCCATTGAATTGATGATATTCCTGAAATTGAGTGGCGTGCTTATTCGCTGAATTGAAACCCCAACTGATAATTAAAGGGTCGAGCAATGCTTGATATTCTTTGGCAACATACAAAAAGGAATTTCCTTTTGGTGCCATCATCCACTTATGGCAGGCACCCGTGTAAAAATCTGCTTTGAGCTGAGAAATATTTAATGGAATATGACCAGGAACATGTGCACCATCAACAATGGTAATCAATCCTCGACGTTTCGCTTCGGCACAAATTTCTTCTACGGGAAAAATAAGACCTGTCGAACTGGTAATATGACTGATAAAAACAATTTTCGTCTTCTCAGAGATTCCTTTCCAAAACTCTGAAATGAATTTTTCTTTTGAAACTAAAGGAAGGGTTATAGGCTGGCGACGATAGGTAGCATTATTCATTTTGCAGTAGTATTCCCAGGTGTAATCCATGGCACCATATTCTAAGTTTGTGGTAAGTACTTCATCTCCAGGAGTCAACATGTTCTTAGCTAGAATATTGATTGCAAATGTTGGATTAGGAACAAACACCAAGTCAGATGCGTTTGCTCCGATGTATTTGCCCAGTGCATGCTTCGATTCCTCAAGGAATTTTGGGCCATATTCAACGATAAATCGAACGGGCTCTTTTTCGAGTAAGCGCTGCCATTTTATGAGGTCGTCGAAAACCATTTCAGGACAAGCCCCAAATGAACCGAAATTGAGGAAAGAAATTTTTTCATCAAGCAGGAATAATTTCCGAATATCCTTTGCATTTTTTTTCATTTTATCTGTCATACCAATATCATTTGAGGGGATTAAAATTATTCTTAAATTCGTTCAGTTCAATAAAGAAATGATTCACCTAAATTACTCTATGCAAATGTTAAAAGTATTTACCGTCTTAATAGCTTTGATACTCACGAATGTATGCGCCTTTTCGCAAGGAGATACAATCATTCAGGCAAAAATTCTTGATGACGGAAGTCAGGATGCTGAAAAATTCTACAATGCTGGAACAGAATTTTTGAAGACCAATAGTTATCAAGCGGCGATTGCGGAGTTTGATAAGGCCATTGGGTTAAAACCCCAGTTTGACGCAGCTTTTTTCAATAGAGCGGCTGCAAAAAATGAATTGAATGATCGAAAAGGTGCGATAGAAGATTTAACATCTGCCATGACTATTATGCCTAAAGCGGAGTATGCGTTCATGCGCGGTCAAACAAAACTTTTGTTAAATGATGTTCCTGGTGCGATTGAAGATTTTACAACAACGATATCGTTAGACGATAAATATGCACAAGCCTACTACCAAAGAGGAGTGTTGAAGTTTGAAATGGGTGAATATACCGCAGCAATCAGTGACTTTTCTGAAGCCATTAAAAATGATGGAACATTGGCCTATGCGTACAATGATCGTGGGAGTGCAAAGCGTGAAATAGGCGATATTGACGGGGCTATTTCTGATTACCAATCGGCCTTAAAAATTAAACCAGATATGCCTTTCACATTAAATAGTTTGGGAAGCGCTAAAAGGAAGAAGGGTGATTTTAAAGGAGCCATTTTGGATTACACTCAGGCAATTAAGCTTAAGGGAGATTACTACATCGCATACAATAACCGTGGAAGTGCGAAGCTAGATGCTGGGGATTATACTGGCGCTATTGACGATTTTACGAAAGCGCTTCAGTTGAATCCAAAATATGCGTACGCCTACAATAACCGCGCGGCGGCAAAATACAAGTTGAAGGATTATCAAGGAAGTGAGTCTGATTGTACAAAAGCCATTGAACTAGATCCAAGCAATGGTTTTTCATTCTTAAATCGTGGAATTGCGCGCGAATTGTTGCGAAATGATTCGGGAGCCTGTGAGGATTGGAATAAGGCCGTTGAGTTGGGAGTTGAATCTGCAAGGAATTATTTAGGTGATTGTCAATAGTGTTAAGCGAAAAACCATGATGAAATTAACAGGAAATAGAATGAAAGCAATTGGTGTTATTTGTGTATTTATCGCAACAACGTTTGGAAGTCAAGCGCAAAGCATTGAATTCACGAAAGAAAATTTCAAGGACAAAAAGGATGAATTGAAGATTGCAAAGGATAATATCGAACAAGGAGATGTTTTTTTTCAACAAGGATCGATTTATTACCGGCAAGCCATTGACCCGTATTTGGCAGCGAATAAATTCAATCCGAACAATGCGGAATTGAACTTTAAGTTGGGGCAATGCTATTTGTATTCGAATTTCAAATTAAAAGCCCTTCCTCACCTCGAACAAGCATTAAAACTTGACCCGAATATTGATCCGTTTTTGTATTATTTTTTAGGTAGAGCCTATCATTTAGATATGCAATGGGATAAGGCAATTAAGCAATACACTGCATTTCAGTCCAAAGTGACGGGATCCGAAAATCAGCCTTATGTTCAAGAAGCACAGCATTTTATTCAGGAGTGTTCCACAGGAAAAGAGCTTCAGCAAAAGCCACTACGAGTGTTTATTGACAATCTTGGAAAGGAGGTGAATTCTCAATATACGGACTATGGACCTGTTGTTTCTGCAGATGAATCTGTGCTACTTTTTACATCGCGTCGTCCAAATACTGTAGGCGGTCAAATTGACCCAGGAATTAACGAGTATTTTGAGGATATTTATATTTCATACCGCCAGCCGAATGGAAAATGGTCAACCGCGCAAAATATGGGCGAGCCTGTGAATACAAAGGACCATGACGCAAATTCTGGGCTTTCTGCAGATGGAACTAAATTTCTCATTTATATAGGCAAGAACAACGGTGACATGTACGAGTCGCAGTTGCTTGGAGATAAGTGGAGTACTCCTGAGTCAATGAATAAAAATATCAATACCGAAAAATACCATGAGTCTTCAGCATGTTATTCACCAAATGGAAAAGCGGTTTATTTCGTTTCAGATAAGCCTGGAGGGGTAGGTGATCGCGATATTTACATTTCATACAAAGACGCCAAAGGAAAGTGGGGTGAGGCTGTAAATCTTGGACCAACAATCAATACGAAATATGGCGAAGAAGGGGTGTTTATTCACCCCGATGGTAAAACACTCTACTTTAGTTCTCAAGGCCACAAAGGCATGGGGGGGTATGATGTGTATAAATCGATCTATAATGACAGTACAAAAACATGGAGTACGCCTCAGAATATTGGGTTTCCTGTAAATACACCCGATGACGACGTGTTCTTTGTGGTTTCTGCCAGTGGTCGACGCGCATATTATACATCATTCAATCCAAATGGATATGGTGAGAAAGATTTGCATATGATTACCTTCCTTGGTCCAGAAAAACCCATGGTGCAGTCAAATGAAGACAATTTGCTCGCAAGCAAGGTGGCTCCAATAAAACAAACAGTCGTAGCACCTACAGTAACCATTCGTGAAGCGCAGTTAACAATACTAAAAGGTGTGATTACGGATGCGAATAATGGGAAACCTCTTGAAGCTGAGATTGAAATCATTGATAACCAAATGAACCAGGTGATTGCAACGTTTATGTCGAATAGTTCGACTGGAAAATATCTGGTTTCATTGCCTGCCGGTAAAAATTATGGGATTGCTGTAAAGAAAACGGGTTATCCATTCCATTCTGAGAATTTTGATATCCCAGATACAGCAGCATTTCAACAAGTGACCAAAGATGTAGCGTTGAAAAACATGGTGGTCGGAACTAAGATTATTTTGAAAAATATCTTCTATGATTTTGATAAGGCAACGCTTCGTTTAGAATCAACCAATGAGCTACAACGTCTCGTGCAATTGTTGAATGATTATCCAACGATGAAAATTGAAATTTCAAGTCATACAGACTCCTATGGCGCAAACGATTATAATATGAAATTGTCTGATAATCGCGCGAAATCGGTCGTAGATTATTTGATTAAGTCAGGGATTCCGACGAGCCGATTGACCTACAAAGGGTTTGGAGAAGATCAGCCAATTTCTACGAATGAAACAAATGAAGGACGACAATTGAATCGTCGAACAGAATTTAAGATTACAAGTATGTAATCGCATGCGAGTAATTGGCTTTCGATACGTCGAACAAATGTGAGTATGGGTATAATTGTCAGTTATTTTTTGGCACTTCTTGTCGGGGTGACATTGGGAGCAGTTGGAAGTGGGGGGTCAATATTGACATTGCCGATACTTGTATATTTGGTCGGTCTAGATCCGAAAGTGGCATCCGGGTATTCATTATTCATTGTCGGTGTAACAGCACTGGTTGGAGGCATCCGAAGTATCTATATGAAAAGAATTGAATACCTGGCAGCGCTGGTCTTTGGTGTGCCTTCGATTATCGCTGTTCTTCTGACTAGATCCTATTTAGTGCCGATGATCCCGGATAACATGTTTTCAATTGGCTCATTTGAAGTAACGAGTTCGCTGTTTCTAATGCTTCTTTTTGCGGTGTTTATGATTGCAGCGTCGATCTCCATGATTCGTCCAGAAAAAGTGGTAGAAACATCGATTGAAACAAAACTGAAATTCAATTATCCGCTCATTCTTATTGAAGGCCTTGTGGTTGGAGTGCTCACTGGACTTGTTGGTGCTGGTGGTGGTTTTTTAATTGTGCCAGCACTTGTGATCCTTTCGAAGATGAACATGAAAATGGCTGTTGGAACCTCGTTGTTGATTATTGCCGCTAAGTCCTTGATTGGATTTATTGGCGATGTGAAATTTGGTGGTGCCATCGATTGGACTTTCCTATTGATTTTTACAGGGGTGTCAACGATAGGGATTTTTGTCGGAATGATTTTCGCGGAAAAGCTCAATCCTTCTAAATTGAAAAAAGGCTTTGGCTGGTTTATTTTAGTCATGGGGATTTACATCCTCATCACAGAATTGTTGAACAAATAGAAATTATTGATGAACACATTCGCAGAGAATAACGAACTTTGCGTACACAATTTTTAACATGAAAGTAGAACAGATTTATACAGGATGTTTAGCGCAAGGTGCATATTATATTGTCTCTGAAAATGATGCCATTATCATTGATCCATTGCGTGATGTTGCACCATACATGGACCGTGCAGAAAAGGACGGTGCTCAGATTCGTTATATTCTTGAAACGCATTTTCATGCTGATTTTGTGAGTGGCCATGTTGATTTATCAAAAGCAACTGGCGCAACGATTGTCTTTGGTCCAAACGCAGCGCCGGAATATCCTGTGCACGTAGCATCGGATGGGGAAGAATTGCTTTTTGGTAAATGTAAAATTCGAGTGCTACACACCCCAGGGCACACCATGGAAAGTACGTGTTATTTATTGATTGACGAGGAGGGAAGGGAACATTCATTGTTTTCAGGAGATACACTTTTTATAGGGGATGTTGGTCGTCCCGATTTGGCTCAGAAATCAGCGAGCATGACGCAGGAACAACTTGCGGCTACGCTGTTTCATTCACTTAGAACGAAAGTGATGACATTGGCTGATGAGGTGATTGTTTATCCAGCTCATGGTGCGGGAAGTGCTTGTGGAAAAAACATGAGCAAAGAAACAGTGAGTACCATTGGTGAACAGAAACGTCTCAATTATGCGTTACGCGCTGATATGACTGAGGCAGAATTTGTTGCTGAAGTTACCGATGGATTACTGCCACCCCCAAGTTATTTTGGAGCGAATGTTCGCATGAATAAAACGGGTTATGACGGTATTGAAGAGGTGATGCAGCGAGGAATGAATGGCTTGAGTGTTTCGGCTTTTGAAATCGCTGTGAATGAAACCGAAGCTATCATTCTTGATACACGAAATCCTCAACTTTTTTCTGAAGGGCATATTCCAAACAGTATAAGTATCGGTATTGATGGTCAATTTGCTCCATGGGTCGGTGCAATGATTACAGATATTAAACAAAAAATTGCCTTAGTAACCGACGCCGGACGTGAAGAGGAAACGGTGAAACGATTGGCTCGTGTGGGATATGACCATGTCATAGGCTATCTTGAAGGCGGATTTGAAGCGTGGAAAGCAAGCGGTAAAGACGTTGATACCGTACATCGCATTTCACCTGCAGAATTCGCAGCAACCTTCTCAAAGGATGTTCATGTGATTGATGTGCGCAAGCCAGGAGAATATTCAGGTGAACACGTGGATGGAGCCAAAAATATACCACTAGATTTTATCAATGAATCCATGGCTGAGTTTCCAAAAGAAACCCCATTTACTATTCACTGTGCCGGAGGTTATCGAAGTATGATTGCCGCATCTATACTCAAATCACGAGGGTACCACAACTTTTTGGAGGTAGCAGGGGGGTATTCAGCCATTTCAAAAACGAATGTTCCTGTCACTGATTTTGTGTGTCCTTCTACGTTGAAGAAATCTTAAAATCCTACCGTTTTAGTGTCCTTAGGGTCTTTGCTGTTCTGGCTTTGAGTGCCTCATTCGCCAAAGTAGTTCGCTGTCTTAAAACTTAATGTCTATCATCCTCAAATGATGGCTTCGCGTTTTCTTTCGGAACCTTAGCCAGCAAAGTAATTCATTGTCTTAAAATCTTGATGTCTTAAAATCTAAAAATCTTAACATCTTAAAATCCCGCAACCCCAACATCTACTCGTCTTTCGTGCTTTCCTCAGGTTCAGAAAGTGTCATCAATACCTTATCGATGCGCAATCCATCGATATCCATGACTTCAAAGATATAGTGTCCATCCTTGATAATATCTCCAGATTTGGGCACTGCTTTGAGATGTTCCAAAATAAATCCCGCAACCGTAGTGTATTGAGAAATATTATCTTCAATGATTTCTTTTTGGAAGTATTGATTTAATTCATACACCAACGTTTTTCCGTTGATTAACCAGGTGCCATCTTCGCGAACGATAATATCTTTTTCATCCGATTCATCTTCATCAGGAAGATCACCTACGATTGCTTCGATGAGGTCGTGAAGGGTGATTATTCCAGCAATGCCACCGTACTCATCAATCACAACACCTAAATATTGTTTTTTCGCCTTAAACTGATTTAAAATTCGAAATGCTGGGGTATTTTGCACAACGAAAATAGGCGGTTGAATAGCATTGATGAGTGCAAAATTTGGCGACTTATAACGCTCTAAAAAATCCTTAACACTTAAAACACCTTTCACCGTATTGATATCGCCATTGCAGACTAGAAATTTTGAATGTGAACTTTTGAGCAATTGCTCCAAAATTTCTTCTGTACTATGTTCAATATTCACCCATTCAACTTCTGAACTATGTGTCATGAGTGATTTTGCGGTTTGGTCATTAAAGGAGAATAAATTCTGATGAACTTGACTTTCTTCAGATTCGAGTACGCCTTGTTTACCGGCATTAAAAAGCATGAATTTTAACTCTTCTTCACTCATGTGGTCTGCGTCATTTTCTTTAACGCCAAAAATTTTTAATATCAGTTTTGTTGAAAGGGAAAGTAGTTTTACAAAGGGATAGGTGGCAAGGGTAAAATAGCGAATAATAGGAGCTGTGACAAGGGCGATAGGCTCGGCATTGTTCATTGCGATACTTTTTGGAACTAGTTCTCCAACGACAATGGTAAAGTAGGTGATGCTACCGATAACAATTACTACAGAAACCTCTTCGACGTATCCTTCGAGAAATGAAACACCGGACAGCAATTGAGCCATATCGTCAGATAGTGCTGCACCACCATAAGCACCTGAAATAATTCCAATGAGAGTAATGCCGACTTGGACACTGGATAAAAAATTCTCCGGGTTTTCAAGCAATTTCATGATCGTTTTTGCTCGTTTATCGCCCTGATCTGCTAAATGTTCAATCCGATTTTTCTTTACTGAAACAAGCGAAATTTCAGATAAGGCGAAAAATCCATTAAGAAGTGTTAGTACGAAAATGATGAGAATATCCATTGGTTTATTTCGAGCTGATTTTTCCTTATTGATAAAAAACAAATGCCCCGAAGGGCATTCTAATCTGTTATTGGTAGTTGGTACTAATTTTCTTCCTCATCGTCGAATTCTTCATCATCATCGAAGTCATCATCGGTATCAAACAATGAAGCGCTATTTACGTCCCAATCGTCATCGTCATCATCATCCCCATAGAATCGGTTATTTTTCCCACTTTTTTTGTAGGCATTCATCTTTGGTTTTTTTGAACGACCTTCCGAATCATGATCAAGAGGCTTGCGTTCTTTTTCCTTTTTTCTCGTCTCAATTTTCGACGGTTCAATGGCGGGAGGGGGAGTAAAACTTCTGTTATCATCCGGTCTTCGCGTGTCGGAGGATCGGTCTGCTGAACGATTGGCACCATCATTCGGTCTAAATTGATCGCGGGGACGTGAATCATTTGAGTCCCGTGGAGGTCGACTATCGCCGCGTTGCTCAGCCTCTTTCACTGCAATGGGCCTGCCATTTACATTGAAACCATCCAACTGTTTGATTGCTGACATGGCTTCCTCACGGTTTGCCATTTCTACGAAACCAAAACCTCTCGATTTACCGGTTTCACGGTCCATGGCAACGGTTGCTTTTAAAACTGTTCCATACTGCTGAAACATTTGCCGCAATTGGTCACTGGAAATACCAAAATCCAGTTTGGCAACAAAAATACTCGTCATAAAAAGGAAATCGCTATAAAATTTAGTTTTACATTTTTTTATTAGTTCCGAAAATACTTTTTTTTCCTTAAATTCTAACCACCAAAGTGTAATTTTATAAAAAAACATTCCATGAACGCATTAATCTTAGGGGCATCTGGACTCGTTGGTCATGAGTTACTTGAATTATTGATCATGGATCCACGCTTTGATAAAATAGATTTACTCAGCAGACGAGAACTGGATTTACGTGAAATTACCGTCACGAATCATGTGGTTGACTTAGACCATTTTACAGACCTGCCTGTACATCATGATATTGATATTGTGTTTATCGCCTTCGGTACAACCATAAAAAAAGCGGGAACGAAAACGAAACAATGGGAAGTTGACGTTGACATTCCAACGAATGTGATGCGGATGTGTCGTGCTCGCGGAATTAAGCAATGCGTGCTAATTTCTGCACTTGGAGTGAGCAAAAATTCTCCGTTTTTCTATTCACGCATGAAGGCTCAGTTAGATGAAAATGCACGATTGATGGGATTTGAAAAGCTAGTGATCGTAAAGCCTTCCGTGCTGGATGGGCCAAGATTAGAGCGTCGTACTGGAGAGCGTATGGCTGTTGCTATGGGACACATTTTTGGTAAAACTGGATTGTTCAATACATATCGACCAATCGATGCGATTGATGTGGCAAAATCGATGATCCAAGGAATCATTGAACTACCATTTGGTACCACAGAGATTCGCTCTGGAGAAATTCGTTCTTTTGCAAAGCGATATACTGCATCTGAACCATCGTCAATTTTGGACGTTCGTAAAGATTAACTATCCTTTGAACTCTTGGCGTTGAGTAAGTGAACGACCTAAAGTAAGTTCGTCCGCATATTGCAATTCAGTACCAACAGCAACTCCTCTGGAAAGCGCCGTGATGAATATGCCTGATCCTCCGAGCTTCTTATAGAGATAGAAATTTGTGGTGTCACCTTCCATTGTCGGACTCAACGCAAAAATTATTTCGCTGATTGAATCAGACGATGCACGTTGAACTAATGATTGAATATTTAGATCCGCGGGTCCAACGCCGTCCATTGGAGAAATTATTCCGCCGAGAACATGATAAACTCCTTTGAAAGTTCCTGTAGATTCAATGGCCATCACATCACGTATGTCTTCGACTACACAGATTTGAGTATGATTCCGCCGCTCATCGGAACAAATCTCGCATAAAATTTGATCAGAAATATTGCCACACACCTTACATTCTTGCACGTGTTTCTTCATATCGGTAAATGCATTCGAAAACAATTCTACAGCATCGTTTTCGCGACGTAAGATGTTCAGGACTAAACGTAAGGCTGTTTTTTTTCCTATACCTGGCAATGAGGATAATTGTTCAACCGCTTCTTCAATATACTTCGAATATATCTTCACGTTCAGTGCTTTCGGCGATTGCGTTCTTTGATGAGCAAAGAAAGTTCACGTCCCGTTTGTCCAGCAACAGACGTATTTTCATTTGCCCGACGAATGAGATAGGGCATGACCTCTTCTACTGGACCGTAGGGAACATATTTAGCTACGTTGTATCCTGCATGGGCCATATTATAGGATATGTGGTCACTCATTCCGAGCAATTGAGCACACCACACACGCGTGTCTTTTTTGTCAATCCCCAACTTTTGCATCGTACTGGCTAAAACATAAGCACTGTCTTCGTTGTGTGAACCTGAGCACAATGCTACGGAAGAAATATTTTCCAAAATGTATTCTATGGCAGCATTAAAGTCTTTGTCACATTGTGCTTTGTTTGGTTGAATGGGGGATGGGTATCCTTTTTCTTGAGCGCGTTCCCGTTCCTTTTCCATGTATGCGCCGCGAACCAATTTGACTCCATAATGGAATTGTTCCTCCTTGGCAACTTCAACATAAGATTTTATAAACTCCAATCGGTCATGGCGATACATCTGCACAGTGTTGAAGACGATTGCTTTTTCACGATTAAAAAGACGCATCATGTCATGTGTTATCGCATCGATGGTATTTTGGATCCAGGTTTCTTCGGCATCAATGAATAGTGGGACCTGCGCATCAAACGCAGCCTGACAAATCTGTTTGATGCGTGCTTTCACTATAGCTAAGTCTGTAAGCTGTTGTTCGTTTAATGAGTCAATGCCATTATTCGCAGATTCTAAAACTCCAAAACGAGCAATTCCTGTAACCTTGAATACAGCGAAAGGGACATTTTTGTCGTTTGCAGCACGATGAATCGTGTCAACAATTTCATTTACTGTAGCATCGAAATCTGCTTCACTCGTTTTTCCTTCAACGGAATAATCGAGAATGGTCCCTATGCCGAACTTACCCAATTGAGCAATCGCTTGATCACATTCTTTAATGGTTTCTCCACCACAAAACTGTTTGAAAATGGTCTTTTTTACCATTCCTCGAATAGGAATTTTGTAGCGAAAACAAAAGTTTGTAAACCATTTGCCAAAGCGAACAAGTCGTGGATTGCCAACCAGCCTGAATAGCATGTACGCGCGCCGAAGGTCTCCGTTCGTTTTGCTACCAAAGGCGATCTCAGTGTTATCGAATGTCAACATGCAACAAATTTAATGCTTTGCCGAAACAAATCTCCTTCCTTTGCGCTCTTTCCTTACATTTGTCAAACTACAGTAGTGAAAATGGATTCTGAACAACTTTTAAGCGCTTGTCAAATTGAAAATGGATCATTGATAGATTCAAGTTTTCAATCGTTTCTTATTGACAATTATGCTTCATCAAGAATTGTGATCATGGTGGATGAAAATACACACGATTATTGTTTGGAGTATTTGTTGACTGCATTTGAACAACTTGCAGAGGCTGAAGTCATGTTATTTCCGGCAGGAGAGGAAAATAAGGTGCTTGAGGTTTGTTTTCAAGTATGGGAGGCATTGACAGAATATGGCATTGGTCGGGATGATTTAATCATCAATTTGGGAGGTGGCGTTGTTACAGACTTGGGTGGATTTATTGCTGCCGTGTACAAAAGGGGAGTAGATTTTATCCACATACCCACCACGCTTTTAGGAATGGTGGATGCATCTATTGGAGGAAAAACAGCGATTGACTTGGGGATCTATAAAAATCAATTGGGTGTATTTCAATCGCCAGTGCGCATTTATTCGGATGTCAGCTTTTTAGAAACCTTGCCTGAAAGAGAAGTATTAAACGGATTCGCTGAAATGCTGAAACATGCCTTGATTTCATCTGCGGATATGTGGGCTGATTTAAAAGCAATTACCTCCTTGGATCAGATGAAAGATGCTCAGCTCATCGCGAATTCTCAAGCAGTTAAATGTCAAGCGGTGTTGGATGACCCACTCGATATGGGCCGACGTCGAAGTTTGAATTTTGGTCATACGATAGGTCATGCGCTTGAAGGCTTTTATCTGGATTCCTTGGCATTATCTCATGGTCATTGTGTAGCTCTTGGAATAGTAGTAGAATCACACATCTCTTTTGCTAAAGGATTATTAACACAAAATGATTTGACGGAAGTTTCTTCGGTCATGTGCAAGTGGTTTGACATTCCCGTTTTGGATGAGAAGTCATATGATTCTTTAATTTTACTCATGCAGAATGATAAAAAGAATTCAGCGAACAAAATTCTTGGTTCTGCGTTAAACGGTATTGGAAATTGTTCGTGGAACATCGAATATTCCGCCGAAGAAATTAAAAATGGACTTGAATACTTACTTACGCTAAACTAGACTAATATGTTAATTACTATTATTTTATTGATTTTTACTGTTATCGTAGTTCCATTTGTGTCCTTCTATTTCGGCACTCCGTTGAATGAGGTTCAAAACCATGTGTTGTTCGGCGCTTCCATGATTGTGAGTGGGGTTATTGCGTATTGTTTCTTAATTGGTGAACTCTCAAAAAATAACTCCCAGGTAGATAAACTTTGGAGTATTGTACCAATCGGATATGTTTGGTATATGACGATTGAAGGAGGAATGAATGAGCGCATGGTACTCATGGCCATTTTAGTTTCTATTTGGGGATCTCGACTCACCTTTAACTTTGCCCGTCGTGGTGCTTACACATGGCGTTTTTGGGCAGGAGAAGAAGATTACCGTTGGGAGATTTTGCGCAAGCGTCCAGGGTTTAATAATCGCTTTGTATGGATGATTTTCAATCTGTTGTTTATCTCGGCTTACCAAAATGTATTGATCTTCTTATTTACCCTTCCGATTTTGGCAAGCTTGGCGGACAATACCAATCCATTGGGAATTGCGGATTACGCTTTGGCAGGTTTGTATGTTACTTTAGTGATCATCGAGTTTATCTCAGATCAGCAACAGTATGATTTTCAGACTGAAAAGCACCGTCGTTTGAAGGAAGGCTTACCATTGGAACAGTACGAAAAAGGATTCGTTTCTACGGGCTTATGGTCTATCGTGCGTCATCCGAACTATGCGTGTGAGCAGGCAATTTGGGTAGTGTTTTATTTCTTTAGTGTTACAGCAACTGGCGAATGGATCAATTGGTCAGTGGCGGGTTGTGTAC
>JBEIKR010000022.1:0-26914 GCA_040379705.1 Crocinitomicaceae bacterium
ATAAAATAAAAACCACCCCCTTGTTTCAATAACACTTCATAATGCCATTGATTTCAAGAGTTTCAAGATGAGCAGCAAAATTTTATCGGACAACAATGATTCGTAATTCGTAATTCGTAATTCGTAACTCGTAACTTTTTAGGAATCACTCAAACCTAACCCGAAACAATAAAATCTTGTCAGAACGTCGTTCCAATTTTCCTTCGTAATAAAACACCAAAAAAGGCCTAATATATCCTTTGTTTTTAATAGCCAGCAACTCATCAACGGTAAAAGAAATTGGTGCGCCTGTACCACGATTTGAACGTTGAAAGAAAATATAATGTTTCTCATTTTCTATTGCTAAAAACGTAGCACAATCGTGACATGGTGTATCCCTGTAATATCTTAATGTAATTGAATCTCCTGGTTGAATACTATCCAAACTAACCACCAATTCGTTTTTTGAAAAACCATTAAAATGATGAATCATACGTTGATTGTAATAGACATTCCATACATCAATGGTATCTGCCTTGGAAAATAATGACACGAATAAGAAAATAACTATAATTCTCACTTTCTTTTTCCACATTAGGCCCCTACATTGACATCTTACTCGAACCATCGGTCGTGTTTAATCCGTTAAATATCTCTGTGGCTATTTCCGCATATGAATCCCGCTCCCCTACAATTGATTTTTCTTCAAACCAACGCAAGAATTCTTGATGCACCAAGTCTTGAATTTGCACAATTGTGTGCACATCCTTCAACTGATAAACAATTGTTTTTACTTCAGGGTCATATTCGTCTTCAGACGAACCAATGGCGATTAAACCGATGGGGTCGTATTTATTGATAATTTCTCGAATGAAAAAAAAGTGATTGGCATGGGTGTGTTTTACCACTTCCAAATCTAACTGAATTAAGTACTTGTTTACGCCTTCTAGAATACCTGGGTTACCGCTTGAATCTTCTTCTTTCATCATTTGTTTTGGTTCAATTAATAGTCATTGCCTAATTCAAAAAGCTTCGGTGAATTTAGACAAATCATTCTATTCTACTGTATTTCTACTTTCGACCAAAAATTATCGGTGTTCACATACAACACCATGACTTTTTCACCTACAGCTAAACCTACATTGTCCTGAACCACACGCACCAGGTGCTTGCTTTGTCGCCCCATAAACCCACTCCAATACACCAAAATAGTGTAATCGTAAGTGCGTAAATCAGGAAAAGGTGCATTGTTTAATGGGTTGATATGTAGCAAATGATCGTTCAAGGTATTCATCGTGTCGAGCTCGATGGATTGAGCCGCTGGAAACTGGTTGTACGTACCGTAGCGATTCCATTTCAAGTTGGGAAAACCTCCGACAGAGCAATTTACTAAGTAAGAAATCAACCTTCCCGACTTATCGAAATAAAGCA
Organism: Crocinitomicaceae bacterium; assembly: GCA_040379705.1. Lineage (GTDB taxonomy): Bacteria > Bacteroidota > Bacteroidia > Flavobacteriales_D > Crocinitomicaceae > M0103. Next base: position 1,411 of record JBEIKR010000022.1, read on the forward strand.
CTTGAAGAGGCTGTGTTAAATTCTTTTGATCCCTTTTGTAACGTGTAGTATCTAATGTTGTGGCGACAGAAAAAAAACTGCTATCCATCTCGTAGCTGTCGCTTATTGGGATGCCATACTTTTCACCTTGAACAAGAATCTCTTCAGGTGTCATTGACATCGGTTTCTTAATGCCCATGACGCCAAACAACACGGAGCTGCAACTCTGAAGTGATGCAATAAATAGCATCCCAAGCAACAGTCGAAACAATTGCCTCATTCCAATCAATTCAGTCGATTCAGCTTATTCAAATCAACATCCGCATAATAGGCTGTGTCTTTGTTTGTCAAAAGTTTGGTTAATGTTGTGATTTGACCAGTGTGGTAAGAAAAATGTTCGATGACATGCACGACAATAGAGAAACCAGTGACATCAAATCCTTGAATAGTATATGTCGTGGTAATCTGTTTTGGATCAAGTTCTTCCAAGGTCTGACGCAAGTTGCTGCGCATATTTTCTAGGAGAAACACCAACTCGGCTTTTTTAATCTTCGTTTGCGCTACAAATTCTTGGTCGCGATCACGATTGTCGGGGCGTCCACCTAAACCAGATAAGATCCACTGACGCGCGTTTCCACAAAGATGAAGAATGAGATTTCCGATGGCAGGAATTCCCTTGCTAGGTGATTGCCACAAGTCCTTTTCATCAATCAATGAGATGCACCGATAGATGCGATCATATGATTCTTCGAAAACTCGCTTATCAAATTCATCCATCAATAATTTCCTCACTTCCATGGTATAACGCTCTAATTTCTCAGCTAAAGTTAAAAAAATGTTTTGAGTGACTTTGAAATGAATAGAAATTCTCTATCTTTGCGCCACGACACGGAGGTTGTAGCTCAGTTGGTTAGAGCGCTGGTTTGTGGTACCAGAGGTCGTGGGTTCGAGACCCATCTTCCTCCCAAAGAAAAGGAGATCGCCTGCGGTTTCCTTTTTTTATTGATAATACGGGCATTTTTGCCTCAACCGATACATACATGAAGTACCAGGAAGCCATCGAAAAGCGCCGCACTTTTGGCATCATTGCCCATCCCGATGCCGGTAAAACGACATTAACGGAGAAACTGCTTCTCTTTGGAGGAGCGATTCAAACGGCGGGTGCTGTAAAGAACAACAAAATCAAGAAAACTGCGACGTCCGACTTCATGGAAATCGAAAAGCAACGTGGGATCTCGGTGGCAACGTCGGTGATGGCTTTCGAATACGGTGGCAAGCAAGTCAACATTTTGGATACTCCTGGCCATAAAGATTTCGCAGAGGATACATACCGCACTCTTACAGCTGTCGATAGCGTGATTCTTGTGATTGACTGCGCCAATGGTGTGGAATCTCAAACGGAAAAACTCATGGAAGTGTGCCGTATGCGCAACACTCCTGTGATTATCTTCGTGAATAAAATGGACCGTGAAGGGAAAGATGCCTTTAGCTTGTTGGATGAATTGGAAGAGAAGCTAGACATCAAAGTTCGTCCACTTACGTGGCCGATTGGTATGGGTGATCGCTTCAAAGGGGTGTACAACATCTATAACAAAAACCTAAACCTATTTTCAGCCAGCAAAACAAAGAAAGCGGATGATATCGTTTCCATCTCTGAACTTTCTGACCCGTTAATTGATGAATTGGTCGGTGAACAATTTGCAGGAGAATTGCGCGAAGAATTGGATATTATTGATGGTGTGTACGATGCCTTTGACCGTGAGAAATACCTGTCAGGAGAAGTAGCTCCCGTATTCTTTGGTTCTGCTGTCAACAACTTCGGGGTGCAAGAGTTATTGGACACTTTCATCGCTATTTCGCCCTCTCCAATTGGAAGAGACACTGACTTGCGTTTTATCAATCCAAATGATTCGAAATTTTCTGGTTTCGTCTTTAAAATTCACGCCAACTTAGACCCAAAGCACCGCGATCGAATTGCCTTCCTTCGCATCGTTTCTGGGCGTTTTGAGCGGAATAAATTCTACCATCATGTGCGATTGGATAAGAACTTCAAGTTTCCGAACCCAACATCATTCATGGCACAAGACAAAAGCGTCATCGATGAAGCTTTCCCCGGTGATGTCATCGGATTATACGATACTGGAAACTTTAAGATTGGTGATACGCTGACGGAAGGTGAAAACATGTTTTACAAAGGAATTCCTTCCTTCTCACCAGAGATTTTCATGGAGCTTGAAAACTTGGATCCATTGAAATCGAAACAACTCGATAAAGGTATTCACCAGCTGACTGACGAAGGTGTGGCACAGATGTTCATCATGCAGCCGGGAAATAGGAAGATTGTCGGTACTGTCGGACAACTTCAGTTTGAGGTTATCAATTACCGTTTGATTCATGAATATGGCGCGAACTGCCGCTTTGCACCGAAGAATTACTTCAAGGCATGTTGGATTACAACAGACAATGCGGAACAATTGGAATCTTTCAAACGTGCCAAGGCCAATTATTTAGCGAAGGACAAAGACGACAATTTGGTGTTTTTAGCTGAAACCCAGTTCTTATTGAACATGGCCGAGCAAGACTATCCGGATTTGACCTTCCACAAGACGTCGGAGTTTAAATTGGACTTGAAATAGGTTCATTTCCCATAGATCAATCTCCAATCAAAGCCGAAAAATCAGGAAACTCTTCCAATGATTTCATTTCCCCATTTTCTCGATCTAAATGGAGAATTCTATGTTGCTTTCCATTGGTAATGAGCAAGTAATCCGTTCCCAAGCTAAAATTGTATTGCGCAATTTGATGTATTACCTGTTCGCCCAAAACGACATCGGTAGCTTTGCATTCCATCAAAAACACAGGTTTTCCAAATCGATTAAAAACCACGACATCACAACGGCGAACCAATCCATTGATATTGAGTGACATTTCACTGGCAATTAAACCTATGGGTACATTTAGGTGGTCAATTAAAAAATGAATCAAATGCTGTCTTACCCATTCTTCTGGAGTTAGAATGAGTTGTTTTTTTCGAACTCTACAAAAGACATAGACAGAAGTTCCAGACCTCGTCAACTTCAATTTTGCTTGCGGAAAGTCAAGTGGCTCAAACATGTTCGATTTCGACTTTAAATAATGAATCAAACAAGGTCCCTAAGATAAGCCCAACAAGCGAAGCTGCAATACCCACATACAATCCGATAATTTCTTGATCCACAATCAAACAAACGATCCAGGCGATCAAACCAAAGATCATTGACGTGATGCATCCTGTAGACTTCACCCAAGGAAAAAATAAAGCGGCGGTAAACGGAACGAAAACAGAAACGAGGGTGAAGCTTGAGGCGATTCCTGCCAATTCAAAAATACTGTTGCCCATAAACGAAATAAACACCCCAAAAAGAGCGATGACAACCACACTTACACGCATCACTAGCAAAAGATTGATATTGACAAATCGTGGCTTTATGATATTTTCCGCGAGGATCGTTGCAGGTGCCAAAATTGAACCTGAAGCCGTACTAAGCAATGCCGAAATGAGCGCTCCAAAAAACATAATTTGAACCCAAATTGGTGTTTTTTCCATGATGAAGGCAATGATAAAACTTCCTTCGTGATGTGCATAGAGTGATGGATACAACTTCATTCCTATGAGTGCGATAAGCAGAGGCATCATTCCTATGACTAAATACAATACACCTGAGGTTATTGAAGCCCAAATGGCAACTCGTTCACTTTTGGAAGAAATTACTCGTTGAAAAACATCCTGAGACGCCACAGAACCTAATCCCACAGACATCCAAGCCGCCAGCCACTGCCACCAGGCAATCTTATCCGCGTTATAGAGTCGAAAGAAATCAGGATTCTTCTGATGAACTTCCCCGAGGAGGTATATTTTATCTCGAAAAACAAAGAACAGCGCGATGAAGCCCAGAATGATTACAATCATTTGAATGGTATCCGTCAGTGAAACAGCCCACATACCTCCCATGGATGTATAAATAATGACCAAGAACGCTCCGACAAGAATTCCCACTTCCATGGAACATCCAAAAAACAATTGAAAAATTAATCCCAAGGCAACAAATTGAGCGGCAATCCACGAAAAAAAGCTGGGCACACTAAGAACAGCACTGATAAGCTCTGCCTTTTTTCCATATTTCATCAAAAAAACATCTGAAAAAGTCAATGCATTGGTGCGGTACATACGTCTTGCATAAACAGCCCCGACAATGATTAGACAGAGGCCTGCACCTAGTGGCTCCTCAATAACGCCGATTAATCCATGTTCTAGAAACTCCTCAGAAGCACCAAGAATGGTTTCACTTCCAAACCATGTGGCCAAGAGCGCCGAGGAAGACATAAAAAAGGAAAGTTTTCGTCCAGCGACAGCAAAATCAGTCGCATTTTTAACCTTTCGGGAAGCGAGATACCCGATAAACAATGTAAAACATAGATAAACAACAACAGCAGTAATGAGCATCTTACATTCCCAAAATCAAAAGGTCGATGTCTTTGTATTTAAGATGAAAGACCTTACCCAATATTTCACTGGTTAATGTTCCTTTATAGATATATACTCCTCGTCTAAAACCTTGGTCGCTCTTGATTAGATCGCGACAACCTCCACTATCCCCCATTTCTAATAAAATCGGAGCGAAAATATTCGAAAGTGCAAATGAAGCAGTGCGAGAAACACGAGATGCAATGTTCGGGACACAGTAATGAATGACACCATGCGCTTCAAAGGTTGGCTCGTTGTGATTAGTAACTCGTGAAGTTTCAAAGCAGCCACCTTGATCGATGCTTACATCGACAACAACAGAACCTTGCTTCATTTCCTGAATCATTTCTTCCGTCACTACGCAAGGAGTTCTGCCTAGTGGTGCACGCAAAGCGCCAATCACCACATCAGCGCGTTTCAATGATTTCGCCAAAACTTTTGGGGTCAATACACAGGTGTACAATCGTGTTCCTATGTCATTTTGCATGCGACGAAGACGAGACAGTGAGTTGTCAAAGACCTTCACTGAAGCACCCAATCCAAGAGCTGCGCGAGTAGCATATTCCCCTACAGTTCCAGCACCAATGACCACCACTTCAGTAGGTGTTACACCTGCAATTCCGCCAAGCATCATCCCTTTACCCGACGAAAAAGAAGACAACAACTCACCAGCAACGAGAATGGATGTTGTTCCTGCGATTTCGCCCATCGTTCGAACAACAGGTAAAAGTCCTTCCTCATCGCGGATATAATCCCATGCGATGGCGGTTATTTTCTTTTGAATTAATTTCTGTAAAAGTTCCTTCGGTTGCACCGATAATTGCAATGCTGAGATCAATGTTTGTCCTCCCGGCATCAAATCTACCTCTTCTTCTGATGGGGGTGCAACTTTTAGTATGATATCACATTGGAAAATATCTTTTGGGTCGAAGCATATCTCAGCTCCTACCTCACTGTAATCACGGTCACTAAAATTCGATGCCTCACCACACTTGCTTTCTACCCGAACCTGATGTCCATTGGCAATCAATAAGGCCACACCTTCAGGAACCAACGGTACTCGTCGTTCTTGAAAGGAAGTTTCCTTTGGAATACCAATAAACAAATTTCCTTTTTTGCGCGAAATCTCCAACATTTCTTCTTGCGGCAGAAGCGCACCTTGCTGCATCAGTTTTTTCAGGAGTTCTGGATCAGTCTTCATTGGTCAGTAGTTATTATGCGTGTGTTGTCCTCTAAGCTACGAATATTCACCCAAACGGTGTTCTCTGGAAGCAAATTACCCACCTTCTCAGGCCATTCAACAAAACAATAACCTCCGCTATAAAGCATCTCTTCGATTCCGATGTCGTAGGCCTCTGTTTCATTTTTCAATCGATACACATCAAAATGATGAATCCTGCCGTAAAGCGGACTGTCATAAACATTTACCAATGAATACGTAGGTGATCCTTCGATTTCAGTTATGCCCATTGCCGATAGAAGTGCACAAATGAATGTAGTTTTTCCTGCACCCATTTCCCCCTGAAAAGCAAACACTTTTCGATTGTCGAAATGAGCCAAGAAGGATATTGCCGTAGCTGGTAAATCGTTTAATGTATGTAGCTTAAAATCCATTCCAAGGACAAAAAAACATACTTTTTCGGCTAGTCAAACACAACGCACAAATGAAGTGTTAACAATGAGTTTTTAACTATTCAATAATCAGCGTTTTCCAAGTACAATAAAAGGAATTAAAATCTCTTCCAATGAGATTCCTCCATGCTGAAAGGTATTTCCATAATAATTCACAAAATGGTTGTAGTTATTCGGATAAACGAAGAAATCATTCTCTCTCACAAACACATATTCCGATGACATCTTCATTTTTGGCAAAAAGGCGTCTTGCGGATTTGAAATGCGAAATACTTCTTTGACGTTGTACGACATATTTCTTCCCGCTTTATACCGAAGATTTGAGTTGACATTGCGCTCACCAACAATCTTTATTGGATTTGTCACCTTCACAGTTCCATGGTCGGTTGTGATGATTAAACGCGCTCCGATATCTGAAATTTTCTTTACAATGTCATGCAATGGCGAGTGTTCAAACCATGAAACTGTCAAAGAACGGTATGCTGCTTCATCATCTGCCAACTCTTTGATCATTTCCATTTCTGTTCGGGCGTGAGACAGCATATCCACGAAGTTGTACACGATAAAATTGGCGTCATTTTCTTTCAATTGACTAAAATTATCAGCCAGACGTTTACCGGCGTCCAGGTTTGTAATTTTATTGTAAGACCATTTAACATTCTTACCAAGTCGTTTCAAGTTGGCATCCAAGAAATCTTTTTCATGCATATTTTTGCCTCCTTCATCGTCCTCGCTTTTCCAAAGTGTAGGAAAGCGTTTTTCTATCTCAGAGGGCATTAGACCAGCAAAAAAGGCATTTCGGGCATAGTGCGTGGCCGTCGGTAGAATGGAATAGATGATTTTCTCACTTTCCGTGGTAAAGTACTTGGAAAAAATTGGCTCAAGCACTTTCCACTGATCAAAACGCAAATTGTCAATCACTAAAACAAAGGTCTTTTCCTTTCCGATAAAAGGCGCAATGCGGTCTTTCATTAGGGTGTGAATAAGCTGTGGCGCATCTTCATCTCCCCCTAGCCAATCGATATAGTTGTCCTGGATGAAGCGAGCAAAGAGTTGATTGGCCTCCTTTTTCTGCATTTCCAGGATTTCCTTCATTCCTTTGTCCTCAATTTTCTCGAGTTCAAGTTCCCAAAAAACCAATTTTGCATAAAGATCAGCCCACTCTTCCGCATCCATTCGACCATTGAGCTGCATACCCAGCTGTCTAAATTCCTGCTGATAGTTGAAATTTGTCCGTTGCGATACCAATTTACCTTGGTCAAGGTTTTTTTTAATACTGAGCAAGATTTGATTTGGATTCACAGGCTTAATCAAATAATCGGCAATCTTACTGCCTATCGCCTCCTCCATGATGTGCTCTTCTTCGCTCTTAGTTATCATCACCACAGGAACAAATGGCTTAGCTTCCTTGATCCGGGCTAAAGCTTCTAACCCAGAAATACCTGGCATATTTTCATCCAAGAATATAATATCGTATTGATTGTCATTACTTTTTTCAACAGCATCGGCGCCGTTGTTCACTGCATCAACATGGTATCCTTTTCCTTCTAGAAAAAGAATATGAGGCTTTAGCAACTCAATCTCATCATCTGCCCAAAGTATTTTCACTTGCATTGCCTTATATTTTTTAGTTTTGATACAATCATTAAAATTATCGATTTGCGACCGAATCTGAACAGATCAAACAAAAAGAAAATCTTTAACGACCCTGTCTATGGTTTTATTTCCATTCCAGATGAGTTTATTTTCGATTTAATAGAACACCCCTATCTTCAGCGCCTTAGACGAATCATGCAATTGGGCATGAGTCATTTGGTTTACCCTGGAGCGCTGCACACTCGTTTTCACCACGTACTGGGTGCAATGCACTTGATGACATTGGCTGTAGCAACCATACGACGCAAAGGACACGTTATAACGCCAGAAGAAGAACGCGGGGTTTTGATTGCTATCTTGCTTCACGACATCGGACATGGTCCATTCAGTCATGCTCTAGAATACGACATCGTTAATGGTGTCAGCCACGAAGAAATCTCAGGGTACTTTATCCAACGACTTGGCCAAGAATTCGGTGAACCATTGGAGCACGCCTTATTGATTTTCAACAACAAACATTCAAAACCATTCCTTCATCAATTAGTGAGCAGTCAGCTCGACATGGATCGCTTGGACTACTTGAATCGTGACAGTTTTTATACCGGAGTGAGCGAAGGCATTATTGGAAGTGATCGTCTGATTGAAATGATTAATGTGCATGAAGGGAATCTAGTACTCGAGGAAAAAGGAATTTATTCCATCGAAAAATTCATCGTGGCGCGCCGACTCATGTATTGGCAAGTATACCTTCATAAAACAGTTGTTGCCGCCGAACACATGTTGATTCATGCCTTACGACGTGCAAAGCAACTTTCTAAAAAAGGAGAAATACTCTTTGCAAGCCCTGCATTGCATTTTTTCTTGACAAATGATGTGACCCAAGAGGAATTCAAAAAAGATCCTTCCGTGCTTGACCGTTTTTCCCAATTGGACGATTATGACATTTTAGGTGCCCTAAAAGTATGGCAAGAACATCCAGACAAGGTACTTTCACTTTTAGCAAAGCGCTTAGTAAATAGACAGTTGTTTAAGATTGAAATTTCACGGGATCCTTTCGGTCCGGACCGCATTCAACTCGAAAAAGAAATCATTCGTAATCAGCTTGATCTAGAGGGTGATGATGTTGATTTCTTCGTATACACAGACATTCTGAGGAACAACGCTTACAACCAAAACAAGCAAAACATCAATATGCTCATGAAAAATGGCGAGGTAATCGATCTGACCAAAGCATCTGATAATTTGAATATTTCTGCCTTAGCAAATCCCGTAGAGAAGTATTTCTTGTGTTACCCGGTGTAGTTTTTTGTTAGTTAATTAGTGACTAGTTAGTTAGAGGTTAGTTTCACCAAATTCGTGGCTTTTAGTACCTCAGCCACCAAACTCGTAACTCATAACTATAACTATAACTATAACTATAACTACTGCCTCGAAAGCTTCCCTGCCTTCCAATCTTGTATCAGCTTGGCCCAAGAGTATGGATTCAAGAGGTTATTGACAGGCAACTGGCCATTGGTGTACAATTTAGTATTGCGTTGATTCACTGCATACCCATACGCCAAAGAAGCATCATTTTCAAGTCGAGCAGCTACAAAAGCCAAGCTTTCACCGGAAAGTTCACGCTGAGCACGACGAATGGCATCATCATAAGGCTCCATTTCAACGAAAGCGCGTGCAAAATCCTCCCGAGATGGCCATGGGTAAACGGTTACCGCTGGAATATTTAATGTATCTCTTTGCAACATATGAATAATCGAGTACCGATTATCTGACAAAGTATCAGGGACGATGTATGTCGATGTTTTATAACCGTAGTAAGAAAAAAGCAAGGTGTCACCGGGAAAGGTAACCATGGAAAAAAAACCGTAGAAATCCGAAATTACACCGCGGCGCTCCGAACGGTCAAACACCGTGGTATATGGCATTGGTTCTAGATTTTCTTCAGAAATTACTACACCAGAAAGTTGAATCAAGCGCGATGTATCTCTTTGTCCGAATGAATTCGAAAGAAACACAAAACAAAAAAGAAAGGTGAAAACAAATCGAATCATTTCATGGCTTTGTGCAAGAGTACTCAATTCGTGCGAAGAAGCCAAGATTTTTTCAAAAAATTAACACAATCAACGAATGCAATTGATTGATGTTTTTCGTTCACTATTTTGACGAACGAAACACGAAAAAAAGTGTTACTTTTGCAGGAATTTATTCAGAAAATAGATTCCAGATGTCACTGACCAACATCAATCAAATTAAAGAAGGACTAACCTACGACGATGTATTGCTAGTCCCTGCATATTCGGAAGTATTGCCGAGAGATGTAAAGTTGCGCAGCAAACTTACACGAAACATTGAGGTTAATACACCGATTGTATCCGCTGCAATGGATACCGTTACCGAATCTGGATTGGCCATTGCAATGGCACAACAAGGCGGAATTGGTGTAATTCACAAAAATATGTCCATTGCTGAACAAGCATTGGAGGTCCGAAAAGTGAAACGCTCCGAAAGTGGAATGATCCTCGACCCAGTTACCTTATTGGAAGATGCACTTGTGAAAGACGCACTTCAGTTGATGAAAGAAAATGGGATTGGAGGAATACCTGTAGTTGACGGAAATAAAACCCTCAAAGGCATTGTAACGAATCGCGATTTACGCTTTGAAAAGGACCTCAATCGTCCAATTCGCGAAGTGATGACATCTCATGAAATCATTACAACGCATGACGGAACCGACTTATCTAAAGCAGAAGAAATTCTTCAAGAAAAAAAGATCGAAAAATTACCTGTAATCGACGGTTCAAATAAACTCATCGGTTTAATTACTTACCGTGATATTATCAAGGTGAAAACACATCCAAACTCATGCAAAGATTCTTATGGTCGTCTCCGCGTAGCAGCTGCTGTTGGTGTGACGCACGACACCATGGAACGTGTTACGGCATTGGTCGACGCTGGTGTGGATGCCGTTGTCATTGACACAGCACATGGACATTCTCGCGGTGTGGTTGATAAACTAAAAGAAGTTAAAAAAGCCTATCCTACGTTGGAGGTTATCGTTGGGAACATAGCAACGGCTGAAGCAGCAATGTATTTGGTCGAAGCGGGTGCGGACGCTGTAAAGGTAGGAATTGGACCTGGATCAATTTGTACAACACGCGTCATCGCTGGAGTGGGTGTTCCACAGTTAACAGCAGTGAACGATGTTGCCCAAGCATTGGAAGGCACCGGTGTTCCTGTGATTGCTGACGGAGGAATCCGCTATACAGGAGATATCGTGAAAGCCATCGCTGCAGGCGCAGACACCGTGATGGTAGGTTCAATGTTTGCCGGTGTTGAAGAATCTCCAGGTGAAACAATCATCTACGAAGGAAGAAAATTCAAGGCATACCGTGGAATGGGATCTTTGGAAGCAATGCAAAAGGGCTCTAAAGACCGCTATTTTCAAGATGCAGAAGATGATATCAAGAAATTAGTTCCTGAGGGTATCTCCGGACGTGTGCCCTTCAAAGGGAAGTTAATCGAGGTAATGTACCAAATTATTGGTGGACTTCGCGCTGGTATGGGGTATTGCGGTGCTCCAGATATAAATCATCTGAAGGGAGCCAAATTCGTGCGAATTACTTCAGCCGGTGTGCGCGAATCTCATCCACATGATGTGACGATTTCACGGGAGGCACCAAACTATAGTATTAAATAAAGGTTAAAAAAAAGAGTTAAATCGAGCAGACGACTAATTTCGACGTTGCTTAAAAATAAACCAAACTATGAAAAAACATCTTTTGATCCTAGCCGCTCTGTTAATGAGCATTTCGACTTTCGCACAGGAAGATCCCATCCTGATGAAAATTGACGGACATCCGGTGACGAAGTCTGAATTTTTGCAGATTTATTTGAAAAACAACCCAAACCCAAAATTCGACAAAGCATCCATTGACGAGTACATGGAGCTTTTCAAGAGATTCAAGTTAAAGGTGGCCGAAGCTGAGGAATTGGGGTATGATACCATTCCGAAACTAAAAAAGGAATTAGACGGATACAAGAAACAGCTTTCCTTACCCTACTTGATTGACTCAGCGAAAAACGAAGCGCTTGTGCGTGAAGCGTATGATCGAACGCGTATTGAATTACGTGCATCTCACATTTTGATTAATTGTGCAAGCAACGCTTCTCCAGCGGATACCCTTGCTGCATACAACCGCATTATGGGCTTGAAAAAGCGCATAGAAAAAGGTGAAAATTTCGCCTCTGTCGCACGTGGAAAAAATGGTTCTGAGGACCCATCTGCTGTCAATAATGGTGGAGATCTTGGTTATTTCACGGCATTCCAAATGGTGTATCCTTTTGAAGACATGGCCTATAATACCCCAGTGGGAAGTATCTCTGAACCATTCCGAACTCGATATGGATACCACATTGTGAATGTTACGGACAAACGACCAGCACGTGGAACGATAAAAACAGCACATATCATGGTAGCCGTTGGAAAATCGGCCGCTGAAGAAGATGTTTTGAATGCCGAAAAGAAAATCAATGAGATTTATGCGAAACTCCAAAAGGGTGAAAAATTTGAAGACCTTGTAAAAAGCTACTCGGATGACCCAAGTTCTGTTGAGAAAAATGGGGAACTTCCACCGTTTGGAACAGGAACGACAACACGTATGGTTACCTCATTTGAAGATGCAGCATTCGCATTAAAAAACAATGGTGATTATTCTATGCCCATTCGCACAGACTATGGATTCCATATCATTAAGCGACTGGAATGGACAGATGTGAAAACATTCGATTCCATGAAGAAAGAATTACAGTCGAAAGTGAACAAGGATGAGCGTTCAAAACGAACGCAAGACTCATTCGTTTTGAAACTTAAATCTTCATACGGCTACTCAAACAAAAGTTTGAAAGGTTTGAAGTGGTTCGTTGCCAACCTCGACACAAGTTACTATATCGGAAAATGGAATGCGAATGCGTTAAAATCAAATAAAACACTCTTTACCATCGATGGTAAAGCATTTACACAGCAACAATTTGCTCGTTTCCTTGAATCGAACTATCGAGGAATCCGTAAGGATGCCAATGACGTGGTGATCGGATTGCAATACAAAGCATGGGAGAAGGAGGCAATCATTGGATACGAAGAATCTAAGTTGGCGAATAAATACCCTGCTTACAAAGCACTAATCACAGAATATCATGATGGCATCTTGTTGTATGAAATCATGACAGATAAGGTATGGAACAAGGCGATGAAAGATACCGTTGGACTGCGTGCTTACTTTGATAATAACAGATCAAAATACATGTGGGGAGATCGCGTTGATGCTGTAGTGTATGAATGTTCAACGAGAAGTATCGCAGACCAGGTGTACAAAATGATTTTGAACGACACCATCAATTCAAAACATGTGCTGGAAGTCATCAATAAGGACAGTGAGTTGAACTTACGTGTTCGTACAAACAAATTTGACATCAATCAAACCAACTTCCTGAAAGGGAAAAACCTTTTGATGGGAGCGAACAAGGTGTATGAATTGGATGGGAAATTCTATGTAATCAAAGTCACTAAGAACTTGCCAGCAGGCAACAAAGAATTCAGCGAAGCCAAAGGTTCTGTGACTTCAGACTATCAAACATTCCTTGAACAGCAATGGATCGAGGAATTGATGAAAAAGCACAAAATCGAAATCAATCAACAGGTACTTTACTCTGTTGGTCAATAATGAAACATATTATTTGAAACGGGCTGGCGTAATCGTCGGCCTGTTTTTTTTATCGTTACTCCCATCGTGTGGGGCAGACGAAAAAATTGTCGCGCGTGTGGATGACCATGAATTGACCGAAACAGAAGCGCGGATCATCATGGAACATTTGGGCTATGATTACGAAAATAAGGCAGATCGAATCCGTTTTTTGACGAATTGGTGTGAATTGGAAGCCATGCGAATTGAGTTAGAAACGAAAGCCCCAGAATTGTCAGAAACAGTTCGTTTGAAAGCCGATATTTATATGGGTGAACTTTCGCGGTATTACTTGATTGACGAACTGATACGGAATCAAACCGACACTACTATTTCTCGCTCCGACATTGAAAAATACTACCAAACGCACATTGAGGATTTTAAACTGCAAGATTACCTTGTAAAAGCATTATTCATAAAGATTCCTAAGGGCTCCAAGCCTGAAATTGCGTTGAAAGAGCACTTCTTGTTAAAAAATGATAAAGACCTCTCTAAAGTGAATTCTTATGTGAAACTTTACGCGGAGGATTTTTACTTCAATGACGAAGAATGGATTTATTTCACTGAATTGACCAAAAACATTCCATTGGGTAAATTAAATCGTGATAACTTGGTACTCAATCGAACTAAAACCTATTTCTCTGATGAAGAGTTCACTTATTATATCAACATCATCGACTACACACTTAAAGACACTCCACCCCCATTGGATTTTGTCGAAGCACAAATTAAAGAACTCATTCTGACTGCACGAATGAACCAACTGAGACAAAAACGAGAAAAACAACTAATTCAACAGGTTAAAAGACACCATGAGATCAACATTCATCCTTAATTTATTCTTTCTATTCTGCGTGGCATTCGAAGGTTCAGCACAGCCTGAAGTAGTCGATAAAATTGCTGCACAAGTAGGTGACAATATTATCCTTTTATCTGACCTGCAGTCACAAAAAATACAAATGCTCCAAGGGGGTGTAGAAATCAGCAAAGAAACGGATTGTCAAATTTTAGAAGAGTTGATGTATCAGGAGTTGTTGATTAACCAGGCGAAACTGGATAGTATCGAAATTTCGGATCAACAGGTAGATGCCGAAATGGAAAATCGACTTAGAATCATTGAAGAGAAATTCGGAAGTCGCGAAAAAATGGAGGAATTTTACGAAAAGACCGCATCTCAGATTAAAGAAGAGTTCCGTGAAATCATTAAAGATCGACTTTTAGCGGATGAAATGGAACGGCAAATTACCTCTTCAGTATCTGTTACACCAAGAGAAGTTCAAGAATTTTATGCAACAATTCCTGCGGATTCTGTTCCTTTAATAAATTCACAATTGAGTTTCCAGCAAATCGTTGTTTTCCCTGAAATCACCAAAGAGGACAAGCGCATGGCATACGATAAGCTTGCTGAAATCCGAAAAGCAATCATGAACGGGAAGAGCTTTGAGACCCAAGCACGCATACATTCGATGGATCCAGGTAGCGCGCCACAGGGAGGGAAAATTGAGGCATCAAGAGGGATGATGGTACCACAATTTGAATCAGCCGTTTTCTCCCTTGAACCAGGAGAAATATCTGACATTTTCGAATCAGAATACGGGTATCACATCGTAAAGTTAATGAGCCGAAAAGGAGATGATTACATCTGTCAGCACATCCTTATTATTGCTGAATTTAGCGGAAGAGAATTGGAACTTGCATCACTGAGAATGGATTCCTGCTACCAAATGCTGAAACGAAACGAAATCACCTGGGAACAAGCGGTAATACGTTTTTCGAACGATGAAAAAACCAAACAAAATCAAGGGATTATTACAAACCCAATTACAGGTGAACAAACTTGGGATATGGAAGACTTGAGTCAAGTTGACCAACAGATTTTCCTTATTACAGATGCCATGGAAAAGGGAGACATCTCTCAGGCAAATTTATACTATGATATTTTTGACAGAAAGCAAGGAATTCGCATTGTGCGACTGATGGACCGCACTCAGCCTCACAGGGCAAACTTAACCGATGACTATGCGCTCATCAAACGGGCGACAGAAAATGACAAAAAACAAAAAACAGTAAACAACTGGGTGAAACAAAAGATTGGCAATGCCTACATTCGCATTGATGAATCCTTCGTAAATTGCGCCTTTAGAAATAACTGGGCAAACAATTAGCATCACATTAACCATTGGAATAATTCATAAAATATGTCAGACAAAGCGGCAATCGATCAACTCGTAGTGCACTACGCAGCATTGAAAAATGAAATACACAAGGTCATCGTTGGACAAGATGAAGTGGTAGATCAAGTGCTTATTTCCATTTTTTCTCGAGGCCACTGCCTACTTGTAGGGGTGCCGGGCTTGGCGAAAACTCTTTTGGTAAATACCATTGCTCAGACCTTAGGGCTGAGCTTTAATCGCATTCAATTCACCCCCGACTTAATGCCCTCAGACATTATTGGTTCTGAAATTCTAGATGAAACGCGCAACTTCAAATTCATCAAGGGACCATTGTTTTCGAATATCATCTTGGCCGATGAAATCAACAGAACACCGCCGAAGACACAATCTGCATTGCTTGAAGCCATGCAAGAGCGCTCTGTAACGGCAGCGGGAACCAATTATGCGCTTCCATCCCCGTTCTTTGTTTTAGCGACCCAAAACCCTATTGAGCAGGAAGGTACTTATCCCCTGCCAGAGGCACAACTTGACCGATTTATGTTCAATATTTGGGTGGACTACCCAAGTTATACTGAAGAGCTAGCCATTGTAAAATCAACAACCTCCGATTCACGTGTTGAATTGAACCATGTATTGAGCGGTGAACAAATTTTAAACTATCAAGAATTGATCCGTCGCATTCCTGTTGCTGATAATGTGTTGGAATATGCGGTGAAACTTGTCGGTAAAACGCGCTTCAGTTCAGATTTAGCACCACAAATCACCAAAGATTTCATTTCCTGGGGCGCAGGACCTCGAGCCTCTCAAAACTTAATTGTTGGTGCCAAATGTCACGCCGCTTTGAATGGGAAATACTCACCAGACATTGACGATGTGAAAGCCGTAGCAAAACCCATTTTACGTCACCGCTTGGTGAGAAATTACCGAGCTGAAGCGGAAGGCTATTCCATGGATAAAATCATAGAAAGCCTATTGTAACTTCATGGGTTTTGTAATCATTAAGCGATTTGACAATTCAATCGATGCACATTTGTTTCGCATTTCTTTGGAAGCAGAAGGAATTGATTGCTTTCTTTTCGATGAAGAAATTGTATCGATAAATCCTCTGTATTCAAACGCCGTTGGCGGAATTAAAGTCAAGGTTCGAGAGGAAGATTTAGAACGCACTCTGCATGTTCTTAAATCGACAGAAAACGACACCATACAGAAATGTCCAAACTGTGGCTCGACAGATATTTTCAAAGATTATTCTCCGAAAAAGGCTTTGCCACATTGGATAGCATCTCTATTTAGTCTGTTGACAGTCACTTACCCTATTACCGGGAAAATGGTAAACACTTGTCGTTCGTGCGAAAAGCGATTTAGATAATCATATCTAATTAACAATTCCTTAAAATACGCTTAATGTAATTTCCTTCGTTTTAAGGTAGATTCGATAAAAATTCATACCATGATAAAATATATTTTCATCACCGCATTGCTTGCACTTACGTCGTGTAACGTCTTAAAGAACTACTCAACTGAAGGGTTTACCAACGAGAACAATATCGTATATTATAATGGTGTAGCCATGGCAAAACTTTCGG
Source organism: Crocinitomicaceae bacterium (assembly GCA_040379705.1). Classification (GTDB taxonomy): domain Bacteria; phylum Bacteroidota; class Bacteroidia; order Flavobacteriales_D; family Crocinitomicaceae; genus M0103. The sequence continues at coordinate 18,620 of JBEIKR010000022.1, forward strand.
GAATTGAATTCGCTCTGGACGACAATAAGTTCGTGAAAGAGATGACTTTTGAGTTGATTGATGGGTCAAATAACGATAAAATTCACAACCTGATTGCCTATTTACATAATGTTCACAAGAGTTATGAAATAGAAATAGAAATTCCGTTTGACAAAATGGAGGGGGTTAAATAATTCCTTCAATGTTGCTGAACGTGACCTTTCCGATCTTTTGGGATATCAAATAAGAATGTATAAAGCCCAATAAAATGGGACGCTTTGAATCCTCTTTTTGCATTTAATTTTTCAGGTATATAAATTCGATTTTTTTCGGATAGGCCTAAGGCACCTGTTTGTGGTGCTATTCCATCTTGAATGCAAGGAGCATCTTCACTGCCTCTATTTAAGTTTGCCCCATACTGCCAAACCTCCGGCCATTCAGACAAATAAACTCTTCCCGCTCCAGCATTTTCAGGTGCAATAATATAAAATCCACCAAAGTTAATTGCACCGCGCAAAACCTCAATAATCCCTAATGCGTATGCATATCCCATACTGTGTGCAGCAATATAAATGGTGTCATTTTTTGATTTATTAGGCTCCTCATTCAACATTTGAAGCATATTAAGCCCAGCGATTTTACCATTCCTATACCGAATCTTAAAACCTCTTCGGTTCGACTTCATTCTCAACGATTCCAAGGTGTGATCCGCATGAAACAGATTTGCCCATTTTGCAGAATTAGAAAGCGCTGTACACGTATGATGTTTCTCATCAGCACATCTCGATGGATAGGTTCCCGATAAGCGCACAAACTTATCCAAAGTTCGATAATTGGACGTGGTGATTGAAAAATTGCCATCTGCATAATACTTTTCCGATGGATTTATTCGATCAACCATGGCATCATCAAACCTATACCAATAGTCAAAGCGATCAAATGAGTGGATGAGATTGGATGACCGTGTCATCTCTAGTCCCTTTTTTTGCACTTCAGAAAACACCTTATTTATGTCACGATCATTGACAACTGATCGATATCCGTTGACAAACAGAAGAATCCGCTTTGATGGATCCTCAATGTTTAGGAGATTAGTAATTTCACTGCCCTTGTAATTAAAAACTCTTTGTTTCAGCAAGCCCCCTTTGTTCGATCGATAATTAAACACGATATAATGTGTTTTCGCTGGCATCTTGTAGTATTTCATAGGCACTATCAATGAATCACTCGTTCGCACAAATCGACAATTTACCAATGTATCATTCGATTCATGTACATCAAAATACAATACTCGTTTGTGTTTGGATTTCAACCATTTATTTCCGCGGTGGACAAATACTTCAGCACATTGACTTCGCTCATTTCTCCGCATCAAATGGTTGTTGTCGCGAATTTCACGAATGGCTTGAAATTCTGTCATCCCTTTCAATTCGCTTATTTCACCCTCCTTGACTTCGAACTTTTGATACTTTGATTCTATGTAAAAAAAACCTGCATACAGTATTCCAATCCCCATCGCTAAACCTAGAAGGCGAACAAAAAATTTCAAAAACAGCCGCCTCTGAAAACGGTTGTCTATCATCCTGTCTAATCGCTTTTTCAATAAAATGGCCAACATCATACTGACCGTAATAAAAATCAAATGCCAGAGACAATAATTTGTCCCGCGAATAGTGAAAAGCGTTTGAAATAAATACTCATCAATATCAAGGTGATAGGACTGAAAATTACGCTTAAAAGGGTGTCGGATTGATGTCATTAAATCATTGTCCCAGAGTCGAATATTCTCTTTCTCATCCTCCTCCCAAAAAAAATAAGCCACCATTCCATTGTCAGCATAAACCTGTTCATAATCATCATAATAGGAATATGATTGGGACGAGGCATTTAACCCATCCCATTGTTTTGCGTTAAGAGAAACTCCACGGCGCTCATCGAGTAAATTATCGGTGCTATTCCTGGCAGGCCCCTCATTCTTCCATGTAACATCGAGTTCACCTATACCAATTGCCAACAACTGGGCAATTGAATGAAACAGAAGCGCTTTATCTGACCGGTTCGCTACAAAACCTATGGATTTACCACGAACATTGTATTCTTGAATCGATTTATTCTTGAATTCGGGGATAATGAAGATATAATTTGCATTTCGATATCCATTGGGGAATCGACGAAAATACGCATCCCGAAGTGATTGCATCTGTTCTGTGTATTGTTTGTACTCCAACGATGGATTGTTAAACGCGGCTATTTCTCTAAAAATAGGGTCGTCGAAAAGCGAATCGATATTAATATTAAACCTGATATTTGGGGCGGCAAAGACTTTATCAAGGAATTTAACCAATACACCTGGGTCAATTTCTGATGCCATCAGAGGTACCACAACAATTTCTTCGATCCGCTCAGGATACACGCGCACGTCCAATTTTCCAATGATAATATCCTTACCGTACAGCACCTCCAAGGAATAATTGTCCTCGCTAGAAGGAAGAATCACTTGGAATATCCTGCCTTTGGTTTTGGATTCCAACAAGGTAAACCCAAGATACTCTGAAGTACCTGAACGTCTAAATTTAATGAGACTGGTTTTGAAGCGTTTCTTTGAAATGAGGGCGTTGACGGACCCCATCTTATTTGGCTGAATAGATAAAACGGGAACAATCTCATTGCCCCCCTCCAAATTGATGAAGGTCTGGTAATCTACTTTCCATGCACGAACTTGTGCCGCATCAAAACACAAAGCTTTTTCATCGTCTACGCTAAATACTACATTTGGATCATATACTCTTTGACTAAATCCAGAAAAGGACATTAGTGAAATTGTCTGTAAAAGAATAAAATAGGCTGTTTTTAACTCGCGCATGCACAAATATACGAGGAAGCGGTGATGCTATTTTCGAAGAATGATAAAAAGTTCCGTTCCCGCGCGTGCAGGTATTGAATTGTAACAATCCTCCATCTGTATTTCAGAAAAATACGGGGTAAAAAGTGAGTGATACTCCTCCCTATTCCCTCCAAAAGGTGGTCCTGATTCAAATGAACGATTAAAAAGTAAACCCGCAAGCACACCTCCTGTGCTCAATAATTCTGCGCACTTTCGCACATAGTCATTGCGCAAGCATGGGTCTAAGGCACAAAACGTCGTTTGCTCGAGAATAACGTCAAACTCACCGATAAAATGCAAAAAATCACCAACATGCAATTGGCTCTCTGGAAACTGTGGATATCTATTTTTTAATTCCACCAAAGGGCTGGCAACCAGGTCGATCACATGCACATTTCTAAACCCATTTCGGAATAAATATTCGGCTTCGTATGCTCTTCCAGCGCCTGGAATCAAAATACGAATGTCTTTGTTTGGCAATTGATCAATATACGCCTTTAACGAGGGTGAAACAGCACCAAGGTCCCAACCCGTTTCTTTGGATTGATAGCGATTACCCCAATAAGCCACATCTAAAAGCGAATTTTCAGTCATAAAAAAATCCCGAGCGAAATACCCGGGATCCAATATAGTAAGAAGCAATCAATCAAGCACTACCTTTTGTATTGTCTTTTGTGTGCCATCGTTAAAAGAAACAAAATAAGCACCTTTAGCAAGACCTGTTAGATCAATCATTTGCTCACCGTTGCCTATCAAGTCCGCTGAAAGTACACTCAATCCATTTACTGAAGTGATTTCAACTGTGCAGTCCGCACTGATGTTTGCAAACAATTTTCCCGATGTTGGATTTGGGTATACCAAGTCCACGATTTGATTTTGATCTTCAATTCCAGCAGAAGAACGCACATCAAAAACGATTGTACCCGGAGAAACACCTGCCTCGAAGCTCGATACAAGGGAATTGGATGCATCATAAATACGCACAGTCCCGAAAGAAAAGAAATCTGTTGATGAAGCATACATATGGCCACTCACAGGCTCTTGAGCCAACTCGTAGTACTCATTGGCAAATCCGTTCAAGGGACCGACATTGTTCATTAGGTTCACATCAAACTCATTCAAAACTGTTTCCATGGAAATTTGATAAACCAACTTATTGTCACGCAACGCAGAAGTTCCACAACCTGTGGAAACCGCAGATAAAGAAACGGTTGAGACTGCTGAACCGTCCAAAGGAATACGGGAAATTGAAGCACCACTCCAGTCTTTATTGTTCACTGAATACAAGTAATTCCCAGAACGAACTAAGTTGTCTGGATTCGTTCCATTTACACCAAGATCAACTTCGTTCCCGTAAGTGAGTGTTGTTAAATCAAGCTTTCCAATGATTCCTTTTTCATTCCCCCATTCATACCCATTATTCACAGCGATGTACGCAGAACTTCCGTCTATCACAATATTTTGTGCTGCCCACATCGGACCTTGAACTGTATCGATCGCAGCCAAGAGCTGTAGACTTGTTGCGTTATAGACATGCAAATATGAATCATACGTCGTGAGGTATTCTCCGCGTGTGGCGACCAACTTATCTTGCCAGATGGCAACATTTCTCACCCCAGGGCACTCTACGGATGCGACTTCTTGATGGGTGTTGAGGTCCATCTTGAAAATCTTCGAATCCGCAGCGACATAGTAGAAGTTTCCATCGATAACTAAGTCAGATGCAAAACGCATATTCTCAAGCGTATCAACGACTACATAATTTTGATTTTGGGGATTGTACACGCCGATGGTTACCGGTGTAACAATGGTGGAAGATGCATAATCAAAGTAGCCTTCATTCAATACAAGGACTTGATTTACATAATTTTGCGCGAAGGTGAATCCACTCACACAAAGTCCAACGACAAGGATTGCCTTTTTCATTCGTTCTGTTTTTAAAACGGTTAATAAACTAAAAACAAGAAGCATGAAAAAAGAAGGACACGCCGAATGCAAACATTCGGGCTAGAGTCCGACTTTATTCTGAAGTCTTCTCTACATGTCTCAGGCAAGTATTCTGACTCTTGCCAACTCCCCTTCGCCTTCCCATCTTGACAGACAGTGGCCTTTTTGAAAGGGATTATGCGGCAATTACAGCTGCAGATACAGTTCTGGATTTACACCAGATTCCTTATTAATCCACAAAGTGGAACCAAAGACAGGACGAATTTACACAATTATTAGAGAACGGTTCGATTTTTCTCCTCTTTCTTCTTCTCGTTGCGGTCCAGTTTCCACGTGTATTGGATCATAATGGTGCGTGGTGGTTCAATTTTCAACGGACGAAGCGAATAACTTCGGTTCAAAATATTGCTTCCAATGATGGCAATTTTATGCATCGATGTTAAGTTGTATGAAATCCGTGCATCAAAAATCCAGTTTCCAAATCGGTGTGAATTGTAATAATCCATGTAACGCAAATCTTGGAGGCTCGGAATATCTTTCGTGAAATCTTCAAAATCTTTGATGATGGCATCCATATTTATGATTTTGCTAAAGTATTTCGCACTCAAACCTATAGCTAGCTTTTTGTTATATACCCATTCAGCATCGAACTTCACATTATGCAAAAAACGATACTTCAAAATACCTTTGGAAGGATCTAGTGAGGTAGAGTTGTAGCTAAACACTCGATTCAGTGAATCAGTCGCATAAACATAATCCGGTGTTAAGGTCGTCGGCACAATATAGTTGTATCCGGCCATGAATGTTAACTCTGATTTTTTACCAATTTTTGCCATTCCTGTGAATGATGCATCAATTCCAAGCACACGCGAATTTCCCGTATTTAAGAACTTAAATCCAGCACTTGACGCCAAGGCCTGTGCAGAAGTCAACTCCTTCCAAACGCCAAACATATATTCAATGGTATTTTGATATTCTTGCCAGAATCCAGCAACATCAATATACCCAAACAACTTACCGAATTTCAATCCTTGCTTGATCCCAATCTCGGCATTCCAGCTGCTTTCAGGCTTTAAGCCTGGATTTGGGAATACACCAAAGTTTCCAACCCCTGTCTTGATAAAACGTTCTGTAATCGTCGGGAAACGATACCCTTGACCATAAGAGGCACGCAAGTAGGTTTCTTGATACAGTTTAATGCTTGCTCCTGCTCTAAAAATTGGCTTCAATGCCGTAATGGTATCATTCAGCTGAAAATACTCCAAACGTCCACCGGCCGATAGGTTTAAGGTCTTCTTGATCTTGCTTTCCAACTGTGTATACGCTGATATATTGAGCATTTGGTTATTTGGACTTCCAGAACCCACGTAAATGTTTGCATACGAATCCGTAAATGTTCCTGTGACCCCACCGATGAAATCAAGATTGTTGAGCTGCGGATATGACTTTTGGAACATGTAATCCCCATACGCCGTTGTCGCACGATTCGATTGATTCGCACTCATATTATTTTCCACATGAAGCAAGCGTCCACGAAGACTATGTTTACCGTCAGTTTGGGTAAATATATTTACGAATGGATCTAAATTGAAGATGAACTGATCTTGCAAGAAAATAGCGCCGGGATAAGCACGGTACAAACCCGTTGAATCGTTCAACCAAGCCAATGGCATATTTGTTTGCATCTTCATGAAATTCCCATTGATACCATAGCTTAAACCGTTAATTTTCTTCGATCTGTAGCGCAAATTGAAGTTCAAACGTCCTCGAATAGAAACAAGGTCTTTTTCTGTGAAATTTGTAATCGTATCCGGATAAGTTAAAGCTACAACCGAGTCAGTGATTGGGGGGCCAATGTATCCATGATCGTAATTGAAGTTACCCCCTACCACTAAGTCAAGATTTCCAAACATTTGAGAATGCAAGAAATTTACTCCATGAATGCCCGGATATTGAGTCGCCCATTTCGCACCATCCACATTTGGAGTCGAATACATCCCAGAATAGACATTGACTTTGGTCAAGGGTTTTATTCCTGGATAAGCTGTACGAATGTGAACAGAGCCCGAAAGCGCAGAACTACCAGACAATACTGATGCCGCACCCTTCATGACCTCGATTTGGTTGATGTTTTCTACGGGAATAAATCCCCATTCAGGACGACCTGCATCACCCGATAACATGGGCATATCGTCCACTATGACCGCTACTTTTGAACCAACACCAAACGTAAATCCACTTCCTCCTCGAATCTGTGGTTCCCCATCAAGAATATTTAATCCTGGCGTTTGATCCAAAGCTGTCTCGATGCTTCGTGTATTTTTATTTTCAATGATTGCTGGTTTAATGATTTGCATGGAAACTGTTTGTTCCTCAATGGGCTTATCAAACTTTCCTACCTTCACCTCTACCCCTTCGATTTCTTGAACATAGTTCGTCAAGACGATATCGCGCAAAACCGTCTTGTTCGCAATGACTGTTACCGTTAAAGTATCAGTGATCATGCCCGTGAAACGACATATCAACAAGGCGTCGCCTGCAGGAACTTCAAGGGTATAATTCCCTTTATCATCTGTGACTGCACCGATGGTGACATCCTTTTTGAAAATGACTGATGCGCCAGTTAATGGTTCGCCCTTGTCGTCACGCACTGTTCCAGAAATTTTACCATTTTGCGAAAGAGCTGATCCTGACAAAATGCAAACCACCAAAAATAGAATGTACCGCTTCATAGCATAGATATAAAATGAAGAATACGACCCTTTCGAGTCGTATTCTAAACAATGTGAACAATATTATTTACGAATCAACTTCACGATTTGACGCGCTCCTGTTGACGTTGTCAAATGAGCGAAGTATACGCCTGCTGTTACATTCGATAACTCAACGGACGATGATTCAGGTGTAATGCTTGATTCAGCGATTACCTTACCTGACATGTCGAACAATTGGAACTGAACGGCTTCGGTCAAACCTTCAAAATTCACCGATGTTGTAAATGGATTTGGTGAAGCAACGACCCCAGTCAAAGCTGTTTGCTCATCCAATCCAACACCGGAGATGGTAATAGTGATTATCGTTTGATCCGTACAAAGGTTTTGTGCATTTCCGCCTGTTGCTGTTAATGTTACGGTATATGTTCCGTTTGTGGCAAAGGTATGTACTGGTGAAGCGTCAACAGATGTTGATTGATCACCAAAATCCCATGAATAACTAACACCATTTGTTGTTGTGTTTGTGAATGTCACCACATTTCCACTTACCGTGTATGTAGCAGATGCCACTGGTGTAGGCAGCACTGTTACCGTAATCGGAGTTGAGGTTCCTGCACCATCACATGCATTTGCGTTGGTCACGGTTACTGTGTACGTTCCACTTGATGTTACTGTGATTGATTGTGTTGTACCTCCACCATTGCTCCATAAATAAGAATCTGCTGGTGATGAAATCAACACAATGGAATCACCGCTACATACTTCCGTAGC
>JBEIKR010000023.1:0-26796 GCA_040379705.1 Crocinitomicaceae bacterium
GACCAATGGATTCAAGAGTATGGCGTGAGGTATTTCGATGAAATGACCAACATGGCGATACTCATGGAAGAAGTGGGTGAGGTGGCACGCATCATGGCGCGGCGATATGGGGAGCAAAGTGAGAAGGAATCGGATAAAAACAAGGACCTTGGCGATGAAATGGCAGATGTACTTTTTGTACTGATGTGCATGGCAAATCAAACGGGTGTTGACCTTGAGAAAGCCTTAGAAAAGAACCTGGAAAAGAAAACAAATCGCGATCATTCGCGGCATAAAGAAAACGAGAAACTGAAATAATGGCATTCGAAAATTTACGTCCTGAGCTGGCTGAATTGTTGGCTGAAAAGAACTTTACTTCACTGAATGAATTTCAAAATGCAGTGATTGATGGAATTCGGTCGGGCAGGAACACCCTGGCTGAAGGTCCAGAAGGAAGTGGAAAAACGACTGCGGCTTTGGTTTCTGTTCTTCAGAAAGTGAATGAACCTGCGGAAGGTTCTCCACGCGCAATCATAGTTTGTGCGAGTGATCAAAAGGCCTATGACTTGCATGCTGAGTTATCAAAATATTGTCGCTGGCTTGATTTAACTGTAGACTTGGCACATGACAGAGGAAATATCTTGCAACAGCGAAATGATATTTTTGATGGTACAGAAATCATCGTGGCAACACCAAAACGCCTGTATGAGTTGTACATTCAAAATGGATTTAATGTCGGTAAATTGAAGATGCTGATTCTCGATGACATGGTAGACTTGTTTCGCAAGGGACATAAAATGCATATGATTCGCTTGTACGAGAGCTTACCGAAATGTCAACACCTCTACTTTTCCACGACCTATGCTGAGCGTCGAACTGCGGATTTTATCGAGGAATACTTGCCTATCTATCAAACAATAGAAGCTTAATTCTTTCTTCTTCAAAGAACATGTCCTCGCCTAAGGTGTTTATTGAGTATGCGAGAAGAATTAGTTGCCTTACGTCCAATAATTGAGACGGCCCGAACATCGGATGTTTCCCCAGTTGAACTTTTTCAAAATGAAACACTCCGGCCAATCATCAAATTTCAACATGAGGTATTCATCGGTCTTGTGAAAAGTCAACCTAAGTTTGATGAACTGCTCATCAAGAAGGGTTCAGCCCAACAATTTCATGACAAGATCCGAACGTTTTTAGTCAAACAACCCCACCTTAAACATGTATTGAATGGAATGGTCATTGGCATGTTTACCGAGGAAGAAATAGTGAAGTACACCAAGCATGCAACTGATTTCAATAAGCGAATCTCCGGAATGATTTGTCAGCGTATTGCGGATACGTTTTATTAATCGGACTATATAAAACAAAAAAAGGCCTCGATGTGAGACCTTTTTTAATGGTTAATACTTTTCTTATTCGCTGATCACAATGCGTTCGCTGCTTTGCTCTCCATTTTCTGATGTGAAATATACTGTGTAAACTCCGCTCTTCAAAAGAATGTTGATCTCATCTTTGCTCATCATTTTTCCGTTTGACTCGTACACTTTTACTCCGTATGCGTTGTACACTGAGAAACCTTCAAGATTTTCTTCAGCGCGAACATTGATGTTCTCAACGGCTGGGTTTGGATATACTGAACCTAATTGAACGGTGCTTCCTCCTGTGAAGCTAATCGTTTGTCCAGATACTGGCTTCGGCTTCTTGGCAAATACATTGAAGTCTTTCGCTGAAGAACAACCGTTTTCATCGGTTACATTCAAGTAGTAGTGACCAACTCCAATTTGGGTCAAGTCTTGTGTTGACGCAACTGCTGTTCCATTGGCTAATGTCCAGCTATATGTCGCCGTTCCCACAGCGTTAAGTACTTCAACATCTACCGAGCCGTCCGTTGTATTCTTATTTGTTGGAGGGATAATCGATCCATTGATAATCACTGGGGCTGGACTTGTAATTTCATAGGTAAATGACACTACTTGTCCCCATGCATCTTTCACCGTAATTGTATACAGACCTGGTGTAAGGTTGGAAATGTAGTTGACATCTTCTGGCGCATTGTTCGACCAATAATACGTGTAGGGCGCGTTACCTCCAATCGGATGAACAATGATTTGTCCTGTGGCAACTCCATAGCACAAAGGCTGATTGACAATGGTTGACAATGACATTGGTGTCTCTTGCGCAAATGCAGTTAATGATACTAGGAACATTCCTGTCGTTGCAATTTTCTTGATTGAGTTCATTTTTGTTTTCATGTTTAAATGTGTTTTGTGTTTCATGAGACAAAGATGAAGCTGTTCGATTAGCTATCTATGGAATAGTGTTCTGAACCCATTCAAATTCAGTAAGTGAACCTAAGAGGAGATAAGTGTTTCTACGTAAAGCAGGGTTGATTTTGACCGAAAAAGGTAGATTTAGCTGTTGCGAAGAAGTGCCGCAACATGACGGTCAATAGGAAAGTTAAGGGTGTCTTCGGTCAAATCCCTCAAGGAAACCCATCGATGGCATTCACCTTCTTCCTTCAATGGTAGGGCATGTTGATTGACCACAATATCGTCGAGTTGATCACTATGCACTCTATAATAGCAGGCTATAATTTGATCATTCGGATGAAATGCGGAGGGCTGAAAGAAATCATTGACATAGAAAAAGTCACCCACGTGAACTGTTATCCCCAATTCTTCCATATACTCTCGTTGCAATGCCTCAGCGATTCCTTCACCAAACTCGACGCCGCCACCTGGAAATTTTGTGAAGGAATACCCATTCCGACATTCGTCCGATAGCAATACATCTCCATTCGCATTGAAGAGCAGTCCATAAACGCGCACATTAAAGCGTTGCACTGGCATGAAGTCGCGATGATTTATTTTTCGAGTATAGACTTAATGTCGGGGCGGAAATACAACTCCGACTTCAGAACTTTACCATCTTCTCGGTAAATCGGTTTTCCGTCGGCATCCAATTTACTCATATTGGAACGCTGAATCTCTTGAAATACCTCTGCCATTTTATCTTGTAAACCATGGCGCAGGATTGTTCCGCAAAGAATATAGAGCTGATCACCTAATGCGTCGGCAATCTCAACTAAATCTCCTTTTTGCGCAGCTTCGAGGTATTCTTCGTTTTCCTCGCGCATCAACTTGTAACGCAACATCACATCAGCCTCGGTCAAGTCACTTGTCGGAGAATAATTGTTTTGAATCCCAAACGCATTGTGAAATTCCTCTACAGCGCCAATCGTTTCCTTAAGTGTCATGTTCTTCGATTTAGTTTAAGTCAAAAGTACTTCACTTAAGGATTAACAATAGCAGGAAAAAACTCACAATCTTCGGTTTTTATCAACCAGAAATAATTTAAGCTAGTTGGCTAAGGCGTCAAGTTCTTCCCAAAATGTTGGGTAACTCTTTCGAACCGATACACTTCCATGAATGATGATTGGATCTTGAGAAAATAGTCCGCAGATCCCAAGTGACATGGCGATGCGGTGGTCGTTGTGTGCATTTACTTCACCTCCTTTAATGGTTGACTTGCCGTGAATATGCAATTCATTGTCGAGGTGTTCAATAGTAATTCCCAGCTTAAGAAATTCGGAACACAAGGCTTCTGCACGATTACTTTCCTTATGGATCAGTCGATGAGCACCATGAATAATACTCTTTCCTGGGATAAATGCTGCCAATGTGACCAAGGCTGGAAAGAGATCTGGACAGTCGCTTGCATCAAATTCGAACGGCTGTTTATTTGTCCCATTGACGCGCAATCCTTCTGATGTAACATGAACACTGCATCCCGCAGACATGAGCGCTGCAAGCATTTGCTTGTCGGCCTGAGGACTCGAAGAACTTAAACCATGTATGGTAAGATCTGCACCAAGTGCGGCAGCAGTCAACCAGCAAGATGCTGCACTCCAGTCTCCTTCGATGGTGTAGTTTGAGGCAATATAATGCTGTCCTCCAGTGATAGAGTAGATGTCTTTGCCTTCTTTCTTGATCTCAATTCCAAATGCATGAAGGGTTTTCAATGTCATCTCAACATACGGTCTGCTCGCTAAGTTTTTTATCTTCAAGCGAGATGTTCCTTTTGCCAAGGGCAATGCAAGGAGTAATCCTGAAATGAATTGTGAACTGATAGAACCGTCAATTTCGAGGTCATTCCCCACCATTGGACCTTGAAAAGTGATTGGCAAGTGGCCATTGAAATAGAAAAGATGCACCCCAAATTGAGGAAGTACATCGCCATAAAATTCCATTGTTCGAGAAATGAGGCTTCCAGAACCTGTTACTGTAATTTTTTCTTCTCCTGCAGCACAAACCGCTATAAGAAGGCGTGCACCTAAACCACTTTCATGGGCATGGATTTCGATATTCTTCGGGAATGCTCGGATTCCAACAATGGTATATTTACCATTTCCGAGTGGAGTAACAGATGCTCCCAAATCAACGATTGCCTGAAGCATGGCTTGTTCATCTTGACTATTTCCAACACTCTCAATCAATGATTCCCCCTTCGCCAGTGCAGCACAGAGCAATGCTCGTTGGGTGTCGCTTTTCGATGGTGGAACGGAAATAACTCCTTTTCTTGGTCCTGGTATAATGGAAATGGTCGCCACTTTTATTTTGATTTGTTCACGACTTCCAATTGGTGACGGATGCTTTCTTGGTGAATGGCATCCATGATTTGGCGTATAAATGCAGGTGAAAGGTCCAATGGTTCGGCTCGTTCCAATTTTTGTCGTATGATTTTCCACCAGTGTTCTTGCTGAAGAATCATGATGTGGTTTTCTTTCTTGAATTCTCCTACCTCTCGACTGAGCATCATGCGCTCAGCAATAAGGCCTAAAACAGTATCGTCTAATGTTGAGATTCTGCTTCGGATTTCTTCGAGTTGGATGGCAATTTCTGGTGAAGCATCTTTGGATCTCAAAACCAAACCAGAAAGAATCAATTTAAGTGTCTCGGGTGTCACTTGTTGCGCGGCATCTGAGCAGGCGTTATCAGGATCAACATGTGATTCAATCATTAAACCGTCAAAATTCAGGTCCATGGCCTGCTGTGAAACTTCAGCAATGAGTGATCGCTTTCCGGTAATATGACTTGGATCACAGATGAGCGCGATGTCTGGGCGTCGTTCACGCAAGGCAATAGGAATTTCCCAGTTGGGTACATTGCGGTAAACGGGATGCTTATAGAATGAAAAGCCGCGGTGAATGGCGCTGACGTCTTTTATTCCTGCGTTTTCGATGCGTTCAATGGCTCCGAGCCACAACTCTAAATCAGGATTGACAGGATTCTTCACCATCACTGAAACGGATGATCCCTGAAGTGCATCCGCAATTTCTTGCACCGCAAAAGGGTTGACGGTTGTTCGTGCGCCGATCCAAAGAACATCAACTCCAGCGTGCAAGGCTTCTTCCACATGCTGACGATTGGCTACCTCCGTTGCAACAGGAATACCAACTACTTTTCCAGCTTCTACAAGCCATTGTAATCCTGGGCTTCCGATGCCTTCAAATGAATCAGGCCGCGTACGAGGTTTCCAAATTCCTCCTCGGATCAACTGAATACCCAAAGATGGAAACAATGCCAAGATTTTTCTCAATTGCTCAGGTGATTCAACTGAACACGGTCCAGCAATGAGAAAGGGGCGGTGTTGAAGGATGGATTCGCGTAAATTCACGTCAGTTCTTTTCTTAATAACAAGAAACAAGTGTCTCTAGTTCATGCAGGAATCAATTAATTTTCTTGGGTTGAACGGTAACGAAGTCCTTTAAATAAAAAGGTTCGAAATAGGCGACATCTTCAACTTCTCCCGCATAGAATTTTCGTGTTGCTTCGTTGATTTGACCAACGGCGGAGCAATGAATTTCATCATCAAAAGTAATGGTTCGATTGGACCACAACTGTTTCAATTTTACATTTGAATCGCCAGCAACTAATAACGGATCGTATTCAGTGTAGGAATTCTCATCCACGATATCCGCAGAAATAGGTTTGAGAAGGTTCATGTCTGAGTTGTAAATCCCACTGAAGATTTCCATTCGTCGTGCATCAATGGCCATACATAAATTGACTCCCGGATGTTTAGCACTTGCTAGCGCGGCGAGCGAACGCAAGGAGTCAACCGAAATCAGTGGAATCCCCAAAGCATAACATAGTCCCTTCGCTGTTGAGACACCGATACGCAATCCTGTGTATGATCCTGGTCCTGAAGCTACGGATATGGCGGATAAATCGTTCGGGTTTAAATGCTTACCTTGCAATATTTCGTGAATATAATTGGTCAAGTTTTCACTGTGCGAAAAATCTTCGGTCAACGATTCTTTCAATGCGATAAGTTGACCATTTTCAGAAAGTGCTACTGAACAGGCCTTGGTTGAGGTTTCAAGATGTAAAATGCGCATCATTCTGAAAGCTCTAATTTAAATCCGATACCGTGGACATTCGAAATTTGAATGCGGGCATCTTCTTTCAAGTATTTCCTCAGTTTCGTAATGAAAACGTCCAAACTTCGACCAACAAAATAATCATCTTGGCCCCAAACGGCATTTAAGATGACATCCCTAGAAACCACTTGATTGACAAACTTATGCAAGATTTTTAAAATTTGCGCTTCCTTCTTGGTGAGCGTTTTTTCAAATTTTGGATGTGTCAAGGTAAAATTGACCGTGTCGAAGGTATAGTCGCCCAACTTCAACAAAGGACTTTCTGCCGGAACAAGAGTAATATTCACACGTTTTAACAATGCAGCAACACGCAGGAGTAATTCTTCCGAATTGAACGGCTTGGTGAGATAATCGTCGCCTCCCGATTTGAATCCTTCCACTTTGTCTTCCGTCATGGATTTTGCCGTTAGGAAAAGAATGGGAATCGAATTATTTACCTTACGAATGTCTTTCGCCAAAGAAAACCCATCCTTTTTGGGCATCATCACATCAAAAATGCACATGTGAAAATCATCTTCATTGAACTGTTTGAATCCTTCTGCACCATCGCTGCAAAGCGTCACTGCGTAGCCCTCTGAACGCAATTGGTCTGAAATAACAAATCCAAGGTTTGTATCGTCTTCGACAAGCAAGATTTTAATTTTCATAGCTACATTTTGATTTAGCGAATGTATAAATTATCCTCGGACGCCCCTAGAATAAAAGATAAACGCCCCGAAAGAACACGGAGCGTTTATACACTAATCAACCTAACCTACTACTACATCACAAATATAACTACATATATCGTCAAGATTAAAAGGGAGATCAATTTTTTTTTAATGAATTCTTAACAACCAATCGTGAATTGTTCATACCCACTGTTTCTTTTGTACCTTTGAGTTGAAAAATGTGCAAGTAAAAAAAGAGCTAATAAATGGTTTCAGTACTAGTCATAGATGATGAGGATGATATCAGAGATATCCTCACTTACAATCTGAAAAAAGAGGGGTTCATAGCCTACGCCGCAGAAAATGGGGAGAAAGGCATGGAGTTGCTCAATTCGGTTCATCCCGACCTGGTGTTGCTCGATGTCATGATGCCCGGAATGGATGGAATTGAAGTATGTGAGGCCATTCGTAATTTACCTGGTTTCGAACGGACGTTGATTTGTTTTTTAACTGCCCGAAGTGAAGATTACAGCCAAATTGCTGGCTTAGATGCAGGAGCAGATGATTATGTGTCAAAACCCATTAAACCAAAAGTGCTCATTAGTCGAATAAAAGCCATGCTGCGCCGTAAAGGCATGGCCGAACCTGAAGAAAAAAGTGCAGATGGTCGCTTGGTCATCAACCGTGACAAGTATCTTGTTGAAAGAAATGGTGAAGTGATGCATCTTCCTCGAAAAGAATTCGAATTGCTTGCGCTTTTGGCTTCGCGCCCTGGCCATGTTTTTGAGCGCGATACCATCCTTGAAAAAGTGTGGGGTACTGATATCGTTGTTGGTGATCGAACGATTGATGTGCATGTGAGAAAATTGCGTGAAAAAATCGGTGATGGCATGATTAAAACAATCAAAGGGATTGGGTATAAATTCGTTGAGCAGCTTGGATAATCTCGCTTGTTAATTTTCGGTGTAATCAAGGTTAATTCAGTGTTAACCATTTTTAATTATACCTTAACCTTCTAATAATTCGTGAATAAACCTGCAGGAGTTCCTTTGTGCCATTAAATAAAGGACAACATGTTATTCAAAACACTTTTCACTGCGCTTTTACTAACTATTTCATTTTCAAGTATTTCGCAATCAGTTTCCATAAAAGGAACTGTACAAGATGCCAAGACGCAGGAAACTATCCCCGGAGTAAAGATTCTAGTTGAGGGCTTGGGCAAAGGAGCCTATACAGATTTATCGGGAAATTACTCCATCATGGATTTACCCAATGGGACCTATACTTTAACATTTAAGTACGATACTTACAAAGTTGATACAATACGCAATATCCAAGTAGTTCAAGGTACTCCTGTTACTATTGATGTAAAGCTTGCCATGGCTGTGCAGGAAATCACAGAGATGACAGCGTCAAAAACGGTTGTGAAAGACAATACCTCTGGAGTGGTGCAGATGCAAATCAACAGTGCGCGAGTGATTGATGGGATTTCTGGTGAGACCATAAAGCGTGGAACCGACAGTAAGGCGAGTGATGTACTCAAAAGAGTAAGTGGTGCAAGTGTCCAAGACAACAAGTTCGTTGTAATCCGAGGATTATCGGATCGATATAATTTCGCACTCATTAATGGTGCGTCCTTGCCAAGTTCAGAAAGCGACCGTAAGGCCTTTTCATTTGATATCTTCCCATCAAACATGTTGGACAACTTATACATCATTAAATCGGCAACCCCAGATTTACCTGGTGAATTCGCTGGAGGGGTGATTGAAATCAATACGACAGAACCGAAAGAGAAAAATTTCCAATCGATTCAGGTTTCTGGAGCGTTCAATACGCTAGCGACATTCCAAAACTTTCAGACCTATGCAGGTTCATCCATTGATTTCTTGGGGTTTGGTTCTGGCTTTAGAGCGATACCAGAGGGTATTCCAAACACAGCCAATTTCGCATTGCTTGACAAAAATGACAAAGCATTGTTGGCTGAGCAAATGAGCTTTTCTTGGGGAAGTGATAAACGCAAGGCGCTTCCAAATGGAAGCCTTCAATATACGATTGGCCGTAACATTAAATTCAAAGAGTCATCACTCGGGTTCGTTTTTGCATACAGCTACCAAAATAACTTCAATACCAACAAAACAATTCGTCGTGAGTTTGAAGAACAAGCAACGGAAGTCGTGAAGAAAATGGAGCTTACGGATTCTGTGTTTACTCAATCTATTCTCAATGCGGCAATGTTCAACTTGACGTACAAGATTGATGACAAGAATAAAATCTCCTTGAAGAACATGTATTCAGTCAATTCAGACGATCGCGTGAACATTCGTCGTGGAGTGCGTGAATTGGACAACGATCCGCGTCAATGGGAACGTTCAACGAATATTTGGTATACACAAAACAACCTATTGACCTCTCAATTGATTGGTGATCACAAGTTTGGCAAAGGAAAATTCGTATGGAATCTAGGGTATAGCGACGTTCGAAGAAACATCCCGAACTTAAGACGTGTTGTATATCGAAAATACTCTTTAGAAGAATCAGATACTACGGAACAATATGTGGCCATTATTCAAGCCAATGGAACGATTCCAACGGCAGCTGGGAATATGTTCTGGTCAAAATCTAACGAAAAAATCATCAGCTTGAAATACGATTACACGCTGCCTTTCGCGATTGACAGCAGTAAAATTGAATTCAAAGTAGGTGCCATGCACCAATACCGAGACAGAAATTTTGAAGCGCGAAACTTTGGCTTCTCACAATACAAACCTACCGGAAGTTCTTTCCAAAGTGAATTGTTATTGCTTCCGGAGAATGAGATTTTTGCAGCGCAAAATATGGGTGTGCTGGCGAACGGACAAGGTGGATTTAAATTGGAAGAGGCATCGAGTGTGGATGATAGCTACCAAGCATCTTCTTTCTTGAATGCTGGTTTCCTAATGGCTGATGCTAAGCTCGGAAAATTTGTTCGAATTATCGGAGGGGTACGCGTTGAGTCGTACAACCAAAAATTCAACTACATTGAGTTTGGTTCGAATCAAGAGAAAAAAATTGATTCAACAGTGGTCGATATCCTTCCTTCATTGAACTTGGTTTTCCCAATCACAAAGAGAATGAATATTCGCGCGAGTTATTACAAGACAGTATCTCGTCCTGAATTCCGGGAGTTGGCACCATTTGCCTTCTACAACTTCTTAATGGACAACATTCTTTCAGGAAATCCAGAATTGAAAAGAGCAGTAATTCACAATATGGACTTGCGTTACGAATACGCGCCTGGCAAGGGTCAAATATTCAGTGTATCCGGATTTTACAAGGACTTCACGAATCCGATTGAGTTGATCAACCGAACGGGTACATCTGGTGCTCCTGAATTGTATTTCACCAACGTAAACAAGGTAGTGAATTTCGGTGCCGAACTAGAATACCGTTTAAATTTAGGTTTCTTGAGCAAAGGTGAAGACACGACTTTCTTTGATAACGCAACGCTCTATACGAATTTCTCATACATCCGCTCAAAAGTTGATTTGACAGGTGTGATTGGTTCGGGAACAGATCGTCCGCTTCAAGGACAGTCACCTTACTTAATCAATGCAGGATTCTCCTATTTTAATGAACAAAACGGTTGGGCATTCAATGCATCATACAATGTCGTTGGACAGCGTATTTACATTGTTGGTAATGTTCAAGAGCCTTCAGTTTGGGAAAATGGTCGAAATATTGTCGATCTTCAGGTATCAAAATTGATACAAGACAAGTATGAAATTAAATTAAACGTGAAGGATGTTCTTGCTCAAGACCTCGTGTTTTTTCAAGATCTAAATGGAAACAAGAAGCTTGATCGTGGAATAGATAACCCTTGGCAAGAAATAACGTACGGACAAACGGTAACCTTGTCTTTCAAATATCTTTTCTAAGCCACTCACCTGTATCATTGGTTTTAACTAAACTAATTAACGCTCCTTCTAATCTTAATTGGAAGGAGCGTTTTTGTTTTTAACAGGGTCACATGAACAATCAACTCTCTTGTTAAGAAATTATATCTAGACCTTAACTCAATAGTAAAGTAAGCATAAACGTGACGTAACTAAATCCGATGCTAGAGCCCCTTACTTTGCATAAAAAAATTAAAACGATGAAAAGATTTTATTCTTTGTTTGCGGCAATGACACTTGTAACCGCTGCAAGCGCACAAAACGCATTTTGGTCAGTAGTTCCTTACAAAGGAGCATTCCCAGTGACCGACAACACGCCTGCTACAGATTGGACGAGTGGTTGGTCTAATTTCGATCCAGAGAACACAGTTTATGCACCAACCGTAACAACAGTTTCTGCAAACATTACGACAAACACTACTTGGAGTGGTGTTATTTTGTTGCAAAATAAAGTGTATGTTAGAAACAATGCTGTTCTAACCATTCAACCTGGAACGATTATCCGTGGGGATTTTGCAACTCAAGGAACACTTATTATTACTAGAGGTGCGAAAATCAACGCGATTGGAACAGCTAGTCAGCCAATTGTATTTACATCGAACAATGCTCCTGGTGCTCGTAACGAAGGCGATTGGGGTGGACTTGTGATCTTAGGATTGGCGAGAAACAATCAGCCTGGAGGTGTAGCGAATATCGAAGGTATTTTAGCGACAACGGATACACAATATGGAGGTGCTTTTGATAACGATGACTCTGGTACATTGAAGTATGTGCGTGTTGAATTCGCTGGTATTCCATTGGAGCCAAACAAAGAAATCAACGGTATTACCTTTGGTTCAGTAGGATCTGAAACAGAGGTTGACTACGTTCAAGTTTCTTTTTCAGGTGATGATGCGTTCGAGTGGTTCGGTGGAACAGTAAACTGTAAGCACTTGATCTCTTACAGATCATTGGATGACGATTTTGATACTGACTTTGGTTTTAGAGGGAAGGTTCAATTTGGATTAATTATCCGTGACAAAGACTTATCAGATGCAGCTGGTGATTCAAATGCTTTTGAATCGGATAACGATGCAGCCGGTTCTGTGGCTCAGCCAAAAACAATGCCTATCTTCTCAAACATTACCATTGTAGGTCCTAAAGGAAATGGTACAACTGTGTTGCCTGTAGGTGAGAAGTTTGAAAAAGCGTTCCGTTTGAGAAGAAATACGTCAACCTCAGTATTTAACTCTTTGATTACTGGTTGGGAGAAAGGTCTTTCAGTTGAAGGTGCTGCTGCTGAGGCCAATGTAAATGGTGACTCTTTGGTATTCGCTTCTAACGTGATTTCAAATACAGCTCCAGCAAACTGTGTAACAGGTTCTGCTGCATTCTACTCAACGTTCTTCAATGCTGATGGCAATGACTCAACGTCTACAATCGCTCAAATTAACTGGGTGAATTTGTTCCCAGGTCTTGGAGTTACACCAGATGCACGTTTGAATGGTGCTTCAGTTGCTGCAACAGGGGCAAACTTTACACACATCAAGTTCTACAACGTTGCCATGCCTGCTGTAGCTAACAACTCATATGAGTACTGTCAAGATGAAACAGCAACTGCGCTTACTGCAACAGCATCAGCTGGAAACACATTGAACTGGTTTACTCAAGCAACTGGAGGAACAGCTTCATTAGTTGCTCCTGTACCAAGTACAACAACTCCTGGTATTTTCAACTATTATGTAAGTCAAGCAAATGCTGCTGGCGATCAATCAATGCGTGTGTTAATTACTGTAACAGTTCATGCAACACCTGCAACACCTACGGTTACTGCTAACGGGCCAACATCATTCTGTACTGGTGGTTCAGTCGTATTGACTTCAAGCCAAGCAACAGGTAACAACTGGTCAAATAACGCAACAACGGCTTCTATTACAGTATCAGCTTCTGGAACATTCTCAGTAACGTATACGGACAACAACGGATGTTCGGCTTCTTCTTCTGTAACGAATGTAAGTGTAAGTAACGCGCCAGTTCCAACAATCAACGCTTCTGCTACTGCAGCATGTAGTGGTGATTCAATTGTACTTACGTCTTCAACTGCTGATTCGTATCTTTGGAGTACAAACGCAACAACACAGTCGATTACTGTAACATCAGCTGGAAACTACACGGTGACAACTACCAATGCGGATGCATGTGCAGGTGTTGGAACGTCTGCTCCAACTGCAATCACTTTTGGTACTACACCAACAGCGAATGCAACGTACACTGTAAGTGGTAATGTGGTAACTTTCACAAATACATCAACAGACGCAACAACATACTCTTGGGATTTCGATGATTTCTCTGGATCATCCGCTGCTTCTCCAGTGCATGCTTTCGCTGCAAATGGTTCTTATGATGTAGTTTTGACAGCGATCAACGGTAACTGTACTTCTACATTTACCATCACGATTGCTATCTCTGTAGGATTGGAAGAATTCACAGGTCTTACTGAAGTAGTATTGTTCCCTAACCCTACAAACGGTGACGCAGTATTGACTTTCTCATCGGAAACAAATGAGTCTGCTCAAACAATGATTATTGACCAATTGGGTAAAGTGGTGTCTTCAAGAAGTATCGAAATTCAAACAGGTGCAAATACTGTTGCAATCAATGCAGATCAACTTGGAAACGGAATTTACACACTCTTGTTGAACACAGGACGTGGAAGTATCGTTCGTAAAATGATCGTTCAAAAATAATTAACAATAGGGCTATCCTTCGGGGTAGCCCTTTTTTTTCTCCCATGGAAAATTTAAAAGGTCATACAATCCTTCTAGTAGATGACGAGGCAGATATCCTCGAATTTCTGACGTATAATCTAAAGAAGGAGGGATATAAAGTTTTTACAGCTTCCAATGGAGAAGAAGGGGTGAAAATGGTTCAACAATATTCACCTTCACTTATTCTAATGGATGTAATGATGCCTGTAATGGATGGGATCGAGGCGTGTCAATTTATTCGCAAGGACCTAAACATTACACAGCCAATTATAGCATTCTTAACATCACGTGCCGAGGATTATGCTCAAATCGCAGGGTTTGAAGCCGGTGCGGATGATTATATTTCTAAACCTATTCGTCCTAGGTTGTTGATCAGCAAAGTGGAATCACTCTTGCGTCGATTGAATCGCCCTGTAGTGGCTGAAGAAGAGGCGAGCAATTCACGCGTAAAAATTGATCGTGAAAAATTTATAGTAGAAGTGGAGGGTAAGAAAATTCTACTTCCTAAAAAAGAATTTGAACTACTGGAATTGCTTGCAAGCAGACCAGGAAAAGTATATACAAGAGAGCAAATTTTAACAATTGTTTGGGGCAATGAAACAATTGTTGGTGAACGAACAATCGATGTTCACATTCGTAAATTGCGTGAAAAGCTGGGAGATGATTATATTCGCACTATTAAAGGCGTCGGATATACATTCAGCGAACAGTGAAAAACCTCAAACCGATCCACTTACTTATTGGCGGAAGTGCCATTACCTTCATTTTAACCTTCATTGTAACGGTTATTATTGATTATCAAGTGCTCAATTTTCCCTTCTGGGTAATAGTTGGGCTTCCTTTTCTTTCAGGACTCATTTCCTTTGGGGTATTTTATTTCTTCATCACCTATTTCATTAACGACCGATTAAAGTTGTTGTATCGCTCTATTCGCAAAGGAAAAATTACTACTGAGAATGAACCGAAATTCCGAATTACGGATGATGTGATTGCAGATGCAGAGCTAGAAACGAGCCGTTGGACAGAAGAACGTAATGTCGAAATCTCTAGATTGAAAGAACAAGAAGAGTTTCGTCGTGAGTTCTTAGGTAATTTAGCACATGAGTTAAAAACCCCTGTATTCTCCATACAAGGTTACGTATTGACATTGTTGGAAGGCGGACTCGAAGACGAGTCGGTGAATCGCATGTTTCTTGAACGGGCCTCGAAAGCGACTGATCGAATGGCGCACATTCTCGAAGACCTTGATCAAATTACACGACTAGAGGCAGAGTCAATTCGCTTAGAAATTCGTTCGTTCGATATTGTTGAATTAGCGAAAGAAATTATCGAATCACTCGACATGCGTGCCAAGGAAAAAGAAATTTCAATCGGTTTCTTGAAAGATTATAGTTCAATTTATGTAGATGCTGATCGCGCGAAAATAGCACAGGTTTTCACTAATCTAATGGTCAATTCCATTTTCTATGGTAACCAAAAAGGTGCAACGACCATTCGCTTTCACCAGATGGATGAAATATTGACCATTGAAGTTTCCGATAATGGACTTGGTATCGATGAGGTGCATTTACCGCGATTGTTTGAACGCTTTTATCGGGTTGAAAAAAGTAGGAATAGAAACGAAGGAGGATCAGGTCTTGGGCTTTCGATTGTGCGACACATCGTTGAATCACACGGTCAAAGAATTTCTGTGCGCAGCACAGTTGGGATCGGTAGTACATTTTCATTTACACTCGATAGAAGCAAAAGCCAGTCCGGTGGATTGTATTCGTCACGAGGAGTTCAGATTAAATAGAATTACAGTGCATTAAGTTCGTCAGCGATCTCTGAATATTTCTTTTGACTAGCGTCTAACGTTTTAACTTCGGCTTTTTCTCGCTGAGACAATAAATGTGCGTAGGCACGATCATAATACTTTAATGCAATCTCAAACGCTTCCGAAATTTCATGTTGATCCAGGTGAATTAGCGCTTGCTTCACATGCTGTGGTCCAAGTCGTTTTCCAATTCGTGCCATGGCAACTTTTAATTCTTCAATATCAAAATGTCCGTAATCTAGCAGAATCTGGGCCATTCGCTCACTATCCGTTCGATGGATTTCAACCATGGGCGCCGCTTTCATTTGTGTCCAAATTCCTTCAGGAATGACCTTGTCGCCAATCGCACGACTCTCGTCTTCAATCCAAATAATTTTGGATACATCCAAGGCATTGAGTTCTTCAAACAAACGATTTTCAAACTGCTCCTGAGAAGGCTGAGGTTCCATTCCTAGTGCACCGAATGATGAGCCTCGGTGCTGAGAAATACCTTCTAAATCAATAATTTGTGCCCCTTTTTGCTTTAATGAATGCAATATCTCAGTCTTCCCAGAACCCGTTTTTCCTGTTAAGACTTTTATGTCATACTTCTTATTAAAGGACTCATGAACGGCGCCTCTGTAGGCTTTATATCCACCTTCAAGTACGATGGACTCAAATCCATAATAGTGCATTAAAAAGGCGAAAAATTCGCTTCGCATTCCGCCGCGCCAACAATGCACCAATGCGCGCCCATCAGGTGCAGCCTTCACTCCTTTACGCAAGGTCGAACTCAAATCTGGCCCTGTCAATTCAAGCCCTTTCAATACAGCAGTTTGTCTTCCGTACTGTTTATACATGGTGCCTACAATCTTGCGTGACACATCATCTAAAATCGGAATGTTGATGGCGCCAGAAATATGTCCTTGAGCAAATTCACCTTGACTTCGCACGTCGATGATGGGTACAACCTTCTTTAATGCCAGAAATTGATCGATCGGAATAGACTTAATCATAGGGTGTATGTTGAGCAAAAAAAAAGCAGACCGGGGCCTGCTTGTAGATGTATATTTCTTTTTTATTTCACGAGTGTTATTCCATCGGCTTCAAATCCAAGCTCAAATTCAGGCTTCGTAATTTTCTCGATCTCAGCTTTGCTTTTTCCTGCATCTTCAGCGAAATGACGCAATAAATCAACGCTAATTGTATCCATGTAAGCAATACCATGCAAGTAAGCTTGGGTGCCAATTTTCGTTTTCGGTGGAATGGTAAAGTGATCTTTGAAGCGCACCATGAATGTTTCACCATTTCCCTTATCCACATTGATCCAGCATCCTGCCTTTGAACAAACCTCATCGATAGGTGCGAGAAATGTGAATTCTTGTTCTGCGGTTTTATTATCAAAAGTTTCAAGCATTTCTTTCACTGTCATGGCCTCAGAAGTATCCACTTTTACAGGACCATAACTTTTACCCAAAACGATCGCATTTTTATCTTTTTGATCACCACACGCAAACAAAAGTGCGACTGAGAATAAAGTGATAAGGATTTTTTTCATGGTGTTATTTTTTACAAAGATGGAATATTTAAAGCAAATTGGAAGCAGAATAAAAAGGAAAAGGATGCCATTGGCACCCTTCTCAAAAATATTTATTCATTGTTTCTTAGAGCATGAACTTCGAAAAGAAATCTTCTAGCATCAATTCTCGTCCGTCAACCAAAATAGATTGAACCCCACATGAAGTCAAGAAACGAACGATGACGTGACGAGATTTGTCCGTGTTCTCTATCATTGTTATTGCTGCCACATCTGTTTTTTCATCAAAAGAAAGGGTAAAAATGCGTGTGTAAAATTTTGAGTTTTCAGCAACCTCATCAGAAGTCATTCCATCAGGTAGCGTGATGAGATATTTGCCAGAAGACTTACTTGCTGACAAATCAGTGCTAGACTGCGCAGTGGCCACAGTTGAACGGTCTTGTGCAAAAGCTGAAGTTCCCACAAGGAATAAAGAAGTCATCAAAACAAAGATTGTTTTCATAATGTTGGTTTTTTCGTCAGACGTAATTTTAAAGTAATTGGTTGTACCTTCTTCAAATGAGTTGGTCGCACTAAACTACAATTTTTTTGCCATATTTGTTCCTATGGCAAAACTTTTACCATTTTTCCAGAATGGAATTATTGAAGCGGGATGTGACGAGGCCGGTCGTGGTTGTCTCGCAGGACCTGTTGTTGCCGCTGCGGTAATTCTACCACCAGATTTTGTGAGTGGTACATTAAACGACTCGAAACAGCTCAGTGAAAAGAAAAGAATTCTTTTGCGCAGTGAAATTGAACGTGAGGCCTTGGCTTTTGGGGTAGCCTTTGTCGATGCACCAACCATTGATCAAATCAATATTCTCCAGTCGAGTTTTCTTGCCATGCACAAGGCTTTAGAAGCCCTTACTTTTACTCCAGAACATTTATTGATTGATGGAAATCGATTCAAGCCATACAAATCCATACCTGCGACTTGCATTATCAAAGGTGACGGAAAATACCTGAGTATTGCGGCGGCTTCCATTTTGGCAAAAACCTACCGCGATGACTTCATGCTGGATCTTCACAATAAATTCCCTCAGTACGATTGGATTTCCAATAAAGGGTATCCAACTCAAAAACACCGTGAGGCAATTGCTAAATATGGAACTACACCTTATCACCGGATGAGTTTTACCTTGCTATCTCCAACCCAATTGGAGTTGTTCGCTTAAACATATCGATGTTCATTTCTATTGAATTAAGGATCTTTCATCCTCAATTCATTGGTGTACTTTTGAGTAAATTATTCCCATTATGTTTGCACGATATCTTCTCATTGTTCTTGGTTTAATCAGTGTGCTATGGATTGGATATGTAGCATTGGAAATTGTTGAAACAAAAGACTCACTTTCACCTGCATCTGTATTTGGCAAGGAAGATGAACGCTTGTTGATTGTAAACCGCGCGCAAGAGGTGAATCTTGCGTTTATTGGATTTACACCAACCCAGGAGGTATCAAAAGTGATCCCCTCTTTGATGCCGCTGCTTGACAATCAATATACGCTCTATCTCAGTGACTCTCGCACTCATTTTATGATTGAAAAAAAACATGGATGGTCAAGGCAGGATGTAAAAAAACTGTGCAACATTGCAGGATGGAAACTCAGGGAAAATGGACTAAGGACATTCACAGTCCAAGGGTTTAAGCTAAGTTATTTGCGTGATTACCTATATTTTTCGAAGCAAGAACTCTCAACTACTTCAATGGAGGGCTGGTCATTTTTTGATCGAAAATCCAGCGCTACAATGATTTCGTTTAATGCTTCCGGTGTCGAGATTTCCGACATCTATGCCCGTGAAGGTGGAATTGTGGAATTTCGAATGAAGAATGAAGGAAAAATGAAAGGCCGACAAGTGGATGATGCAGATGTTTTTCTACCAGCACTTCCCGCAGGAATTAATGCATACCACTTCTATGAAAAGGAATATCGCAAAGGGTTAGATACCGATTATGCCAATGGTCCAATGTCTCAGTGGTCATCGACTGGATTCGTTGAGGTCGCTTACAAGGGCAGCACAGCATTGATATCAGAGTATATTGACGGACAAAATCCCTTGCAGATTTTGTACGAAAAGGTACAAATGGATCCTGAAAATGTGGAACATGCGCAATTTAAGGGGGTCAAGCTTACAGCTGCTTTTCCTAAGTCAACGTCCATGGGTTTTCACGCATATCTCATGGGTGATTTTGTTGTTTTGGCGGATGATCAAGCGGTATGCGAAGAAATTGTCGCTGCCTTCAAGATGGGGAGTACTTTGCAACGGGATAGTGAACGTTTTCGATTGATTTTTGGAGATCTACCAAGAAAGGTGTCGGAACGAAATTATGGCGCAACGGTCCATTTCAGCAAATCGATCTACCGCGATCGTATTTTGCAAACGATTGTAAATATGCCGGAAAAAGAGTTCCAGACGGCTGATGAAGGTGCGACAGAGTCCTTTACCATGCACGTGGATGATCAAATAGCAGATTTCTTGGTGGATGCGGGGAATGGGAACGCCTTTGTGCTTTCAGCAAGTGGTAAAGTCATACGTTTTAAGGGTGGGCAGCAAGCATGGGAGCGACGTGTCAGTGGACGTGTCATCGGGCAAGTGAGCAGTGTTCAAACAGAACGCGATGGCCCCATTTATTTTGTGACGACATCCACAAAAGTCGTCGCATTCAAAGAGAATGGTGATATCGTTAAAGGCTTTCCAGTCAATTTACAAGGGAAAACAGCCGCCACTGGTGCAAATGCGTATGTATCCAATGGACGTACCTTTGGGGTATTGATGACTACGGGAGGGGAATTGTTGACGATAAACCTTTCCGGAAAGGTGGTTTCCTCGATTTCTACGGGATTTACTGCAGTGAAACAACTTCCCGATGTTTGGATGAGCCAAGGCAAGGTGCTTTATGGTGTTCAAAGTGATGGTCGATATTCTGTTTTTGAGGCAGACCGAAGACGTGAATTGCGCACAATCTCATTTTCTGGACAAGCTTCAGCGTCGATCAAAGGAAATGAACTCGTTTTAATGGCAGCCGAAGGAAACCGACTCGTGCGCTATGATCAGAAAGGCAATTCAACCGACTTGGCAAGTGCATCGACAAAAGTATTTGCTGCATTTGATGGGGCTAGAGAAATTTTTGCAGCTGTTTCGACTGGTCGTGTCGATGTGTATGACCGCTCC
This sequence comes from Crocinitomicaceae bacterium, assembly GCA_040379705.1. Taxonomy (GTDB): domain Bacteria; phylum Bacteroidota; class Bacteroidia; order Flavobacteriales_D; family Crocinitomicaceae; genus M0103. The sequence goes on from JBEIKR010000023.1 coordinate 20,296, forward strand.
TTAAGCAACGTTGGTGGATTTCTCACTGATTGTGGTGATGCAGAATCTGTAAGTGCATGCCGATCAAGCACAGGAACGGTAGTTTCCATCATTGATGGATTGGAAAATAATGTGTATTTGTATCGACTCACTGGAGATAAATACACGGAAAGAAGAATTGAGGGAAGTAAAAAGTGTCTCCTTCACAATGTTGGTGTGAATCTGCGCTTAACGACGATTGTTGATGATTACCTGATTCAATACACCATTGATTAAAATAATATGAAGCACATTTTCCAGCGAATCGTTCTAGGGGATGTACATTGTTGAATATAAAGCATTTGGTTTCAAATCATTTTACGTTGAAAAAAAGGTAATTTTGAACAAATGTTTGAATTGTTAAAATCACAGCGCTATGCCTTAAGTGTCCTTTCTGGATTACTCATGGTCATTTCATTTCCGTTTACTGGGAGTTGCACATTTCTGGTTTTTGTCGCCTGGATTCCTCTCTTATTTGTAGAACAAAACATTGCTGAAAAGAGATATAGAAGTGGAAAAGTTTTCGTTCATGCATATATCACTTTCTTCATTTACAACATTGGTACAACTTGGTGGGTTTGGAATGCATCGGGGGGAGGTGCGGCAATGGCCATTGTTCTCAATGCGCTGTTTATGACCTTTGTTTTTCAGCTATTCCATTTTTCAAAAAGAAGATTAAACTTAAAATATGCGGCATTCACCTTGCCATTGTTTTGGGTAGCTTTCGAATACCTGCATTTGCGTTGGGAAATGTCGTGGCCTTGGCTGATGTTCGGTAATGTGTTTTCTATCACTCCCTCATGGGTGCAATGGTATTCCCTCACAGGCGCAATGGGAGGAACGCTTTGGGTGCTTTACGTGAATATTTTAGTATTCGAAGCGCTACGTGCCTATCACAATTCGAATCGTTTGAAATATAAAAGATACATTGCTTTTGGATTAGGTTTATTGTTTGTTCCGCTTTCTACTTCTTTGGTTCAATATTATACATATCAAGACCAAGGTAGAAAAATGGAAGTTGTTGCTGTCCAACCGAACATTGATCCCTACAACGAAAAATTTACCGGGTCTATCGACGGCCAAATGAACAAAATGTTGTCCTTGGCAGATCAAAAAGTCACAAAGAATACCGAGTTGGTCATCTTTCCTGAAACAGCGATTAGCTGGTCGTTCTACGAAAGTGATTTTACACGTCTTCCCATTTATCCATTGCTCATTGATCACATGAAAAAATGGGGTGGGGCTCAATTGCTAACTGGTGCTTCAACAGCTCAATTTTTTGAACGAAAGCACTCGCGTGCATCCATGAAAATAAATGGTGGGCCTGGATATATCGAAAGCTACAATAGTTCAATGATTTTGAGAGGTGAAAGGGATTATGAGTTTTTGCATAAGTCGAAACTTGTCCCAGGGGTCGAGGTATTGCCATTTTCTGATTGGTTTCCGATTTTGGAAAATTGGTCTATTGAAAACGGAGGGACTTCCGGTACGTTGGGAGTTGAAAAGGAGCCTAAGGTGCTGAGAGATGGAACATTTTGCTTTGCGCCGGTCATTTGCTATGAATCAATTTACGGGGACTTTGTGCGACAACAATGTGTGAAAGGAGCGGAAGCCATTTTTGTGTTAACAAATGATGGATGGTGGAAAGATACACCTGGGTATAAGCAACATTGCAGTTTCGCCTCACTCCGGGCCATTGAAAACCGTCGGTCCATTGCGCGCTCGGCAAATACGGGTATAAGTTGTTTTGTAAATCAACGCGGTGATATTACTCAAAAAACCGAATGGTGGAAACCAGCGGTGATTCGCTCGAATGTATTTCTGAACAAGGAAAAAACAATCTACATGCGCACGGGTGACCTTCTTGCAAAGATAGGTTTATCGCTATCCGTATCCATATTAATGATGAGCGTCGTTCGACGATTTAAACCTGCAAAGGGGATTACTCATTGATTTTCATTACACCGAAACGCTCTTTTTTACCGAATACGGCGTATAGGAGTAGTTCGTTGGTCACATAATCTATTTGGAACAGTTTTGGAACGGCCAATGCAGTGATTTCTTGTCGGTCGAAGAACGTTTTTCTCGATTGCTCGCCAGTGGATAAATCCAATTCCACCAGCGCTACAGCATTCTTGTTTTTCCCAAAATTTGCGGGATAAAATTTTTCATTTGAAATGAAATTTCCCTGCTCGTCGTAGTTTCGGATGTTGTCGTTAAAAATAAAACATAATTTCCCATTGTTGACATATCTTTCATACGAAGAATATGGTCCGCCATCATTCGTAGATACTTGGTATTTATTGATTTTCTTGAGCCATTCAAAACCTCCGTGTTGCCCAATTTTAAATGCAATGATATCATTGTAATAATAGGTATATGTTGTTCTCATTGCACCTGTCCGTGGGTCCGTGTAGGTATGCACAACCACATAATATTGTTCCATCGACCCCACAATACTTCCATCTTTCAATACTTCTGATTGTCGAACGACATAGTTGTATAGTTGAGGTTCGCCCTTCCCTTTATCTTCTCTTTTTTGTGCTTTTTCTTTTGCCCGGTCGCTCCAGTCTTGTGTGATGAAGTCATTCCCAAACCGCTCAAATCCTTGATCGATGAGCGCGCGCTTATCGAAATCAGCGCGAAGATAAAATAGTCCAGAAACACCACTCTTGCCTTGTTCGCCGTAAATACCGATGCATGTAAACACATGGTCATTGTCCGAATTCATCGTCATGGCTTCCACACGTTTCCCTTCAATATCGATAGTGAATTCTTCAATTCCTTCATTGGTCACCTGCAAAATGTGCATGGCTTTGTAGTATAAATGATTGCGGAATAATTTCTTTTCTTCAGGTTCAGAAAATTCCATCACAGAAATAAAATAATCGCCCTTGTTGCTAATGTAATGCTGATTTATTTCGGACAGTTTTCCAGCGTAGGGCAGTTTGTAATCGCCTTCAGAAATGGCGTTCAGCGCTTTATCGAATACTTTAAATCCGTAGCGGTCTTTTTCATCTTTTTTACCGGGAATCTCCCATACTACACCAAAAAACTGATTGTCACGGGAAGATAGAATATTGAAAAATCCTTTGGACCTCCCTTTCTCTAAGTCGTATGAAGCAATTTCTTTGGCCGTTCCTGATCGTTTCATATCGCTGCCGTACTCTTGCATGTACATATAGTTTTTCCCTTCCTTTCGGTCTGATAGAAAAACGATCATTTTCCCATTTACCGTAATTACACCTTCAAATGTTGCCATTCCTTCATTTGCCTGCATGACTACCTTCCCTGTTGCTGTCAACGCCAAATTTTCATGATTCGAAATGGTGTAATTGCCCAGTAATCCTCCCCCAGACCAACGCAATGCAAAGAAATTTTTGCCCGAATTGGGCAGAATAGAAATCATTCGGCCTGTTCGACGTGACAGTTCACTCCATTCAATAGGCGTTTGACTGTTGATGGAGATGTTCAAGCCAATGAACAAGATGATGAGTAGGAAGATTTTCATTTGAAGGGTTTTAGACCAGTTGAATTCCAGTGTAGTTCTGAGGTGATATTGCTTTTAATTCTGCTTTTAATTCATTGGAAATAGGAAGTTCATCGACAAATTGATGCACAGATTCTTTCGTAACAGCCTCATTTTTTCGTGTTAAACCTTTCAAAGCTTCATATGGTTTTGGAAATCCTTCACGGCGCAATACCGTTTGAATCGCTTCCGCTACAACTGCCCAATTATTTTCCAAGTCCTTTTCAAATGCTGCTTCGTTAAGAAGTAATTTGTCCAATCCTGCAATTGTTGATTTTATTGCAATAAATGTATGTGCCAAAGGCATGCCAATGGTGCGCAATACCGTCGAGTCGGTAAGGTCTCGCTGCAGCCGAGAAACTGGTAATTTAGAAGAAAGATGTTCAAATAATGCATTTGCTATTCCTAGATTTCCCTCCGAATTTTCGAAATCGATGGGGTTCACTTTGTGAGGCATCGCGGAGGAGCCAATTTCTCCCTCTTTGAGTTTTTGCTTGAAATATTCCATCGAAATATAGGTCCACATGTCGCGGTCTAAATCCAGGATAATTGTATTGATGCGCTTCAAGCAGTCGAAAAGCGCGGCTAAATTATCGTAGTGCTCAATTTGAGTCGTTGTCTGACTGCGCTTTAATCCTAGGATTGAATCAACAAATTGGTTCGCGAATTCCACCCAGTCATGGTCTGGGAATGCGACATGGTGCGCATTGAAATTACCTGTTGCTCCACCGAATTTAGCTGAAAATTGAATGCGCTTCAATTGGTCCAATTGCACCGAAAGTCGTTCTGTGAAGACTTTGATTTCTTTCCCCAATCGTGTTGGAGAAGCAGGTTGACCATGTGTTCGTGCCAACATTGGAATGTCTTTCCATTCTACTTGCAAATGAGTCAAGCGATCGGTGAGTTGTTGCATTAAAGGAAGGTATTGCTCAACGATTGCGTCGCGCAATGAAAGGGGGACGCTGGTATTGTTAATATCCTGAGAAGTTAACCCAAAGTGAATGAACTCCAAGTATTTTTCCAAGCCCAATTCTTGCATTTTTTCTTTGAGAAAATACTCCACAGCCTTGACGTCATGATTGGTGACCTTTTCTGTGTTTTTAATCCACAAGGCATCTTCCTCCGAAAAGTGGTTATAAATGTCACGCAGTGCTACAAATTTATCAATCGGAAAGTCAGCCAAAGGCGCGATTCCAAAAGAAACCAATGCAATGAAATATTCCACCTCCACCAATACTCTATACCGAATGAGTCCGAATTCTGAAAAATAATTTTGAAGTTCGCTTGTTTTACGCTGATAGCGTCCATCTATTGGAGAGATTGCTGTGAGGCTGCTAAATGATACTGCTTCCATTTTGAATGTTTGGAATTAAACCGCAAAGATACAAAATACATACGGCTATAGGGGTTTCAATATAGTTCCAATGATTAAATTTGATTCATGGCATTTTTTCATGAACTCCGTCTCGGCTTCATATCATTCTGGAAGGCCTTAAAGTTCATTCGAACCCACCGACTTTATTGGTATATGCTCATTCCAGCGGCCTTAATGCCAGGCATCTATTCGCTCGGGGCATACATACTGAAACGTCCAGTTGATCTTGAGTTGGTATCGGTGAATGATATTATTTGGTTTGTTCTTGGTCAACTGTTTCAAATCTCCTTGGCGATTTTATTCATGAAATTCACGAAATATCTTGTCGTCTTGTTGCTTTCTCCCATGCTGACGCATTTGAGTGAACGAACGGAAAAAATAATAACAGGGAAGGTGTATCCTTTTGATTTTAATCAATTTGTTCAAGATGTTCGGAGAGCACTTCGCATTACACTTCGAAATTTATTGTGGCATTATGCGCTGGTGATGCTTGTTGTGCTCATTGCAATAATAGGTTGGCAAACATACGAAAATGCGCCCATCCGTATTTTTACATTTGTCATTGGGTTCTATTATTATGGGTTTAGTTTTATCGATTACATCAACGAACGCAGAAAACTTACGGTGGATGAAAGTGTTGCGTTTATGAGAAAACATCGCGGACTCGCTGTGGCGATAGGTTGCGTGTATTCTTTTATGATTATGGTGCCATTAGATACTGACATTGTATTTGGATTAAAAGGCTCTAACGAAGGGTTTTTGGTGGGCTTAGGTCAATTTCTTTTTCAGATTATCCTCTGGATCTGTGCCGCCGCCGCGCCGGTAATCACGATTGTGGCGGCAACAATTTCGATGAATGATCTAACGAAATTGAAACGGAATTCTTGAGTTGAGTTTATTTTGAAGCCTGTAAATTTTCAGTTACACAAAAAAATCGTTTTTTTGTACTGACTTAATTCAACCAATTATTCAAACGATGAAATCAATCTGTATCCTTTTCTTTGCGATTATCGCATCTTTCACCTCTCTTGCAAATGGTTCAAATGCCATCACTCCGCCCGACTCCACAAAAACAGTGAAGGAAATTGCCGATGTTTTGATCATCATTGAAAAAGGAAAAACCTTTCTTTCAGAAGGGAAATATCGACAAGCGTTGAATGCGTTTCGCGATGCAGCGGCTGTAGATCCAACGAATTGGAGAATGCTCTATTACTCTGCACAATGTCATTATTCCTTCAATTCATATGGAATTGCGCTAAAGTATGCCAACGAAGCCATCCTGAATGGTAAAGATAATGTGGACAATGAGGCCTATGAATTGTTGGCGCGGGCTCACCATCGAATGGGGAATTTAGATTCAGCCATTTATTACTATGAAACTTCTTTGAAGAAAATCAATCCAATGCGTGCAAAAGAATTGTTCATTCAATTGCACATTGATCAATGTTTGTTTGCTAAAAACGAAATGGCGGGTTCGAAAACCTCAATGCGAACGAATCTAACTGGAGAAGTAAACTCCGCCCAAAATGAATATTGTCCAGTACTCACAAACAAAGGGACGGTGCTATATTTCGCATCA
>JBEIKR010000024.1:0-25797 GCA_040379705.1 Crocinitomicaceae bacterium
CAATTTCCTTTAGGATATACTTTTTTATACCATCGTGGTATTTCAAGTTGTCGGGCAATTGCGCAGCCCATTCAATGACGCGGTGGTCTAAAAATGGTTCGCGCCCTTCCAAGCTTACAGTCATCGTTGCACGATCTACCTTTTGAAGAATGTCATCGGGCAAATACGTTTGGTAATCAATGGCCATCATGTACGCCAAAGGACTGAAAAATTCTTGTTGGAGCTCAGCGGACAAATAGTTTGTCGGCAAATGATTTGCAGGATTTAGCAAGACTAGAGCATTCATTTGGTCATCGGTATATTGCTGACTCAAACTCAACATGATTTGCTGAGAACTCGGGTTGCGAAGTATACCTTTCAGCTTTTCATAGCGGTTGTGGAAGTTATACTTGTTACGCAATACCGGTATTCGATCAGAAGGAACAACATCCATGACCGAAGCCATCGTTTTCCGCACAAATTTGGGCATTTGCTCCATCTTTTTTCCGTAACGCATCAGGTAGTCATAGCGATTGTAACCAGCAAACACTTCATCGCCTGCATCCGCACTCAAGGCCACTGTCACTTCTTTTCGCGCCATTTTACTCACCAAAGTGGTGGGGATAGCGCTGCTGTCACCAAATGGTTCATCATAATAGAATGGCAGTTCGGCAATGAGTTCAACGGCTTCCTTTTCTGTACAATCGATTTGCGTGTGGTCGGTTCCTAAATACTTCGCTACATCTGCTGCGTAAGGTGCTTCATTCAATCCAATATCTGGAACACCTACGGTGTAGGTTTTCAGTTTTTCGGTGCGGTCTTTCTGCAGCAGCGCTGTGACACAGGCAGAGTCGTAACCTCCGCTTAAAAACACACCAACAGGGACATCTGCCACCATGCGGTATTCACATGCCGATTGAAGGATTTTTTCTGTTTCTGTGATTGCTTCAGACTCCGTGATGTCCAATTTCGGTTTGTTATAGGCGTCATACACATTCCAATAGCAGGTTGGTTTTGGAATATGCAAGGACTCATCCAACGTGAAGTTTAAGTAATGTCCCGGTGGAAGTTTGAAGGCATTTTTGAATATGCAATGCGGCGAAGGAACATTGCCATATTGCATGAAAGCCGAAACGGCGTTTAGATCAATTTGCTTTTGAAATGCAGGATGGGCATGAAAAGACTTCAGTTCCGAAGCGAACAAAAATAAGCCATCAGCATGGTAATAGAAAAATGGTTTAACCCCAGCGCGATCGCGGGCAATAAAGACATTTCCATCGCTATTGTTGATAATAACAAAGGCGAACATCCCAATGAATTTGTCCAAGCAAGATTCTCCCCATGCGCTGTAGGCGTGAAGAATCATTTCGGTATCCGAATGGCCAACGAAGGAATGACCCAAGGCTTCGAGTTCCTTTTTTATTTCTTTATAATTGTAGATTTCTCCGTTAAAGGTGATGGTGAGCTGTTCAAAAGCCATCGGTTGGTGACCTGTTTCAGATAAGTCAATGATGGCAAGCCGACGATGTCCGAGACCAATTTCAATGTTGTTATACTTCAGCAGTGTTGTACCGCTACCGTCAGGTCCTCGATGAAATTGCTGATCGGTCATTGCCCGAAGCACATCTGTATTCGACCTTCCTTTTAGATCAATGAAGCCAGCTATTCCACACATGCTACGAATGTAAGTACTTCTAGTGAAATTTTATAGCTTGTATTTTAATTCGTAACGCTTTCCATCGTTTCAGTTAAAGTATCTTTATGGACATCAAACGATTGCAATGACGCGAAAACGTATCATTTTTTTGTTAATTCCACTTCTCATCGCACTGATTGTTATACTCAATTGGAGGAATTCGAAGTCAATCCGCATAAAGCAATCTAAAGAAAAAGGGGCATTTGCCTTAGATACAATTCGTCCTGTTTTGTATAAAGAATCTCTTGTCGTTGAATTTGAAGGAAGCATTAAACCGATTGACAAAGTAAATGTGACTTTCAGCATTCCAGGAACCCTGGTGCCGGGAGAAATTCCATTATCGGTGGGAAAGGTATTTCGAGATGGTGACATTTTGTTCAAATTGGATTTGAGGATGCTTTTTAAAGAGATTAGCGCGAAAAAGAAAGAGTTGAAGTTACTGGCAGAACAATTAGAGCCGGAAATAGCCACCAATTATTCTGGAGAAAAAGGCTCATGGGAAACGCTAGCTTCGAACATCCTACCAACAAAGCGACTGCCCTCTTGCCCTTCATTCATTTCCAAATCAAATGGCCCGAAGTTTCAAAAATTCAAAGATGCTTACGACGAAGTGAAAAAATTGGAGGATGGAATTGACGCCTATTATTACTTCGCACCGTTTTCTGGAACTGTGTTATCTATTAATAAGAAAGTTGGAGAGAAAGTGCTTTCTAAAGAATGTGTTGCACAGATTGCCCCGATTCGAATGTATGTTGCAGAATTCAAGATTCCGAAGGAGGATGCCTTGTTACTTAAACGGTCAAATGAGGTGTCCATGTTTCAAGGAAAAAAGCAACTTAAAGGCAGAGTTGCAAAGATTAATCAGAAGGGATATGGTCCATATGCCATTGTCGAATGCAGTATTTCAAGCACGCTATCTAATTTTGATCAAAAGGTTCAATTGCAGCTACAACGGAATTCAGCATATTTTTTTGTTCCCTATCATTTGCTTCGTTCAAATGCATTGTGGATTTATCGTTCGGGCCGGTCGATGAGAATTACAGCGACTATTTTAGAATGGAAAAAAGATTCTGTGGCAATAAAAGAACTACTGCCAGGGGATTTAGTTCTCAGAAAAGCGCTAAAGTCAAGATCGATTTCTTGCAAATGAATCAATCAAGTGAATGAAGCAAATCATTCAGTCTTGATCTTAAAACGGTGAATTCATTCAGCGCTTGTGCCTCGTTCATGCGAATGAAAAGATATTTCCAGCGGTATGCTGTTTTTGAGAAAAATCGGATGTAGTAATAGGCGAACATCCCGGTAATCGGCATCGCACAAAAGTAAAGTACCTTGGCTATTAGACCAAGATGGAAGACCATTCCTGCCACCCAAATCAAGATGCTATAATTTAAGGGATACAAAACCAATCCCAATAAAATGGCTATAGGTGCATAATACTCTACATTTTTAATCAACTTCGGCATAAGCAAGTCTGTGCTTTTGAAAGGCACGATGCTGTGAACAAAACCAAAGAGGAACACTGGAAACCCGACAATGGCATAAATCACAGAAAAGAGAAGTTGAAGGGTGTAGGAGCTCATCGTAAAGCGCTTACTCATAAAATCTTGTCGAATTTTTAATTTGTCTGTCTGCCATTGGATTTGATTCACCAAAGATTGAATTTCTTCGATGAGGTAGGGCCTTAAAAGTTGAATTTCCTCGATGCGGTCACTGATTTGTTTTAGGTACTCAACTCGGGACTCAACACTCGCTTTCGACTTGTCATCCTTAACGATGTCATACACATCATCGATCAATTTCTCTTGTTCCAATGAATCTGTTGTCACCAACACACGCTCAAGGTGCTGTCGGAAACGCGATGTCAATTTTTTTGATGCTGCACTTTGGTTTTCAGCATACTCTTCGAGTAGGTCGTTTACAAAAAGTCCTTTTTCGACTGTGAGCATCACCGAACTTCTGAACTTTTCCCCCTGCGAATAAAAAATGCCTATTGGAACGACTTTGAGATTTAATTTTCCTGCGTTGCGTTGCTCCACTTCCAAGGCTATTCGGGCAGTTCCTGATTTTAGCGCGCGCAGTTGACGTTCCATCATGCTATTTCCTTCGGGGAATACAACAAGTGTCTTTCCTTCTTCAAGTACCTTGTAACACGCCTCGAAAGATGCATTGTTATCTACACCATTTGTTTTGTTGTCGATCGGACGATTAATAGGAATCATTCCCAAACTATTCAAGATTCGTCGTTTCAATGGTGTATTAAAAAAGGTTCCCTTGGCCATGAAATAGATAGGTTGAGAGATGCTTTGCGCAATAATCCATGCATCCATCATCGTGTTGGGATGGTTGGCAATTATAATCAAGGGACCATCATGCCGAAGGAATTCTTTATTCCGCACCTTTATTTCTCGGTAATAAAACCGAATGCCAATGCCAATTAAAACTTTTAGAATTCTGTAAAGCATAGTGTGTTCAGTAGTCGAAGGTACATTTTTTTAGGAAAATTGAGAAGGCAATTCTTTCTTCTTACCTTTACCACATGGACAAAATCCCTGTAATTTATCTCAATAGTAATGACGGAACAGGTATCCTTGCCTTCGGAGAAGACGACCGCATGACATATTCCCAAGGTCGGGTTTTGCCTGCAATGGATGCCTTTCTTCAAAAGCACAAAGGAGCCTGGATGTTCATGACTTTATCCTACGAATTGAAAAATGAAATTTGTGGCTTGACTTCTACCAATCGGGATGAAATGCAGTTCCCAGCAGCGATGTTATGGAGACCGCAGTATGTGGTGCGCATTAACCGGGAAAATGTGGTTTTTCTTCAAGGCAAAGTCGATGAATTCAGCGAAGCATTTGTAAGCGATTTTATGGAGGAGGAGATGGATACCAATTTTCATCACCCGCACATTGACTTCATTCCCGGAATTGATAAGCAAACATATATTTCCAAGGTCAATACCTTAAAGTCGCATTTGCAGCGAGGTGATATTTATGAGGTGAATTTTTGCCAGGAGTTCTATTGCCAAAATGCAGTGATCGAATTTCCGACAGATGCATATTTCAAATTAAACACACTCACACGAACACCTTTTTCTGCCTATCTGCGAATGGATGAGTATAGCGTGTTATGCTACAGCCCAGAAAGATACATTCGAAAATCGGGGGCTAAACTTATTTCTCAGCCAATCAAGGGTACAGCACCGAGAGACCCAGATGCATTGAAAGATGCTGCCTTGGCCGAATGGCTAAAAAATGATCCAAAAGAACGCTCCGAAAATGTGATGATCGTTGATCTTGTTCGAAACGACATGTCACGTGTGGCTGAAAAAGGCACTGTGCATGTCGAAGAACTTTGTGGGATTCATAGCTTTGAAACGGTGCATCAAATGATTTCTACCGTCGCCTGCGAGGTACGGGAAGATGTAAGTTTTACTGATATTTTGCGCGCAACGTTTCCTATGGGATCTATGACAGGCGCACCAAAATACCGAGCAATGCAACTGATCGAGGAGCATGAATCGTTTCAACGCGGACTTTTTTCAGGAAGTATTGGCTACATTGATCCAAATGGAGATTTTGACTTAAACGTGGTGATCAGAACAGTTATTCATAATTCAAAAAATGGGTATCTCTCCTGTGGTGTCGGAAGCGCAATTACGATTCAGTCGGATCCCGAAAAAGAATATGAGGAATGCTTGGTGAAGGTGAAGAAAATCATGGATGGGGTAAATGCATAAGTTTATTCAACACATTGAGTCTTTTTTCACGACGAATACCGCCGAGTGTTATTTCATTGCATGCAGCGGTGGGGTTGATTCGATGGCTTTAGCCAATATCATGTTAAAGGCTGAATTGCCAATCGAATTGGTGCATGTGAACTATGGTTTGCGCGAACAAGACTCCGATGATGACCAACTTTTTCTTGAAGAATGGTGTAGGGAAAATAACATTCAACTGCACACGAAACGTATAAATCTGAAGGAGTACCTAACAGAAAATGGCGGCAACTTGCAGGAGGAAGCGCGCAAAGTGCGTTATGCTTTTTTTGAGGAACTGCTAAATACCAAAGGAGGAAAGATTGTTTTGGCGCACCATGCGGATGATCAAGCTGAAACCTTTTTATTAAACCTTGCACGCGGTGGAGGGATGATGGGGCTTTCGGGCATGATTGAATCGAATGGGGAATATTTACGTCCTTTGTTGCCACTTCGAAAGGAGGAAATTCTTAAAACAGCAAAAGAATTCGGATGGACATGGCGTGAAGATCGTTCCAACAGCGAAAGCAAGTATTCGCGTAACAAACTTAGAAATATTATTCTACCGAAATTGATCGAAAATCATCCAGAATGTGTAGAAGATATCAACTACTTGATGGGAGTATTTCAATCAAGTCAAGAGCACTTGGAACGAACCATTTCGACGTTGATCAACGAATTTCCTGAATCGAACGCAATTCCGATTGACACTTTTATTTCCTTAAATGACGTTGAGAAAATCGAGATGCTGCGTCAATTTGGGATTCCGTTAAGTTATTTGGATGAGGTAAATAAATTGGTGAAATCTGAAAAAGGGAAGGTTGTTCATCTCTCTGGAAAAAAGAAGCGAAAGATCATTCGTGAAGCGAATACATTCTTTATTGAGGAAGAAGCCAATGACGATGAATTCTATGGGAGTTTGCTAATTGAAGAAGTTTCCTCTTTGCCTAAAGAATATAACAAATCCGCTATTTATCTAAATCCTGAGCGAATTGTTGGAGCTCTACACTTGCGTTTTTGGAAGATTGGTGACCGAATGAAACCAATAGGAATAAACGGTTCAAAATTGATTTCTGATATCTTGAACGATGCCAAGGTGCCTCACCACCAGAGAAAAAAACAATGTGTTGTCACGGATGATGAGCGAATTTTGTGGTGTGTGGGTCACGCTGTTAGTCGAGAAGCGATTGCAAATGAGGGTCAAGCAAGTATCAAAGTGACCGTGAACGATTAAATTTACACCATGAATCATCCATTACCAGAAGCATTTTTATCACGCATTCAAAACGAGTCATTCCCAGGGCTTCAATTGATTCATGCACTGGATACCCCTTCACCTGTTTCCGTGCGTTTTCATCCTAAAAAACAACATCCTGAATTTGAGATTCTAGGACAAGTACCATGGTGTGAAGCTGCTGTTTACCTGAATGAACGCCCTCACTATGTCTTCGACCCTTTGTTTCATGCGGGTGCGTATTATCCTCAAGAAGCGGGATCCATGGTGCTAGATTCGGTGCTTCGTCAATTGAATTTACCCACTGAGCCTAAAATCTTAGATTTGTGTGCGGCACCTGGTGGGAAAAGCACATTGATTGCCTCATTTTTGGAGAATAGGGGGATTCTTGTCGCCAATGAAGTCATTCAACAACGTGCACGCATATTGAAGGAAAACCTGACCAAATGGGGGTATTCCAATACCGTGGTCACCAACAATGATCCCGAAGATTTTCAGCGCTTACCGCAGTTTTTTGACCTGATGGTCGTTGATGCGCCTTGCTCAGGCGAAGGCATGTTTCGAAAGGATCCGGCCGCGCGCGATGAGTGGAGTGATGACAATGTTCGTTTGTGTGCTGGACGGCAGAAACGCATCGTGATGGATGTTTGGGATGCGTTAGTACCTGGAGGTATCATGATATATTCAACATGTACATTCAATTCTAATGAAAATGAAGAAAATGTACTGTGGTTTATGCAAGAACTCGGTGCGGAATTGGTTCCGATTGAAATGCAAGAACCGATTGTTCAAGGGAGAAATGGAGTAGGGTTCTATTGTATTCCAGGAATTACTCAATCAGAGGGGTTTTACATAGCTGTTTTGCAAAAACCGGATGAGGCATTGATCCGGCAACGAAATACCCGAAAGAGTGAGTTTCGTGCTCAAAAAGACGCGCTTGATTGCGAAAACTATACTGATTTGTCGGAATATGACCTGATTAATTGGAATGAAAAATTACTTGCGTTACCTAAAAATTATACAGATTCAATGTTGCACGTTCAGGCGCAGATGCGATTACAGAAGTTGGGGACTATGGTAGGGGATATTTCTCGAAAAGGCATTATTCCAAATGAAGAGTTGGCCTTAAATCCTTTTTTGAATCGATACAATGAAAGAATAGATTTGACGAAGGAACAGGCACTCTACTTTTTGCGAGGGGATACATTTCCTTTGTTGGGTGAGCATGGTTATCAGCTTGTTACCTTTCAAAACGAACCTTTGGGATGGATGAAGCACCTAGGCAATCGGTTTAATAATTTGTACCCCAAAGAGTGGCGAATTCGCAAACAGTTTTGAATGGAGGAGCTTCCCGATTTCTAATTTTTAATACGCTGGAAACAAATCAAATATTTGGTTTTTACACACCTGAATATTGAGAATGTTGATAAAGTAGAAAATTCGCATATAATTAATGTAAAAAAAAGGTGAAAATGAATACGAAGTATTGATATGCACCTTATTTTTGCACTCGAATGTCTAATCAATACCAAATCTGCTCACGCTGTGTCATGGACACTACAGATCCCTTGATCTATTTCGATCGAAATGGGTATTGCAATCATTGTATAGAATTTTTGGATAAGCGTGCTCGCCATCAATACAGGGGGGCGGAAAGTGATGAGGCTCTGAAAGCCATCGTTGCTGAAATGAAGCAGGCTGGATCCGGGAAAGAATACGATTGTGTTGTTGGATTGAGCGGAGGAATAGATAGTTGCTATGCAGCATATATTGCTCGTCAGCATGGTCTTCGTGTATTAGCCGTCCATATGGACAATGGCTGGAATTCAGAAGAAGCCGTTCAGAATATTCGAACGATTGCAGAAAAGTTGCACGTAGGGTATGAAAGCTATGTGTTGGATTGGGAAGAATTTAAGGATTTGCAATTGGCATTTTTAAAGGCATCAGTTCCCGAAGCCGATACACCAACCGATATCGCAATTTTGGCATCCTTGCACAAAGTGGCAGCGCAATATGGCGTGAAATATATTATTAGTGGTGGAAACTTCGCTACAGAGGGAATCCTTCCGAAGTGTTGGCATTACAACGCCAAAGATTTGCGTTACTTCAACCACATTCAAAAGAAATTTGGAACCCAAAAATTAAGGAAATTCCCAACGTTTGGATTCAAAAAAGAGATGTACTATAAGTTGGTCAAGCGCATGAAAATGGTGTATATGCTCAACTTTGTACCTTACGATAAGGAGGAAACCATGGCATTCCTTCAAAAAGAATTGGATTGGAAATACTATGGTGGAAAGCACTACGAGTCGAAATACACTGGATTTATTCAATCGTACTATCTTTTTGAGAAGTTTGGCATTGATTACAGAAGAGCGACGCTATCTTCTCAAATTTGCGCTGGTGCGATTGAGCGTGAAGAAGCGCTTAAGCAACTTGTTTCGAAGCCTTATGACGAAGTTAAAACGGCTGAAGAGAAGAAATATATCGCCAAGAAATTGGGTATTTCACAGGAAGAGTTTGAAGCCGTCTTGCAGCTACCAGCGCATTGGTATTGGGAATATCCAAACGACGAAAAACGCCTGAGCTTCATCTACAATACATACCGTAAGTTATTCAAGAAAGAGAAGTTGGCTTCTTTTTAGTTCGCAAGCGAATGAGACAAAAGACCCGTCAGCCGCGGCTGACTATAAGACAAAAGACCCGCTTCGCTAAAAGTCTTGTTCACTCTTCGACTTAAAAGCCAACGAAGTATGAAGTCTTTTGTCACTTGTCCTTTGTCCTTTGTCTTGACATCTTAAAATCTTAACGTCTTAACATCAATTCAACTCCTTTTCGGATACGTAATCAACACCCCTCTGTTTTTACCGTGAAAGACAAATAAACTTCCGGCAGCTAAACCATTGGCGAAAGCCTCGTTATGTGCTTTATCCAGATCGTCCGTACTTCCTGCCCCGCCCAGTGCTGTAACAGGGATGGTTACGGCTTCTGAAATACTGCGAATCAAAGGAAGGTCATATCCTGTCATCGCGCCATCTTTATCAATGGATTGAACAATGATTTCACCGGCACCTAAAGATTCAATTTGTTTCGCATAGTCAATAGGATGGAGGGTGGTCGCTTTTTTTCCGTTGTTTGACCACACCATCTGTCCACCAAACAATTTTTTCTTAACATCCATGCAAACCGTGATGGTTGAAGAGCCAAATTCATCCGCTGCTTCGCGAATAAATGCTGGTCGTACAATGGCTGCTGCATTGATGATGACACGTTCAGCACCCGCATTGATGAGTGTGCGTATATCTTCAAGTGTACGAATTCCACCACCTACCGAAAAAGGCATGTTGGCTTCTTCACCAACTTGTGACACAAATTCAGCGTCAATTAACCGATTCTCGTTACTTGCATTGATATCCAGGAAAACAAGTTCATCCGCCTTCAAATCATTAAAAATCCGCACCGCATTGATTGGATCACCGATGTATTTATAGTTCTTAAAAGCCTGGGATTTTACAAGGACATTTCCTTGTAGCAACAGAACGGGGATTATTCTTGGGCGCGGCATCTAGTTAAGTTATGAGTTACGAGTTACGAGTTTGGTGGCTGAGGTGCGATAGCAGACTCGAAGCCACGAATTATGTGTTATAATTCCTTTGTCTTTTGTCTTTTGTCCTTCGTCCATTGTCAATTCTCTGACGTCTTTTCTGCAAAATTACTCAGCAGTTGCAACCCCACGCCGTGGCTTTTCTCAGGGTGAAATTGTACACCGCAAATATTATCTTTTTCTAAGGCACAGACAAATTCTGTTTCATAGTCTGATGTGCCAAGGATAATCGATTTATCCGATGTGCGTGCGTGAAAACTATGCACGAAATAAAAGGGATCATTGGAATTTATGCCGTTTAGGATTTTACTTTCTTTCGCATGCTTCACTTCGTTCCAACCAATATGTGGAATCTTATACCGTAACGTATCCTTGACCTTGAATCGAACTACATCCGCATCGAACCAACCGAGTCCTTCACAATCGCCTTCTTCACTGTGCTTCGTCATCAGCTGCATGCCCAAACAAATGCCAAGTACCGGAGTTTTCTGCACGAGTACAGCCTCATTTAAGGCCCCAAGTAATCCAGTGTTTCTCAAATGATCCATAGCCTTGCCAAAATGTCCGACTCCAGGTAGTATCAGTTGCTTGGCAGATAGGATATCATCTGGATTCGTTGTGATACGTACATCCAACCGAAGCCGATTGAAAGCACGTTTCACGGAATGAAGGTTACCCATTTGATAGTCGATGATCGTAATCATTTCAATTTTTATTTTTTAATGAACCACCCTTTAAGACTGTCACCAACACCGAAAAAAGTGAGGGTTCCATTCACGACTTTTTTTGCGAGTTGCAGATGTGATTTATCCTCAATTTTATTTCTAAGCTGCTCGTCATCGGACGTTTCTGAAATAAATGCTTGACTCTTTTGTCCTTGACTTGTTCTCAGTCTGGTTAAACTAATTCCCGTTGTTTGAATTTGTTGCTTTTGGAATCCAGCTTTGATGAAGAGATGCTTCAAGGTACGTGGTGTGTAGTAACTCAAGTGTTCCGGATAGGTAATGACATCGTAACGTTCTTTCAATCTGTAGCGCAGCAAAGAATTGAAATTTGGTGTGGTGAGGTAAATTAAACCACCAGTACGCAGTAATGTGTTGAAATTTGTTAATTCTTCTTGTGGATTGTTGATGTGTTCAAGCACTTCAAAGGAGGTAATGATATCAAATGATTCATGGTCAAATTTCGAAGGGTCTAGTTTCCCTTCTTGCATTTCAATTCCTTTGGATCGACAGATTTCGAGGGCTTTATCGGTATATTCTGTTCCATGAACCTCCCAACCACGCTCTTTGGCAACTTCTAAAAAATAGCCAATGCCACAACCAACGTCTAGGATGCGATTGGTCTTGCGGTATTTTTCCATTTGATTAAGCAGCTCATGATAGCGCTTAATGGTAATTGGGGACAAATAATCATTCCTTCCATAGCCGTCGTAGTAATCAATAAGCTCCTGATTGGTTGGGATTTTCTGCGCAAAAACAAAACTACAGGTGCCACATTTGACTAAATGAGTTTCATGATACCCTTTTAAGGGCTTTAAATGGCTTGAGTCACAAATGAGACAGTTTAAATGCATTGACATAGTAGTAGGGTCAAAGTGATTTAACAATTTCGGCAAGCCTTTCAACTTGCATCTTTCGAGAGTATTTTTCTATTCCTTGGGATTCACAAGAAATGTTTCCTTTGGCGTTGAACTCCTGATATAATTCTAAAAGAATTTCTCTTAAGTGGTTGTGATCTTTTGCAACAATCCCAGCATTGGCATCGTGTAAAAGATCTGCTTGAAGTTGTTTAGACTCCGAATCAAATTCGTGTAGATTGTAGTATTTTTCTTTTAATAAAATTGTTTCAGGATCATCGGAATAACACAATATGATTTTTCTTTTAATTCCGATGTACGTGAAAATTTTTGTTCCTAAAATGGAGTAATCATTGAAAAGCAAAAAGGCATTGGCTTCTGCTAATTTCTTGACTAAAATCTCATTTTCAGTTTTCGGAAAAATAGTCACATGAGATGTCAAGGCGGGGAAGTCCTTCTGAATAATCTGTTGAATTTCCGTTGGGTTGTTCAGTCCATAAAACTGAAGACGCAAACGAGGAATTTGTTTGTTTACGGCCAATTCATTGCAAACCCGCAAGAAGCTATGAATGGGATGCCATTTATATAAAGTACCGGCAAATGCAATGGTAAATTGCTCGCTTTGCTGAGTAATATTTCCTGCCAATTGCATGACTTCTGGATTAAAGCCATTCAATACGATTTCATACGATTTATCAGGGAGATTTTGCTGAAGTTGCTTTTTGATAAAATTGGAAACGGTGAGCACCTTATCTACGTTCCGTAAAAATCGCCGTTCAAAAAACGAATTCCAGCCTTTGGTGAAACGATTTCCTGACCGTGTTTTATCTTGAACCCATGTGTCACGGTAATCCGCTATCCATGGAATGTCAAATTCCTTGCTCAATTTTGAGGCATACGAAAACAAAACAAATGGGTCGCCCGTCGCAATAATGACATCGACTTTATTTTCTTTGAGGTACTTGCGCGCATAGTCATACAAACCGGATTTCGGACCAATAGTGAAAAGAAATTGCGCAAATTCATAATACCCAGAAACCAACTTGCGAACTAATTTGTAGCGTGAATCCCCATATTTCAGTAAAAGTCGATTACTAAGGTTTGGTTGGTAAGGCGTACGATAAATGGTTCCTCGATCGCTTTTTTCTTCGATTACAAAAGGTGAAATACCAGGTGAAATGTAGTCGAGATGGTTACCGTGGGTGTTTGCCCATTGACGGGTAATGACGATAGGCTCAACGCCAAATTCCTTGAGATACTGATGCCAATTGTATGGTCTTAAGCCACCTACGGAAACATAGGGTGGAAAGTCATAAGCAAGGATCAGTAGTTTTTTCATTTTTGACTATTCATCAAGTATCGAATTTAACAATTCTACTTGATTTTCCCAATGATAATGGGATTTTGCTTGGTGGAGGGCATCTTCAAATGAAGATTTTTCTTTTCTAGCAACCTCAATAATTGCAGCAGCAATTTCTTCAGGATGATTTTTTGTCAGTTTTCCAATTGGATATTTGCTAAAAACACGCTGATTTTCAATGGTGTCTGAGGCAACAATGGGTATTGATGCATGGATGTATTCGAAAAGCTTATTGGGGGATGCGTATTCTTTACTAAGGTTAAAAGTCTCTAAGAGATTTATTCCAAGATCTGCACCTGAAGTATATGTGGAAAGTGTATTCAATGGAACGGTATCGACAAATTTAATTCGTTTCGTCATGTTGTTATGTATTGTCCAATCGCTCAATTCTTTGCCTAGCGAACCATTACCAACGACAACAAGTTTGTATTCAGATGGAAGTAATTTAACTGATTCGAAAAGTATCGATAGCCCGCGCCCTTCATTCAACTGGCCTTGATACATGAGGATAACTGTTGATTGAGTCCAATCGTATTTTTCTCTAAGATCAATACGATCCTGTGCTTTCGATGGAACCTCTTTTGGTAGATTCATAATGACCAATCCCCGCTTTACATTATTCCGTTCCTTGAAGTAGTTCAATAGACTTTCATTCACTGTTATGAATACATCAATTTTCGGAAAAATCCGATGTTCAACGGCAGCGCCATGCTTTCGCATGAATGATATCATCGATTGGAAAATATACTTTTTTAATCCTGTTGAATGTCTTGGAAAAAACTGATTAATGGTTTCTGTATAAATCTCGTGAGAATCATAAATCAAGGTGCATTTCAATTTTCTCGAAAGGTTGTAGGCTGGCAATAATGTGGGTAGATCATTGGCCCAAATGAAGTCGAAATCCTGACCGCTTTCTTTGATCCATCTTTCAAAAAAGGAAAACTCGTAACAAAACCAAGTATGACGAATGAATTTTACCCATTTCGTCGCTTCATGCATTCTAGCCGTCAAAGAGACATGTTCATTAAACAACTGTTGATCTTTTTCTGGATTGCCGTTGATGTAAAACAAATGCACCGAATGATGTTGACTAAGTGTGTCAATGATTTTTATGACTCGATAATCATTCTGAATTGGACCATTCAGTAACATTGCCACGCGCTTCATCATGCATTCAAGAATTTAGAGGCGATGATTGTTTTCCAGCGGTTGGAATAATCGGTAGAAATGATATTTTCCCGAATTAAATGATTTTGAGCATCATCAAATAGGGCTTTCATTTGCTCACTTTTGCTCCATTTGTCGTGGGGCGCCTCGAAACCAATTTTGTCCTTTCTGTAGGTAATTTCTGCGGGGAGCAAATCCTTTACACCTTGTCGAAGTATCGCTTTTGACCAACCATCTTGAAGGAAAAGCTCACTTTTAAGCGTAAATACAAATTCAATTAACTCGTGATACAAAAATGGCAATCGTACCTCTAAGGAATGGGCCATTGAGTTGCGATCTGCAAATTTTAACAATTTCTCCAATCCTTGATTCGTCAACTCATGCCGCAACATACTTTTTAGGTCTCCAAATTCATGAAATGGCGATTCTTTCGGAACATTTTGTTTGAAAAAATCTTTGTTGATTCCAGCGGGTAGAGTAGGTGAGATTGAGTTTTTCACCTTAGAAATAGCCCTGTAAATACCCGGTGCATATATGTTCAATCGTTCTCGATTATCTACTGACAAGGAATAATTGTGATTTTCCTGAATTTGACGGATAAACTTATGTGAATCACCTCCCTTTTTGATCAACTCACGCAAATAAAATTTGAAATCCTTGTCGTACCCGCCTAAAATTTCATCTGCACCTTGCCCATCAAGCATCACGATGACGTTGTTTTTACGCGCTTCGCGATATACGCAATATTGGGCAAAAATACTCCCTGTTTGAAAGGGCTCCTCTTGATGATACAGCAATTTATCAATCTCTGGCAACAACTCGTCTTCATTGACGATGATGTCGTGATGATTCGTTTCAAATTGTTGGCTTACCAAGTGTATATAGTGACCTTCATCTTTGGAAAAACCAGGGAATCTAGCCGAGAAGGTATGGTTATTTGATTGATTGCCTGATACGAGTCCAACGATTGTACTTGAATCCAAGCCACCGGAGAGTGAAGTCCCAACGGGAACATCAGATCTCAGCCGTCGTTGAACGGATGTTTCTAATAATTCACGCAGCTTCAAGGCGGCATCCGTGAAACTCATGTCAAGGCCTTGCTTGGTGTTTAACTGCCAATATGCTTTTTGATTGAACTGTCCATTACCAGTATAAAGGCAATAATGAGCCGATTTCAGCTTAAAAATTCCTTCGTAGAATGTTTCGCGCTGGTCATTCGGATTTTCCACCAAATCGTTTGCGAGGTAAGTAAAGACCATGCGCATGTTGGATTTTTTTGGAACACCAACGGCCCAAAGTGCCTTCATTTCTGAACCAAAATAGAGTGATCCATCGTGAAATGCGTAATAGAACGGTTTTTCACCAAAACGATCGCGTGCAAGAAAAAGTTGATCATGCTGTTGGTCATAGAGTGCAAAAGCAAACATTCCATCGAAGTGGTTGAGGCAATTAACTCCCCACTGATTGTAGGCGGCGAGAATAACTTCCGTATCGGAATTGCTCTTAAAAACATAGCCAAAAGCGCGCAATTCTTCTCTTAATTCAATGTAGTTGTAGATCTCGCCATTAAAGGTAATCGTGTATTTATCAAGAAAATGCATCGGTTGTGCCCCCCCTGAGGTAAGGTCAATGATGGATAGACGGCGATGACCTAAGGCGACTTTTCCATTCTCCGAAACCCATGTGCCCGCAGCATCAGGACCACGATGGACGATCGCATCTGTCATTGACTGAACTTCCCTCGCAGGATTTTCATGCCCTTGATTAAACCAAATTCCCGCTATTCCGCACATATCTTCTTCATTTACGATGTGAATTATGACCGCTTAGAATGAATCATATTGCGAAGATAATTAATCAACCGAGTGAAAAATCCAGGCATGCGTTTTCCCGTGTTGTTTAAGGTACTTATCCATTGGTATTCCTCCACACGTCTAAAATTTCCACGAATCGGTTTTTGAAATGTTCCTGCAACCATAATTGTACTCCAACCCCAATCATGATCAAAACAATACTTTAAGTTTTGAGACGGAAAAGAGATATCTGCACCTTCCTCGGAAGAGTCTTGAAGAAGCACTAGGCCGTTTCGGTAAGAAAAGGAAATGGATTTTTTCCAATCCGTTAAATAAGCGACGAAGGGTTCATAAGACTTTAGTTTTTGCTTATTATTTACCTTTAGATGTCTTTCACGGTATGATTCAGCTGAGGAGTGTAAGACTTCGAATTGTACATTCTCAAATTGTGTCAAATCCTTTTTAGTAATGTGTTCTTTGAAGTTGACAAGATATTTGTTTATGGCTATTTGATTATCAATGGGCAGACCTAAATTCCAGATATCACCAGGATACATAACGACAGGGATAGAACCCTGATTGGAAATAAATTTGGTGATATCGTCAATGGTGTTTACATTGAAATTCATGTGAAAATTTTCTTCCGCGCAAAACCATACGTAACTGGCAAAAGGCACAGTGTAACGGGGATTGAAAACGGTAATATTTCGTTTGATTTCTTCAGTTTTTTCTAATGCATGTTTGTTTTTTGACACTTCATCCGACACGTTACCTACCCAATTGGCGTATGAAAATTGAGTGAATAAGACATCAACATCGCCAATTAAAGCATGAATCTGATTTAATTCCTTACTACCTGAGAAAACGCAATCATTTAAGTTCAAAAGCGTGCCTGTGGAAGATTTAAGATACAACCATGAGTCGGAGTCGTTGGAAACTTTACTGTTTATGAGTGTCACATTTTCACTAAGACGAACTTCATCTAAAGGGATGAGCTCTAGTGTTTTGAATCCCAGTTTTTGACAAAAGTCTATGACTTTTTTATCTTTTGTTTTTTGGTAAAGCACCGTGATATTGGTCCGCAGATGTTCAGGGATGGACTTTATATTCGGCGGAAAAAAATGATCTGGGTGTTCATGTGAAAACCAAATATGTGTAATTCTTGAAAAATCTTCATAAGAAAACACTGATGGGGCTATCTGCGACCAACTGTTGTTAAATACTCGACCTTTAATCCAAGGATCACAGACTAACGCAATGTCATCCGTTTCAATAATAAACGAAGCATGATTTATCCATTCAATTTTCATTGGGGCTTTGAATTTATAAAACGTATATACTTTTCGCGATTCGCAGCAAAGGTGTACTGCGATGTAATTTTTTTTCGTGCTTGCGCACCAACTTCTGCAATGTCAATTTTATTTTCCAAAATTTCAACAAAGAGATGCCGCCATTCATCTGGATCCTTTGCCAAAAAAGAGTTTTTTCTGTGATCAATGATTTCCTTGTTTATAGTGACTGGAGAGGCAATACTTGCAATTCCAAGTCCCATGTATTGCAGCAATTTAAACCCTCCTTTACCGCGTGCCTCCTCATCATCAATGAGTGGCATAACGCCAACATCTATTTTTTGAAGATCTGAAATTTCTGTCTCCAGTGACCAAGGAACGAAGTCCAAGGTGAATTTCGTTTTTCGCTGGATTGGTTTACCTCCGATCACTAAGAATCGAAAAGAATATTGATTCGTTAAATCATCGAGCACCCTAAATACTGGCTCCAACAACGGATAGTTGTAATCTCCACCAATCCAACCGAAAGTGATTGATTTTTCATTGTTGACATATTTCTTGGGCGTAACTTGATCATAATCAACACAGGTAGGAATGATGTTTATGGCGGAATCCGAGATTGACTTGTTTTGATCCAAGACTCTATTTTTTAAATAATCTGAAGCCACAATGAATCGACGGTATAACTGAAGACTATCATTAAATTTATCCCCATTTTCACGCATCAACCTGCCAAAAAAACTAGTGATTTTCTTCGGTTGCTTTTTTGCTGCTGAAAGATCGTCATCAAAGTCTAGGATTGCATTTGGATGGATTTTCAAAAGTAATTTCTCCAAAAACAAATTTCCGTAGTCGTTGAAAATGAGTAATTCACGTCGCACAATTACCTTTTCATGTTTTCTTGATGCCACAACTTGCCAAAATCTACGTTTTAAACTTTTGATCAGAAATTTTTGATGGTCTTGCGCTAAAAGGTTTTTGAAGTCATACTCACTTAAGGGAGAAGCAACAATAACAGTGAATCCTTCTTTTTCAAGTTCTTCTGCCCATTTCTGTACCCTCCAATGATAGCCCGCATTCCCTGGAAAAAAAGCTGCCAGATAGAGAATACTCTTATTTTTTTTACGGCGTGCTAAAAATGGATAAATCAGAATTCCGAGCAGGGAAAACCAATGGACGTAGAAAAATAAAAGTGCAGTTCGATATAATCTCAAAGTAAGTTCTTTAACTCTTCGAAAGTAATAAGGTTTAAAAATTCTTTTCTGCGATTGTTCAGTACGGAAAATTCATAGAATTCATTGAGCAAATCGGTATGATTTCCAACCTTTTTTGTTTTAGAAATGATTCCCACACCCCAATCAGTATCAATAGTACATGATTGAATACCTGCATTGTTTCTCCATTTCATGAAACCTTTCCATGTTGTACCATTCCAATTTTGCATTGCTGGAGAAATCTCATATTTGTGTTCTTCTCTTGCATGTGACTCAGTCGGGGGATTGCAGTCATGAAGTACAATAAAACCATCTTCTTTGATGAATTCCAATGCGTTTTGAATGTCACGATCAACTTGCTCCGCAGTGTGAAGGCCGTCAATAAAAATTACGTCAAATTGAATGTTTGAATGTAGCACTTTACCGTTTCTCAATTGGTCAAAGAATTGATCACTTGTCAAGACAAAATCAACCGGGTTTTCTTTGAATTCAAGCCCTGGATCGACACTGTATTTGCTTGTTGCTTGTATGCGATTGAAGTTATCAGCAGGATTTCGTACGCCGATTTCCAAATAGGTACAATCCCGATTCAGCGAAGTCAAAAGAAAATTGATGACATCGAAACGAAACGGTCGTTTAGCCATTTCTAACTCATTCAATTTCCTCGATTCAAGGTGATACGAATCAGTCAAGAAACGTCCTCCCCAGTTGTAGTAGTTTTTTATTTTCGAAAATCGATTCATTCCTAATGTTTGATTTTGAGATGCTTACATTTAATAGTGTGCAATCTCAAATGAACGTATCCCTTTTACTCTGTTTTCAATGATTCAAATGAAACCGCAAGGTACTAAATTCTGTGCTTTTTTTTATCCGAAAATGGCATGAAATGATTAGATATCATCGAAACAGTATAAGATTGCGTGAAGATTTAAGAAATTAACTCACCGTTTTTCATTTTTTGATACCAATCGTTGAATGGGGCGCTCAATGAGAATGTAGCTCATCAATGCGATAGAATAGACCGTCATAAGCATCAAAGCAACATTTACCTTAAACGGAATTTTTCCATCAAGATACTTGTAGAAATATTCGTAAATCGGTATGTGAATCAGGTAGATGCAATAGGATAAAATGGCAGTGATCGTTATGCCGAAGTGCAACAATTTGATTTTTGATAAGTGATTATTGATCTCATTTTTATCAAAGAAAGGAATAAGTAAGGCAAGTGACGCACTAACTATCGTAAAGCCGAAGGTCGAAGGAAAAAACAAGTGATTTTGATCCTTACTCACGAGAATATTACCGATTGAGTTCATCACTAAAATAAATGCGATGCTCATAACTGGGAAAATCAAACCGCTGAGCTTGTAAAAGAAGGTCTGATGATAGTATTTCACCCATGCAACGAGCATTCCGATCGCAATGGAATCAATACGAAGAAAGGTTGATTTTCTGATCCAATTGTCGTAGTTGATGTTCGGGTAATTGTAGGCATAATAGATTCGAGATGCAAGCGATAAAACAATGATGCTTAGAATAACAAAAAGTGTTCTACTCTTAGCACTCATACGACCGAAAAAGCCAAAAAGTAAAAACGAAAGGGGAACCAACAAATAGGTATATTCTTCAATGGTAAGGCTCCAAGATTGATTGAAGGTCAAAAGGTCAACATCTGTGATTTGATAAGAGTTTTGAAGGAAAAGTATATGCTTCCACGGAAATTGTTCATAGGAATAATGCCAGTATAACCCAAGGACAATGAAATACAACGGAAGTGTTCGCGCCCATCGTTTCTTCCAGAATTTGAAATATCCTCGAAATCCTTCATTGGTGTCGGAAAGTTTCATTAACCGACTTCCGATGAGAAATCCACTGAGTACGAAAAATAGTT
This sequence comes from Crocinitomicaceae bacterium, assembly GCA_040379705.1. GTDB lineage: Bacteria > Bacteroidota > Bacteroidia > Flavobacteriales_D > Crocinitomicaceae > M0103. Next base: position 20,567 of record JBEIKR010000024.1, read on the forward strand.
CAACACCCCAAAAACCACAGAGATAAATGAAATGTTGATGGATGCGGTCTGTTGCAGAAATGAGGTTGCGGTGGCTGTACAATACCAAAAGTATGGCCGCCGCTCTAAGGATATCTAATCCAAAAACACGGTGTTGAAGTCCTTGTAGAAACTGTTTCATTTGGTCAAATGGCCCTCAATCCAAGTACAGTTGCCAAACACATTTCCATAATTGTAATCACCGTGAATGGCAAGAGGAGAGGAAATATCCGTTACTGTGAAATGACATATATCGTCTAATGCTTCTAGCTGAAATACAGTGGGAATGTGGATAAAGGTTTGCAAAGAATAGTTGCCACGTGTTAGGAAGCTACGATCAATTTTCAAGGTCAATTTATTGCAATCGATCAGTCGTTCTGCAGAAAATACAGGAACGCCATATTTGTCTTTAATTGTTGCGAAAATGTTATACTTTTTTTGAAATGTATTGACGTTGAATTCAAATAAAATGAAGATGTCTTCATCACACGTGAATTCAGAGCAGGGTTCATTCTGTCCGTCAATTATGCGGATGCTGTTAAACGAAAGTTCTTGGTGTTCGGGCAACTCTTTTGAGGAGATAAATGTGTTTGAAGCATCTGACTTCGAAGCGAGATAGCTGTTGATGATTTTTTCAATCGGACCATGCGCTTTTAGTTCGCCATGCTGAAGGAAAAGCCCCGTTGTGCATAGCGATTGAATGGCGGCCATGTTGTGACTCACAAAAAGTACCGTGCGTCCTTGTGTGGAAACATCTTTCATCTTCCCGAGGCATTTTTCCTGAAATTCCGCATCACCAACTGCAAGCACTTCATCAATAATGAGAATTTCTGGTTCGAGGTGCGCGGCCACTGCAAAAGCAAGGCGAACGTACATCCCTGATGAGTAGTGTTTTACGGGTGTGTCAATGAATTTCTGAACACCTGAAAATTCAACGATTTCATCGAATTTAGCCTTTACTTCCTTGCGTGACATTCCGAGAATGGTGCCGTTCAGATAGATGTTTTCACGGCCAGTTAGTTCGGGATGAAAGCCTGTACCTACCTCGAGTAAGGAAGCAATACGTCCAGCAATTTCAATTTTACCTTCGGTTGGTCGCGTGATCTGCGATAAAATTTTGAGTAATGTACTTTTTCCTGCACCATTTCGTCCGACGACACCAACGACATCCCCTTTTTTGATGTCAAATGTCAAATCCTTCAATGCCCAAAAGTCCTCCGAACTTGATCCGGCATTCTTAAAAAGGGAAGTAATCGAAGACCGCAAGGAATCATCTTTCTTCACCCCAATGCTGTAACGCTTTGATACTCCGCTAACTTTAATCGCAAAATCGTTTTCCACGTACTCAGATTTAAGAGCAAATCTAATGATTTCTCTTTTGATGTTCATTTTCTGCAGTATAAGTGCTATTTCCTATGCGTTTTTCTAGGCCTTCATTCCTCCAATTCATTTTTAATTTCTTCTTCTGAAAAGTAGGTTTGTAGGTAACAAAAAAGAATGATAACTTTGAGTGTTTTATCAGTGAACAGGCTTATGAAGAACAGTTACTCTCTTGCATTTTACAAATTAGGACTAATCATTTTATTTTTAGTCAATTGCATCACTGTTATTGCACAACCATTGTCGGGTATTTTTCCAAAATACGGGGCAAATGTGCATCAAGCTCAGGTCACTTTTCAATGGAATGCCATGCCTGGAGCAACCGATTACACAGTAATCTTAGCGACGGATGATCTTTTCACAGCGAATGTGACCACGAGTTCTAATGTTACAGGTACCACATGGACATCAGGGACACTGCCTTATGGCATATGGTATTGGAAAGTTGTAGGCAACAATGGCACATCGCTTACGGAATCAGGCATTAACTTCTTTAACCATTACATTCCAACCCAAAATAGCAATCTATCCTTTTGGATATCGGCGGATGCTGGTGTTTCTTTGGATGGTAACGGTCGTGTTCAAAGTTGGACAGATCAAAGTCCAAACGCCCATGTCCTAGCTCAAACAGATGCCGCAAAACGTCCTTTTACCGTGGCAAGTTCATTTAACAATCTTCCAGCCATCAATTTCCAAGGAGCGCATTGGCTATCAGGCGGAGACATTCTGGACATTGGAACAAGCAGCCGAACCATGTTTGTGATGGGGAACTTTAATGGGAACAATCAAGCGTTTTTTGCTAAAAGTAACAGTGTTTCGGCGTCAAGTCGCTATGCACTAATGCGCTTGGGAACCCAAACAACGGTCATTTATCAAGAAGCGGCAGATAACCACTTGCTCTGTCCAACATCTACGTTGTCATCTGCTCTTTTTAACTGGGAAAACAACAGGGGTACAAGCTTGAATAAGATCAATATCAACAATGCCAATGTGGGTGTGAAAGCCATCTCGCCAACATACAACTTTTCGTCAACTTTCCGATTTTTATTGGGCGCGTTCAATGGTTCGGGTGATGTTGGTGAGGCGTATTTGCTCAATGGAAATATCAGCGAAGTTGTTTTTGTTGACAACTACTCTGCTGCGGATCAACTTGTGGTTCAAAAGTACTTCAAGCACAAGTATATTCCTGATTTGAACCTTGGTGCAGATATCAATAACACGGGGTACTGCGCAACAACACTGTCAGCTACAGCTGGTTATTCTTCAATTTTATGGAGCACGGGGCAAACAACAGCTTCTATCAATGTTAGTCAGCCGGGATCGTATTGGGTGAAAGGAACGGATCAATTTGGTTTTGTTTGTTATGACACAATTTATGTAGCATACCCAACAATTCCATCCCCTCCCTTAACTGGGATTTGTGCAGGATCAAGTGTAACATGGAATGCCAATACCGGCGCCGGATTCACATATTTGTGGAATACTGGTCAGTCAACATCATCCCTTTCTATCACTTCTCCCGGAGATTACTTCGTGAAAGTAACAGATGGTTCAGGTTGTTTTAGATATAGCGATACGGTCACGTTTACTCTTGATAATTACGCCAATGTTGCATATCTCGGTGCGGATACGTCATTGTGTGCTGGAAACTTCATCGCTCTTCAGGTGGGCGCCGCCGAAACGTCAACATATCTATGGGGGAATAGCAGTAACGGGTCAAGCTTATTGGTAATGAATTCGGGTACTTACAATGTGCAAACAATCAATGTCAATGGCTGTTCTGCCCAAGACACCATCAACGTGACCATCATTGGTGTGGCGCCATTAGCTCAATTTACTGCGTCTAATCAATGTGACCAAGATGCTGTGAACTTCACCGATGAAAGTGTACCGGTGGGTGCAAGTCCGATCGATGGCTGGCAATGGGATTTTGGTGATGGACAAAATGCATCGACACCAAGTCCTTCTCATACGTATTCCTTACCAGGAATATACAACGTCCAATTGTATGTTTCACAGGGAGGGTGTGGAGCCTATCACTTCGATACCATTCAGGTATATACAAATCCTCAAGTTGATTTTGGGTATGCGGGCCATTGCCAAGGCGCAACCATTCAGTTTTCCAATTTAACAATCACTGGAAGTGCGCCCGTTCAATCATACGCTTGGGATTTTGCGATGCCATGGACGGGCGTATATAATACCTCGACAATACCCGTTCCTAATCGAATTTTTGATACACCAGGTGAGTATTTAGTGAGTTTTCAAGTGACGGATGGAAACGGTTGTAAAGATAGTATAGTTCAGTCCGTTGTGATTGATCCAACGCCTCAAACGGCCATGGATGTGGTTAATAGCTGCCAACTCACCGATGCGAACATTGTGAATTTAACACCTGTTGAACCTGGACTTATTTACAATTGGAATTTTGGTGACAATTCTTTTTCAATTCTTCCAAACCCCGTGAAAAATTATGGCCTTTATGGAACCTATATTGTCACGCTCGATGTAACAAATACCTTTGGTTGTGTTGGTACTGAAGTTCAAGATATCGTGATTTATCCGAGACCTGTTGCCACAATGGATCTTGGTCCGGCATGTGTGGGGAGTTACGGTACCCTCGAAGATGTTTCAACCGTTATTAGTGGTTCCATCGATTCTACGATGTGGGTAATTAACTCTTCGGATACCCTTTTTGGATTAAATAGTAGTTATTTGTGGAGTACATTGGGACAGCAACAAATTGAACTTACTACATTCACTGCCGATGGGTGTTCATCTACAGTTGGGAATTTTATTGACATCACCGAAACGCTATCAGCCTCTTTCACACCTGCCTCAAACATCGTTGCCGCTGGGGATCCAATCGCCTTCTCGAATACATCGCAAGGGAATGGGATTTACTTGTGGAATTTTGGAGACAATACTTTCTCATCACAAGTTGATCCAAGTCATGCTTTTGGAGATAATTACATCGATTCTACACTCACAATTTCTTTGATTGCCATGAACATTAGTGGTTGCATTGATACCGCTTACCAAAGTATTCAAGTGCTTGAACCTTCTTTGGATTTAGAATTGTCTCAGTTGTTTGTCGATGAAGTGGATGGATGGAATGTTATCGGGGTGAGGATGAAGAATACTGGAACGGCGGATATTACCAAGGCAACGCTGGTATTACGTAGCCAAAAAGGATTCCTTTTCAGTGAAGTATGGGAGGGTGTGCTTCACCCACAAGCGGATTCAATCTATGTGTTTAATGCAAAGCCAGTTGCAGGTTTCTCCGACCAAGATCAACAAGATGCTTTTTACTGTGTTGATGCCTTAGGGTATAGCGCAAATGGTCAACAGGAAAGCGATTTAACGAACAATTCAGTATGCCTAGACATTGAAGGTGAACGCGTGATTCTCCAGCCCATTTTTCCAAATCCAATTGAGGATGTGATGCATATTTCCTTGCTCGTGAGTGTCTCTTCTGAGGTGTCAATCGAATTGATAGATAGCCGCGGTCGTTTGGTAAAATCGATTTTGTCTGATGTTACCCTCGAACCAGGTGTGTTTTCTTACAGTATTATACTATCTCAAATCAATTCAGGTGCCTACTTCTTGCGCATGACCACTGCTGATGGAGAGGTGGTTGAGAAGTTGACGGTTAAATAATTACGAGTTACGAGTTACGAATTACGAGTTTGGTGGCTTCGCCCCAACGGACGATTGGTGCGTGCTAGCATACTCGAAGCCACGAATTATGAATTGGACAAAAGATTGTCCATTAAGACATCAAGACAACAAGATTTTAAGATGACAAGACTAAATCAAACATTGATCTGTTC
>JBEIKR010000025.1:0-25590 GCA_040379705.1 Crocinitomicaceae bacterium
AGCGTTCTCATTTTGATAAATCTTTCCTCTACGCTGCGCAAACACATCCCAAACAGATTCAGACTTCCCTCCGTCAATCCATGCACCTTCAATTTGATACGCCGAACAAGACGTTCCCCAGAGGAAATCTTTGCCAAAAGCTTCGATTAACGTGCGATCTTCTGCTGTAACAAGTTGCGCTTTGAGTTTCTGCGCGAGCAGGAACGCCGGCAGAATTATAAAAATGAACCGTTTCAATTCTCGTTAATTGCGGTCTAGGACCATTTCATCGACCAAGTGCTTTGCGCCAGAATATTTGTCCATCACCCAAAGCACGTAGCGAATATCAACAACTACATTTCGACAACGGTTTGCATCGAACATATAATCTGACATGGTACTTTCCCAAGTCCGGTCGAAATTCAATCCCATTAAATTCCCTTCAGCATCAATCACTGGAGATCCGGAATTTCCTCCTGTCGTATGATTCGAACCTGTAAAGCATACCCACAATTCACCGTCCTGACCATAATCACCATAGTCTTTTGACTTGTGAAGCTCAAGCATACGTGGCAAAAGTTCAAAATCTGGGTTGCCAGAATTGTACTTCGCAATGATTCCATCCAAAGTGGTATGCTCCGTGTACATCATTCCATCAGCTGGCGCTGAACCCTCAATTTGTCCATAAGTAATTCGCAATGTACTATTGGCATCCGCCCAATGTTTTGCTTTCGGGAACATCTCGTATTTACCCGCTACATATGTTTTAAGGAGATCATTCATTTGAGCATCAAACGCTTGAAAGTTTGGAATAATTTCGTTTCGGTAGGCACTAAATATTCCTTCGAAATATACATAGCCAGGGTCTTTCATGATTTTCTTAAATGAAGAAGCCTTAAATCCTTGCAAGAACGCAACGAATCGCGCTTTGTCTGTAAAGATGGATTTGGTGTAAATCTTCAAGGCCAAGTTCTTAGCATTCTCTTGATTAACCACCTCAAGCAATTGAAGCGGATACTTCATCAAATGTTTGCGGTACTCGTCAGTCAATAATTCGAAAATGCGCTGATCTACTGAAACATCGTAATTCTTAAAGAATCCATCTGCACCTTTGATCAGTTTTTCAATCATCGTATTCAATTCGCCTTTGTCGACATAACGCTGGTAATTACGCACTAAATCTTCAATTCCTCTCGCCAACTTAAAATACTCGGCGCCGTAATACAGGTATTCAAAATGCAATGCTTGTTGAAATTCCCATTTCTTACCTTCAGTCACCAAGGCATTCATTTTTCCGATGACACCGCCATATTTTTGCTGCCATCCCTCTTTTGTAGCTGCCATTGCATTGTATTCAGCTTCACGTTTCAACTTGATTGAAATTGCATCCAATCGGCGCAATCCATCTACTTGTCCAATCCACTTCTTGTAGGCATTGGCGATACTTGCCTGTTTTGCAGAATATTTAATTCTTACCTCATCCGAAGCGCGCATGGCCGCATCAATCACACTCAATGATTTTTCACGCATGCCAATTCGTGCAGGACGTTCCTCATCCATGATAAATTTCAAATAATCTGAAACCACATGTTGTTCAGTTTCACCAGGGAAGCCATATACCATAGTAAAATCTCCTGGCTTACGGTCTTTGAAGGAGATCGGCAAGAAATGTATGGGTGTGTAAGGTACATTTTCCTTTGAATAGGCGGCAGGCATATTTTCTTTGTTGGCATAAATGCGGAATACGGAGAAATCTCCTGTATGGCGAGGCCACACCCAATTGTCGGTATCGCCACCAAATTTTCCAATTGAATTTGGAGGTGTTCCCACCAAACGAATATCCTTAAACACTTCTTTTACAATAATGTAATAATGATTTCCATAGTTGAAAGGTTTAATCTCCGCTTCATAATGCGTTCCTTCAATCGCTTGACGCATCAGTTTTTCAATATTGGAAGAAATGGTTGCATCTTTAATGTTTTGAGGGGTGCTCGGTAGGATACCTTCTAATACACCAGCAGTAACATCATCAATCCGCACCATTCGTGTTGCAGTCAAACCAGGATTTGTCAATTCCTCCGCAAAGTTCTTCGCCCAGAAACCATTTTTGAGATAATCCTTTTCCAAAGAGGAGTGTGATTGAATCTGTGAATAGCCACAATGGTGGTTGGTAAGCAATAATCCTTGTGCCGAAACCAATTCAGCGGTACACCCACCATTGAAGTGAATGATGGCATCCTTCAAGCTGGAATGATTCACACTGTAAATCTGCTCAGCAGTCAATTTCATCCCCTTGGCCTGCATGTCAGATTCAAATGCAGAAATAATTGAAGGAATGAGCATTCCTTCTTCCGCGAAAAGCGAAAAAATGGATGAAACAAAAAGAACGAGAGATAGAAAAATGTTTTTCATGGCTAAATTTTATCGGTCAAAAATAATGAATTGCAGGTACATTAGGTCCCTTGAATTCAAATGCCAAGGCAAATGGCTTAAATAACACTCTTTCCTTATGATAATTCCGAATAATCTTCGACATTTGTGCCCATGGAATTATTGAATTTTATTTTCCGGATGGGTGTTTTATTTGCCATCTACGGATTTATTTGGGGGGTTTTTGAATTCATCTTGGTGATTGCCAGTATGAATAAACAAAAAACGCTTACTGAAGAATACGTAATCAAAGGCATCAAGTATGTTTTTCTCGCTGATGTTACTTTTTTATTCTGCCTTGACTTAAAAGATGGTGAGATCAGCTATTATCAATTGGCCATGGCTGCGTTGATACTCACCATGTATTTTGTTGGCAAGCTTCAATCGAGCCAGCAGCAGGCGCGAATGTTCGGGATGATGGGAAATGGACTACCCATGGCGTTTAAAAACTTTAACCTAAAAGCAGAAATTGGTGTAATCGCACTTTCTGTCCTTTGCTTCATCGGATTCATATTTTTCAAAGACCTATCCATCAATCCGATCAGTGAATGGTTTCACGATAGCATTATCAGCATCGAAAAAACACCCATTATTGGATTCATCTTTAAAGTAATCGGATTCTTCTTTTTAATCACAATGCTCTTCAAAATGTTGAATGGAATTATGTTTTTGATTTCGGGTGGACCATTTATTCGTGCGAATGCTGGATTTCAAGCCAGCTCCAAGAAGGAAGATGAATTCGACGATTACGAAGAAATCAATTAAGCCAATTGTAGCAACATGTGCTCAACCTGCTTGATTAACGGTTGAACATCATCATTCACAAGAACCACATCCGCTAACTTTATTTTGCGCTCATCGCTCCATTGGTGATTGATTCGTTGCATCACCTCCTCACGTGAACACAAATCGCGCTTCAAGACTCGCTCAATGCGCAACGCTTCAGGTGCGGTAACCAAAACCATTGCGTCAAAACGCTCCGAAGCACCCGTTTCAAAAAGAATAGCGGCTTCATTAAAAATAAATGAACTGGTTTGATCCTCTACCCAACAATCGAAGTCCAAGCGAACAATTGGATGAATGATTTGATTGACCTTGACTCGCAATGCATCATCGGAAAAAATGGCCAATGCCAATGCAGAACGGTCGAGCTGATTGCCTTTATAAATCTGCTCGCCGATAAGTTCAGTGAGTCCTCTTCGAATCTCAGGATGTGTTTGCGTCAGTTGTTTTGAGCGGTCATCGGAAAAATATACGGGATATCCCATGGCTAAAAGAATACGCGCTATTGTACTTTTTCCGGAGCCAATTCCTCCCGTAAGACCAATTTTTTTCACGAATTATATCGAATCCGTTGCTACGATGTTGAAAGGCAAATTCACGATGGTATTGAAATCTTCACCTGCCTCTTTCATTGCCTCGTCATCTTTTTTGTGATGCCAATTGATGCTTACATTCTTACCTGAAATAGTACTCAACACGTTGAAAAGGTGCATTAAGGATTTAGACGATGATGTATTCAAATATTCGAAATAAACATCTACTGTCGTTGACCCTGCTGGATTTTGTGAATAGGCCTTCGCCCAATCTATCAGCGGATTGTAAAATTCAGAAGCATTTTCAGTAATCGATCTACCTTTAATTACAAGCTCGCCGGCAGATGGATCGAATTTTACTCCTGGAGTAAAGGATGTCGGTTCAATATTCAACGTTGTCAATGACATGATAAATCAATCAATTAAAATGTTCAAGCAGAAGAAACCCATTTTCGAGTCAATTTCAAGAAACTCATAATCGAGTTTGTTCCCAGATTTCCGCGCAATATCAATCATCCCCAAACCAGCGGTAGCCTTAGGTGACATGGCAGCTTCGCTCAAGCTTGTTTGGTACATTTCACGCAATCCATCTTGATCCATCGCATTGATCGTATCCAAACGCTCTTTCAACTCCATGATTTTTGGAATATTGATACAATTGCCCGTGCGAATAAGAAATTGATTATTCACTTTTGAGATTAACACCACCGCTGAACGATTGTGTGACTCAAGGTCAGCTTCAGTAGGATTGTCGTCCAAATGATGGTAGATGTTCTGGAGACATTCAACCAAGATACTGAATACGCGTTTACGGGTTCGTGGAGTCTCATCCATCGTTTCCATCTTAGCCTCCATCAGGTGCAACACCGAAGTGAGCAAATCTGGTGTGATAATCCCTTTGAAAGAGAGAATGACATTCTCCTCCTCCATGGAGCGGTACAATTGATATACGTTGGATAAAGACACTTTCAAAAATCTTGTGAAACAAATATACATATTTGTGAGCCACTCAGCAAGGGGCAACGAAAAAGTAACATCCACACAATACAGAATCGTATCTTTGTCACATGGAAAATAAAGAATGGTTTGCCGAATGGTTCGATTCCCCATTTTATCATCGACTGTACAGCAATCGAGATGACAATGAAGCGAAACGATTTGTTGAACATCTTGTTGACTATCTTGATTTACAACCTGGACAGCACGTATTGGATTTGGCCTGTGGAAAAGGACGTCATTCGATTACATTGAACGCCTGTGGATTGAATGTCATTGGTGCAGATTTAGCCCCTAACAGCATTTCCGCTGCAGCTGAACATTCCAATGATAGTCTATCTTTTATCGTACATGATATGCGGGAAGTGATTCCTGGAAAGCACTTCGATGTGGTCATGAATCTCTTCACAAGTTTTGGGTATTTTCATTCAACAGATGACAATAAGCGTGTTTTGAATTCCATTCATGACATGCTGAATCCGGATGGTCTTCTCGTCATTGACTTCATGAATTCCATTCGTGTAATCAATACTTTAGTGAAAGACGAAATCAAGGAAGTCGAAGGAACTACCTTTCATATTTCGAGACGTTACGATGGTACGCACATCTTCAAGGACATAGAATTTAGCGATTCTGATAAAGCGTTTCATTTCACAGAACGTGTGCAAGCAATCACGAATCAAGATTTTAGCACATTGCTCGAGGCCTGTGGTTTTGAGTTAATTCGTACTTTTGGTGACTTTGATTTGAACCCATTTGTGGCTGAATCATCAGATCGACTTATATTGATTGCAAGAAAGCGCTAACATGGAATGGATAGTATTTGGTAGTTTGATTGGATCCGTTGCCCTTGGCGGTATATTTGTGACGTATCTTCACCAAACCAACAAAGCGCAAATCATCAAGCTTTTACTCGCTTTTAGTGGTGGATTTCTGCTCGCTATCGCGTTTACTCACTTTATCCCGGATTTATACCACGATGGAAACTCATCCATCGGACTTTTCATTTTACTTGGATTTTTAGTCCAGCTGTTGCTTGAATTCTTCTCCGGGGGAATTGAACACGGGCATGTTCACGTGCATGCAGGACAAAAAATGCCTTGGGGATTGTTCATTTCGCTTTCAGTTCATTCCGTTCTCGAAGGAATTCCGTTAGGAAATCAACTTATAGGTAATGTGGTAGACTCTGGTCACAATCACGACCATGGAAACTCCCTTTTTCTCGGCATTTTATTTCATCAGCTACCTGTAGCCATCGCTTTAATGACCTTGTTGGTCAATACCAAATTGAAGAAATTACAAAGTTGGATGGTACTCATGGCATTTGGCATCATGACTCCACTCGGTGTACTTTTGGGCATGTGTGGTGTGGATATCTTACAAGGCATAGACTACCACGTGATACTCGCTGTGGTGGTTGGTATGTTCCTTCACATTTCCACAACCATTATCTTCGAGACCAGTGAAAATCACAAGTTCAACCTATTGAAATTGATTTCCATTTTCATCGGCTGCGGATTGGCCTTTCTCATTAGCGCTTAGCCGAAGGCAGCATCTTCATGAATGTACGCCACATGATTTTGATGTCTTGAGCCAATCCTGGATGCTCGATGCATTGCATGTTTAAGGCAATTTTTGCCGGCATAATTTCCTCGATATAGGTCTTCTTAGGATCGATGGAATTGCCTAGCAACTCATTTTCCCGAAAGAATTCTAGCGAAGCATAATCGGTTATACCTGGTCTCACGGATAATATTCGGCGCTGCTCTGTTGAATATAATGCTACATATTCTTGCACCTCCGGTCGAGGCCCAACAATACTCATGTCTCCCTTGAGCACATTGATAAATTGTGGGAATTCATCGAGTTTGTATTTGCGAATGAAATACCCTGAACGCGTAATCCGCGGATCGCGCATACCCACAGTAAGCGTTCCTTCACGGTCTGCATTTTTCTTCATCGAACGAAACTTCAACATCTTGAACGGAACACCATCTTTACCTACGCGCTCCTGACGGTAAAACACCCCGCCTTTAGATTCCAAGGCAACCCAAACGGATATGAGAAGACCCACTGGCAGAAAAACCAATAGAACGATCATGCTCACAACGATGTCAAATAGTCGCTTCAACGATTCAATTATTAAATCTATAAATCATCAACGAAAATAGTGATTTCACTTGGTAAGAAGAATATTGCATCTTGACCTTGAAGGTCTCGGAAACGTTTCTACTGTTTTGATTTTAAATAATCCTCAGCTGTCATCACAACAATTTGAGCTACACGAAAATCTTTAAGATTGCGTGTTAGCAGCGTCGTTATGTTATTTTCTATAGCCGTAAAATACTGTAAACCATCTTCAAAATCTTTAAAATCAGAAGCGAGGGAAAGCTCAACAATTTTATCATTTACTGCCAAAACATGAACAAGAGTTTTAAACTTCAAGAGTTTTTTACGTGCCTGTTCTGAGGAATATTGTTTTGAAAGAAGATAGTTTAAGTTGGCAAACGAAAGCGACGAAATGCACAACGCTAGATCTCCCTTGTCCGCCCGGGAAAACAACTCTGCAGAAAAAGGAAAAAACGGTTGACGACAACCAAGCAAATCAAGGACAATATCCGTGTCGACAAAAACCCTTTCCATTACTTGTATTTTTTGGTCAAATAGTCGCCGTAACCTTGCTTGTCATCTGTATCATTGGGTAAATCAAGAATCCCTGACAAACTTTTTACTAGCGGCGTGATTTTCTCATTTTCAGGTTCATTGGTGAGGGATAACAAATAATTTTCGATCAAACGAGAAAGACTCGTATGCTGCTTTTTTGCATAATCCTTGGCCCTATCAATGACCATTTTTTCAAGTTTCAAGGTGAGTTTAGTATCCATTACATCTTTCTTTACGTGTAAATATATAAAATCTATACGTACAATTCAAACAAAGATTACCGACAACCGCTGAAAATTATTTTTTACAGAAAAATCGCAGTGGCGGATATACCCAATATTCGTAACTCGTTGCTTCGAGTCTTCTAGGTCACCTAAGCCACCAAACTCGTAACTCGTAACTTATAATTAGTAACTAATCATCCAATCACCATCTCAACTGCCTTCTTCACCGCATCCACCACCGTCTGCACCTGCTCATCCGTCAAGGCATAATAAACAGGCAATGAAATCTCATTGTGGTACTTGTTCCAAGTTTCTGGGTAATCGATGATGTCGTAACCACGCTTCTTGTAGGCTGTCAATGTTGGAAGTGGCAGGAAATGTACATTCACTGAAACATCTTGATCAAAAATCGCTTGCATGATCGCATCACGCTGTTGTTCACTTGCCCCATCGATGCGCAATTGATACAAATGGTAACTGCTAACCTTCGTGTCGGTTAAATATAACGGTGTTAGCGCCCATGTTTCAGATGCAAATGCGTGATCGTACGCTGTAAAAATCTCCTTGCGACGGTCAAGATTTTCTTGATAGCGATCCAATTCCACCAATCCAATCGCCGCTTGAAGATCCGTCATGTTACACTTAAATCCTGGTTCTTCGACATCGTAACGCCAATTGCCCTTTTGTGATTTTGCCAAGGCATCTTTATTCTGACCGTGTAATATCAAGGTGCAGAATTCTTTATAAATTTCTTCGTGATTGAACTGTTCAGGCAAGTGAAAACACAAAGCACCACCTTCTGCCGTCGTCAAATTCTTCACAGCATGAAAGGAAAATGCGGTAATGTCACACAAAGCACCCGTATGAACGCCATTTAATGTGGCGCCAAAGCTATGTGCGGCGTCATCAATTACTACGATTCTACCCAATTTCTCTTGATGTGCAGATGAAGCTTGAAAGTGAGCACGAACATCTTCACGGTTAACCAAGGCATTGATTTGATCGAAATCGCAGGGAAAACCAGCGAGATCAACACCGATGATGGCTTTCGTTCGCGGTGTAATGGCCTTTTCGATGGCGGCAAGTGAGATGTTGAAATCCTTTTCGTCAATATCCACCATCACAGGTGTTGCGCCCGAGTGAACAATCACATTGGCACTTGCGCAATAGGTATAGGCAGGCAAGATCACCTCATCACCAGGTCCTATTCCCCACCAATGCAAGAACACCTGCATGCCCATGGTCCAAGAACTCACCGCAACGGTCGTTTGACATCCACAATATTCTGTAATGCGTTTCTCGAACAATTTGGTCCTAGGTCCGGTTGTAATCCAGCCACTTTGCAAAGCTGCACTTACCTCATCAATTACTTTTTGGTCGATACGTGGGGGTGAAAAAGGAATCATGTAATGAAAATCAAATTTTGGTTGAAATTACGGATTATCGAGAAAGGCGCTTTTGTTTATCCGTTGGTTTTTTTTGTAGGATCAAAAAACGGAAGATTCCCGCGAGGTAGCCTAAGCCATAGCTGATATGTAAAATGGGAAAGGTGCGCATGATGCCAAAAATATCTTTGGAGCGATCACTCAACTGAAAGGCAAGCAACGAAGCGAGTATGGTATAAAGTACTGCTGGCACAAAAGCCACGACTTTGAACCACCCATTAAAGCAAAGTGATGCTAAAGCCAAGATCAAATAACACACAAACAAAGGTGGAACGAGTTGACGAAGTGTGGTCACAGCGCCATGTTTTCGGTTCACGAAAACTTTCCAATAGCCGTATTGGTAAAATTGCCTCCAGAGACCCTTGTAATTCGCACGGACATAATACTTCAATGAGATGGCATGTTCGTACCAAATCTTCCCTCCTGCTTTTGTCACACGAAAATTGAAATCATCGTCTTGATTACGGATCAGTTCTTCATCAAAAAAGCCAATCTGTTCAAAGACATGATAAGGATACATCGGACTGGTCACCGTATCCGTGAACCCAGAAGCTTCGAGTGTTCTAAAGTTCCCGATGCCCATGCCGAAGGAAGACGACATCGCTTTCGAAATGATACGTCCTGTTTCATTGACATATTCATTGACAATTCGTCCACCAACACACCATGTTGAGGTATCTTGAAGACGTTGAATGCATGTCGAGATGTAATCAATACTTAAGATATGACGTGCCCCAACAATTTGAACATAATCTACCTTCCCTCCAGCATGAATACCTAAGTTAAAGGCATAAGGGGTAAGTTGCTTTAGATTATCGACAAGTTCCAAGCTAGAATAAATGGACATCAGCTCGGCGACAAGCTCCCGTGTTCCATCGTCACTCATGCCATCCACCACAAAGACACGCATGTCAATGCCCTCAGGCAAGACAGATGCATAGATAGCTTCCACACATTCCTGAATGTACTTCTGCTCATTTCTGCATGGTATGACGACACTGATTTTCATTCTTCGCTGACTTTTTCCTTGAGGTATGGTGTGGACATCATCACGAGCACGCAAATCCAAAAACTATAAAAAACGATTCCACTCTGACGCTGCAGCATGGATTCAAAGAGGCTATTCAACACTAGACTCGCAACAACTGCCATTAATAAGTAGTTTTTATGCTGTCGTGCAATACGCCAAGTTATTCCAACTATAAGCAGCAAAACCAACAATCCAAGGACGCCAATTTCAAGTCCTGTTTGTAAAAATTGGTTGTGCGGGTTGTACTGAATCGCACCATGTTCGTCCTTTTTTGCCAAATCCAATTGACCGTATTTTTTCAATCGGCCACTGAGATGCGCATCCACATTTCCAGTTCCTACTCCTAGTGGATGTAAAGCGATTTCTTCCATAGTGACCGTCCACATGACCAGTCGCACTTCATTACCCGTTTTATATCCCGTTTTTGCAGAAACAAATTCCTTTGGATTTTGAAAGTACTTTTGAACGGATGTATAAGTTACAGCAACGTCATCCCGCAATCCTGGCATTAAGGATAGAGAAAGCGCAATGGCAATGGGTGAAGCGATCAATAGGGCACGAAACACATTTTTCCCGTAGGTGTTTCGAATCCAACGCAACACGAATGCCGCACAAACTACTGCGAGAAAAAGAAAGGCCGAAAGGGACAAGCACAAGGTAAACATCACCAGCGCAAAAAGAGAAAATGGAATAATCCATGAACGTTTAAATAGAGGCTCCTTGCGACCATAAGCCCACCACAGCCCTACAACAACCAAGACAATGAATGTGGCGAAATACGTAGGATGATGGAGCGTTGAAATATATACTGTTGTAAAGCATGTGCGCAAATCCCCACCAGCGGAGTGGCATCCATATGCACTGATTATCCCAAGGATCGACGCCGCCAAGATTCCGAGTGCACTTCCGATGAGAAGTGAACCATAACGCAGGGTAAAATTAGGACGAAACGAAAACAATAGTGGAAAAAGTGCAAAGGACAGCTTGTTTTCAGCATAACGCGAAGCGAGATACATGTTGTCCGTAAATAAAATCCCTAGGAGATAAATGAGATACAGGGTCAACAAAAGTAGCGCTGGCCATTGAAAATGAAACCGCAATTCCTTTCGGTAAACACCAACGGCCACCAGCGGGACAAACAGAATAGCACCGATAGATGTCAATTGAGGGAGACAAAAAAATAGGAATGAAAAAACACCTAAGTAGATACGGTATATGTCCTTGTAGCCCAATCCTATCATTGCTTCAAAATGATACGTTGATAAAAGTTGATCAGCTTGATTTCTTCAGCGGCCCAATTGTATTTCTGCCGAACAATTCTCTTTCCGTTCGCACCCATTTCTTTGGCAACATCGGGGTGATCTTCAAGGTATTTTATGGCCTGCGCAATTTCTACTGGGGATTCAGGATCAACACAAATTCCACACTTATTTTTTTCAATAATTTCTTTCCAAAGTGGGAAATTCGAACCAATCACAGGCAAGCCAGAAGCCATGTATTCAAAAATTTTATTGGGCTGCGCATTGACATGGTTTGGTAACCCGAGAAAGGTAACGATTCCCGCGAATGACTCATTTTTTATTCTCAATGATTCCTGACGGTTAATGAAACCAAGGTCGTTTACGTTCTTCCACCCTTTAGACTTTTGCAACTCAACTTTGAAATCCTCAGCAATTCCTCCCGCCAAATCCAATTCAACATCCAAATTTTCAAATGCATCTACCAAATAAGAAATGCCTCGAATCTTCGATATTCCTCCGATGAAACACACTTTATTTTCTTTTTCAGCCTCAACATCTTCACTAAAATCTATTTCAGAAGCTAGCGGAAAATTATTGATGTCAATGGTATTCTTATTGACTTTCAAGAATCGATCACGTATAAACGGTGTTGCTGTAACTACTCCATCCAGCTTCCTAACAACTCGATTTTCGTACCACTCAAAAAATCCACTGATGGTATTTTTAAATTTCAAGTAAGCCTTACCCTGCAGTTGTCTAGGTAAATCTTCATGGGCATCGTAAATGACAATTTTTCCTTTGCGCTTTAATTTCAAAGCAATTCGCAATAGTTCGGGATCATGCAGATGATAGATGTCAGCATCTAATTCCATTGCCTTCTCATACACCCGATTCACCGTATTCCACATCCGTTTGATGCGCGATGTTTCCTTCTCGACAGAATGGATTGTCACATTTTGTTCTTTGCGCTCCTCAACACCAGAGAGAACTAGATGCACCTCTAGGGTGGTGTTTGCAACATCCAAAGAATTTGCCAATGAAACACATTCTTTATAAAAAATGCGTACATCCAAATCAGGATGTGCACTGCTTAGATGCGCTATTTTAACCTTGGATGTTGATCTCATTGAACGGATTTAAAATCCTAAGCGAAGTTAAACTAAATCGACGAAATTCTCGTTCCTTCGTTCAAAACGTCTATCATCGAGTTTTTAAGCTACGAAGCATTACCTTTGCAAAGGTTTCGACGGTGGACCATTGACTATGAGAAAATACCTTCCGACATCAGAATTTTCAAAAAATGTGATCACCATGCTCACGGGCAACATGATTGCGCAGTTGATTCCGTTGTTGATTACACCAATTCTAAGTCGTTTATTTTCCGTGGAAGAATTTGGGGTGTTTGCACTCTATAGTTCCATCGCTACTTTCTTTATGGTTATTGCCGCTGGTCGATATGAAACTGCTATTCTTCTTCCAAAAGAAGACAGGGATGCAGTAAATATTCTGGCGTTAAGCTTTTTCATCCTCACTGGCTTATCCCTTCTACTGATGATTGTGGTGTTGGTATTTCCTGTGGCAGACCTTTTTAATACACCCGAATTGGCGGATGTGATGATCTACATCCCACTGACCATCTTTTTTGGCGCGGCCTACCGCACCCTTACCTTTTGGAGCAATCGAAAGAAACGATTCAGAGCAACTTCAGTCTCCTCGGTTACTCAGGCAACCACGCGCGCAGGACTCAATCTTTTCGGAGGAATGTATGCTGGTGGATACTGGGAGGCGGGACATTCAAAGGGATTCTTCAAGGCTTTGTTTTCATCGAAAAGCGGGATGTTGCATGGCGTGCGCACATGGGGAATGAATAGTTTAGTCATTGGATCAATTTTGGGCTATGCCTTTGGAACGATTCAATTTGTGCGGAATTTCATTGCTAAGGACCGTGCTTTATTGAAGGAGGTGAATGGTGCATCGATGCGTCGATTGGCGAAGGAACACGATAAATTTCCGAAGATTAATGCCGTTCATGCCCTTGTGGATGAGATCAAAAACTCAGGAGTTACCTTCGTGGTTTCATACATGTTTTCTGAGGTAGTTCTCGGATTGTACAGCATGACGATTCGGGTATTGACCTTGCCTTTGACCATGATTGGGAGTGCCTTTGGTCAAGTGTTCATTCAGCGTGCAGCGGAATTGTATGCCAACAAGGAAAAAATGGTGCCCTTGATGCATGCCACGGTGCGCAGACTTTCCTTCTTGGCTTTGCCCATTTTTCTGCCGATTGTCTTCTTTGGGCCGGATCTTTTCGGAATTATTCTGGGGGATGAATACCGCATTTCAGGAGAATTTGCGCGAATACTCACGCCATGGTTGTTTTTGAATTTTGTCGTAAGTCCAGTGGTGCAAATTACTGTGGTGGTTGGCAAACAAAAAGAACTGTTCGGTGTGGCTTTGGTGGGCAACTCGATCATTCTGGGAAGCATCTTTATCGGTGGATTTTTCTTCCATAAATTGGAGTATGGATTTATGTTGCTATCGATATTGGAAATTATCTTTTACATTTGGTTGTACAAATGGGTGTTTTCCTTGGCAAAAGAAGCGGACGCTGCACATGTGACAACCACTGAAACTGAACAATAAACGTGATACGTAATCTACTCAGAAAACTTCGAAATCGCTGGATTAGTCGCTATTCCCCACGCATGATTAGTCCGTTCTTCGGTCGTGATGGAAAACCAATTTTGCGCACACGAGTTTCAAACTCAACCTTCATTGATCAGATTCAAGGACTAGACCTTGCTGAAAATGTTTACATCGGACACCACAACTTCATCGAAGCGAGCCATGGTATTCGTATCGAAGAAGGCTGTCAAATTACCAGTTTCATAAGCATTACATCACACTCAAGCCATCAATCAATCCGCTTGTACGGAAAAGCGTATGCTGGCAAAGAAATGATTGGCTACATCACAGGAAGCGTTCACATTGGGAAATACACATTTGTTGGACCACATTCCACGATCATGCCCAATACAAAAATTGGAAAAGGTAGCATCGTTGCGGCATATAGCTATGTGCATGGTGAATTTCCAGATTTCGCGATCATTGCGGGAAATCCTGCAGTAGTGATTGGCGATACCCGTGAACGTGATCAAGCCGTAATCGCGCAGCATCCTGAATTGAAACAATACTACGATGAATGGAGCAATGACTGATCGAATAAAGATCTTGTTCGGTGGAATCATTGTTTGTTCGGTGCTATTTTTACCCGACTTTCATCTAAAATCATCATGGCCTGCCATTCAGCTCATTGACTTTTTACTACCCATCCTTGCTGTTTACGTGTTCATAGAACGCAAACATGTGCAAGGCAAAATGTTCTTCATTGGCATTGCTGTATTCGCCCTTTTGATGCTTGTTTCTATGGGGATCAATGGCCGAATTTTCGTTTTTCAAGATTTATTCGAGGTGTTTAAACTCATTAAATTCTCCCTGATTGTGGCATTTTTCACGTTGGTGCCAACAGCTGCTTTTTGTCGAACTTGGCTCAAGCCGATGTTCATTGCCTTGGTTGGATTCAACTTGGTTCATTTCTTCAATCTTTTTGGTTTTAATGAGATCATTGCAAGCTACTACAATGGTGGCCTGCACATCGAGTACTTTGGACTCAATTCAATGAAAGAGCCCGCTGTGAAGCGTATGGTTGGACTCGCAGGAAACCCAAACATCAATGCGTTGATTTTCTCATTCTTTAGCATTGCATTTCTTCCAACGAACCAACGAAAGAACACACTATGGTGGTTTTTCATTGCTGTACTCATGGTATTTCTATGTCAATCGCGCACTGCGATTTTTGGTTTGGGTACCATCTTAGTCGTTGCAGGGATATTGATGAAACAGTCCTTCACGCTTCGTAAATGGGGAGCTCTCTTGCTTGGGATAAGTGTCATTTATCTCCTTTCTTGGGCAATGGCGACGAACTTTTTTCAATATTCGGCCTACAGCAATAAGCTCTTCAATGGGCAAGTACTCCAAACGGGTTCTGCACGTGGACGTCTGGAAGCATGGAAACTATTGGGTGATATGATTCTACAACGGCCAATCTTTGGATATGGTGGAAACAAATCCTATTTCTACGCGCAAAAAATTTATTCTGAAAACGAATACATTTTGATGGCTTGGCGCTATGGACTGATCGGTCTAATCGGATACTTACTCATTTATTTTCTGCCGATTAAAGCATTTTTTCAAGAAAAGAAAATCGAGCAAACCTACCCTGCTCTCTTGTGCATTGTCTTGATGTTGGTGGCAGCATTGACAAACAATCCATTTATTGACCGGACAATTATGGTTCTATTTGCTGCAGTTATCGGTGCAGTTTATGCTCAACTTTCAACACGTCATTCTCATGCCGAATAGCCCAAAGAAAAAATTATTGCTCATTGGTAGCGCAAGTGTTCACGTTCAGAACTATTACCACTTAGTGTGCGATTATTTCTCTGAGGTGATGGTAATTACCAACGAAAACATTGATTATTGTCAGCACGCTAAGGTCTCTTTTGAGATGAAAAATCCCTTTGGCGTGTTCAAAAGTATTCAAGCGATCAAGAAGGTAATCCGTGATTTCAAACCTGACATCATCCATGTACACCAAGCCAATGCTTACGGATATATGGCTGCCATAGCGAATAAGCGAAGAATACCGATGGTGCTCACAACGTGGGGAAGTGATGTACTACTTTTGCCACATCGGGGCTTTCTTTACCGCTATATCGTGAACAAATCATTGCGGGATTCGAATTTCATCACTGCTGATGCCAACTACATGGCAGAGGCGATTCATGGTTTAATTGGAAAGAAAGAGGTGACCATTGCCAACTTTGGAATTGATATTTCTTCGATGACGACTGAACACCAAAAAGAAAAGATCATCTATTCGAACCGACTACATCAGGATTTATACAATATCGATCAGATCATTTCTGGTAGTGCGAAATTCTTAGCCCAGCGTTCCGACTGGCGCTTAATCGTTGGCGCAAATGGCAACAACACAGAGGCTTTGAAAGCACAAGCGAAGGAAGAGATTCCAGAAAATCAAGTGTCATTCATCGGGTTCGTCACTGCTGATGTGAACAGGTCGCACTACCTGAAATCAGCAATTTACATCTCCATACCCAATAGTGATGGAACGGCCATTAGTTTGTTAGAGGCCATGGCGTATGGTGCGATTCCAGTCGTTGCAGATCTTCCAGCCAACCGTGAATGGATTGTTGATGGTGAAAATGGAATTATTCTGCACAACAGAAATGTGGAAGAAGCCTTGGAGCGTGCATTGACATTGAATCCAAAAGAAGTGGCTCAGCGAAATGCACACATCATTGCAGAAAGAGGAAGTAAGGACGCGAATCGAAAAATCTTCTTGTCGCTCTACGATCAATGTCAGTGAATCTCTACAGGATAGTTTGACACGTATTCGACAATTCCTTCAGGGAAGGTATACAAAGGCGAATAGTTTAATTCTGAAGTAATGCGATCAATCTTGGCCAATGAGTGCATGATATCACCAGGTCGTTCAGGTCCGTGCACCACTTCAGCCCTTGAATGAATCCCACGTTGTGCCAACCCTTCACGAAGGGCAGCAACTACCTCAAGCAATGTAAATGACTCGCCGCACGCCACATTGTACACCGCAGCACCGGAAAATTCACGTTCCGTTGTCAAGGCTAGTACATTCGCACGCACCGCATTTTTCACATAGGTAAAATCACGTGTTTGAGAACCATCGCCGTTGATAGTTACGGCTTCGTTCTTCAGTAATTTATCCAAGAATTTTGGAATTGCCGCTGCATATACGCCATTCGGATCTTGTTTCGGTCCAAACACGTTGAAATAACGCAATCCAACTGTTTCCATCCCAAACAAGCGCGCATAAACTCCTGAATATTGCTCATTCAACATTTTCGTCACCGCATAAGGCGAAAGAGGATTTCCTTCTACACCTTCCACTTTTGGAGAAACGGCTAAATCACCATACACCGAAGATGAGCTCGCATACACGAATCGTTTGATTCCTTCTTCCTTTGCTGCGTGCAACATATTTAAGAAACCTGTTGCGTTCGTTGAATGTGTGTTGTGGGGAAAGGCGATGGATCGAGGTACAGAACCCAAGGCTGCCTGATGCGAAATGGCATCGATACCTTTCACTGCTTTCTGACAATCTTCAACGATTTGAATATCTGCTTCAAAAAGTTCGAATCTTGGATTAGACAAAAATTCAGTCAAGTTCTCACGCCTACCTGTAGCGAAATTATCCATTACCCTCACCCGCGCACCCTGCGCAAGAAGTTCTTGTACGAGATTGGATCCAATGAATCCTGCTCCGCCAGTGACAAGTATGTGTTTATCCTTTAACATTACAGCCAACGGGAGGTATTATTTCGCGTAATTCACTGAACGTTTTTCACGGATCACCGTCACCTTCACCTGACCTGGATAGGTCATTTCAGTTTGGATTCGCTGAGAGATGGCAAATGATAATTCATCTGCTTTCATGTCCGTTACCTTTTCGCTTTCTACAAGAACGCGCAACTCACGTCCTGCTTGAATCGCATAGGCACTTGACACACCGTCATAAGACAATGCCAATGATTCCAATTCTTTAATACGTTTGATATACGCTTCAACGATTTCACGGCGTGCGCCAGGACGAGCACCTGACACGGCATCACATACTTGAACAATCGGAGAAATCAATGTTGTCATTTCAATTTCGTCGTGGTGCGCACCAATTGCGTTACAAACGTCTGGTTTTTCACCGTATTTCTCAGCGAGTTTCATCCCCAAGATTGCGTGTGGCAATTCTGGTTCTTCATCAGGCACTTTACCGATATCATGGAGTAAACCTGCGCGTTTCGCCAACTTCACATTCAATCCGAGTTCAGCCGCCATAATGGCACACAAGTTCGCTACTTCACGGGAGTGCTGAAGTAAGTTCTGGCCATAAGAAGAACGGTATTTCATACGTCCTACCATTCGCGTCAATTCAGGGTGTAAGCCATGGATACCAAGATCCATACATGTACGACGTCCAGTCTCAGCTATTTCTTCTTCCAATTGCTTGCGCGTTTTCGCCACAACCTCTTCAATACGTGCCGGGTGAATACGCCCGTCAGATACCAATTGGTGCAATGCTAAACGAGCGATTTCTCTACGTACAGGGTCAAAACAAGAAAGGATGATTGCTTCTGGGGTATCATCAACAATGATTTCTACTCCTGTTGCTGCTTCTAGAGCGCGAATGTTCCGTCCTTCACGACCAATGATGCGACCTTTCACCTCATCAGAATCAATGTTAAAGACAGAAACTGCATTTTCAACAGCTTGCTCTGTGGCTACACGTTGAATCGATTGGATGACAATTTTCTTCGCCTCGCGATTGGCATTCAACTTCGCTTCTTCTGTAATTTCTTTGATGTACGTCATCGCGCCTGTTCGTGCCTCATCTTTCAACGCTTCCATCAAACTATTTTTCGCATCTTCAGGAGATAATCCGCTAATTCGCGACAATTCGGCTACACGTTTTTCCTGGATTTTCTCCAATTCTTGGTGTTTCAATTCGAAAGCTTGCGTTTTTGCCTCAAGTTCTTGCTGATTTTTCTCCAGGTCACTCTCTTTGCGACCTACCTCTTCAATCTTTTGAGAAAGTGTTTTCTCACGTGCTTTCGCTCGATCTTCCGCAGATTGAGTGCGGCGTTCGCGCTCCTTCATGTTTTGTTCATGCTCCTCTTTCAGTTTCATGAACTTTTCTTTTGCTTGAAGGATTTTCTCCTTTTTGATGTTTTCACCTTCAGATTCCGCCTCGCGGATAAGGGCATCGCGTTTATTTTTAAGGATGACATTTTGTAGCACAAAAATTCCTGCGCCACCGCCTGCCAATCCAATCAAAACTCCTATTAACATTCCCATTTTAAATAAATTAAATCATTATACATTTCCAGAATGCACAAAGTAAAACGGGTAAAAAAGATGAATTACTTCAACGAATCAAGCTCCTTAGATAAATTTCCAAGTTGCTGTTCAAAAGCAGAATAATCAGGTTCTGCTTTTGTTGGGGTTGACGCAGCTGAGCGCGTAGATAATTGTAACGCAGTCATGGCAAGTAAATCTTGCATGTCTTTCACCGCGTAACTGTCCTGAAGCATTTTTATCGACTTATTGATGTCTTCTGCTGCTTTCATGACACGTGCTTCTTCGCCCTCATTCACTGTAAGTGGATAAGAACGTCCGGCAACCATCACTTTCAAGGACAACTTTCCCATTCGTTATTTCTTTAACTGACCAATGCAGTATTCAATCTCTTTCACCAATTCATCGATCTGCTCCTCATTTCTTCCATTCTGAGGAACAGAAACTTCGACAACCTGATTCTTCGCCACTTCCAAATCCAACGTTAATTGATCAATTGCTGCGAGATGCTGATTTTCCAACTGTTTCGCAGCCTGCAAGCGCTCTTCATTCTCCTGAATTTGTGCTTGAAGTGCTTGATTTTTATTCCGTTCATGCACCAACTCATTGTGAATTTCAAGCGCTTTCGCTCGAATTTCATTCATGATATGTTGGATGCGTTCTGTCATTTGAATCGACTTTAGGCAAAGTTAACACATCCACCCACACTTACAACATTTTTCATCTACAGTGCTCTATTTTTTTTCTTAAGTGTAACTTTGGGCATATGTGGATTCAACGATTTATCATTCTTCTAATTTTCACAAGCGCTTTCGATGTATTTGCGCAACTGGAATCTGAATTTGGATTTCGTTCTCCTTTGGACATACCTACGGAACTGACGGCAGGATTTGGAGAAATTAGACCCAATCACTTCCACATGGGACTTGATTTTCGGACTTCTGGCAGAGAAGGATTAAAAATTCGTGCTGTTGAACGGGGATACCTCGCTCGAATTGTTATCTCTCCACAGGGGTATGGTAAGGTGCTATACATCAACCATCCAAATGGAATCACAAGCGTCTATGCGCATTGTTCGGACTTTAATCAACAGATTGATAGTCTCGTGATGGCAGTTCAATACCGACTTGAACTTAATGAAGTAGACATTCGACTTACGCCCAACGAAATCCCGATTTTAAAGGGAGAAGCCATTGCTTTTTCAGGCAATACCGGAAACTCCTCTGGTCCCCATTTACACTTTGAATTGCGCGACACAGAAAGTCAAGACGCATTGAATCCTTTGACACATGGGTTCAACATTGCCGACTACCAGTCACCTAAAATTCAATCCTTAAAAATCTATGCATTGACTGAGGATGGATTTGCCATTTCCCAAAAAGAAATGACCATTCGAAGCAAGGACATAGATAGCATCGTAATTCCAGCGGACTATTGCAGCGATAGAGGAGGTATTGGTTTTGCAATCGAAGCGACGGATTTTTGTGAGCGCTCATCCCATTCACTGGGAATCCACTATTTGCAGGTCAGTTGCTCAAAGGAGGTTGTCGCTGGTTTTCAACTCGACCGCATTTCATTTGACGCAACGCGCATGGTCAATGCGCACTGTGATTACGAGGAATATACACAGCATAGCCACAGGTATCACAAGTGCTTTCATTCTGCCACTGATCCATTGACAATATATCCTTCACAGGGCAAGGGTATTTTAAAAATCAGTCCTGACAATTCATACCCAATTCGAATCGATGTTGGAGATGCAAAGGGGAATAACACGGTAGTGAATGTCACGCTCATTGTTCAGTCGGGACGTCCGAGCGCTAAAAATCAATTCTCTGAAAATTTCATTTTCCCGAACGAGGAACGCATTCTTCAACAGAAAAACTGTCGAATAGCAATTTCAAAAAACAGTTTGATTGAACCCTTGTACCAACCAACAGTCAATTCGGACATAAACTCCATCGGCAATCCTCTTCTAAACCGAGCAATTGATATTTTTTTTCCACTTCCATCGTGGCATTCAGAACATTCGAAATATTACATCGACGTAACCATGATAGATGGTAAAAAACGTTTCCTTAAAACATACACAGTGGTGAAGGAACTGCAGGCGAGTACACAATACAGCGGTGTGTTTAACCTAAAAATAGATGTCCAAGCACCTATTGTTCAAGCGCTCAATTTTGTTTCAGGTCAATCCACCACTCGAAAAAAGTTAACCTGGAAAATCAAGGATGCCGAGACGACCATTCGATATTATGAATTGCAGGTCAATGGGAAATGGATGCCGGTATATTATGACTCAAAAAATGACATCCTAGAATTTGAAAGGTCAAGAACACTTGTGGGTAACCTTCCCTATCGCTTGCGTGTGAGCGACTGGTGCGGGAACGAGACCATTCTGGAAGGAACATTTATTTTTTAGGGTCCTATTATCCCGCAATCGACACGCCGATGAGCATACCAATTCCGTAAGTAATTGCCGCTGCGCACAAGCCAAAAATCACTTGACGAAATCCTGAGAACCACACATTTCTTCCTGTAAATAGGGTGATTGCTGCACCAATAAGGAAAAGTCCAACGGCACTAAATGCTGTGCTTAGAATGATCGCCTTCATCCCTGAAGTGAACATGAAAGGTATGAGAGGAATAACTGCTCCGATGCCAAATAAAAAGAAAGATGATAGTGCCGCCTCCATGGCTGAACCCTTCAATTCTTCGGCATTGATTCCCAACTCCTCCTTCACCAAAACTTGGTGAGCTGCTTTGGTGTCTTTCAACAAGTCATCGACAATTTTCTCAGCCTGATTTTCTGGAATCCCTTTCGCCATGTAAATAAGCTTCAACTCCTTGCGTTCTCCTTCAGGATTCGTTTCCAACTCCTCCATTTCCAACTGCATTTGGTTTTCATACAATTCTTGGGAACTTTTCACAGAAATCCATTCACCTAAAGCCATGGACAAAGCACCTGCGAGCAATCCAGCTGAGCCAGCGAGCATTACACCTGTTTGATTCGCCGAAGCACCGGCAACACCCATCACCAGGCTAAAATTCGAAACAAGACCATCATTCCCTCCTAGAACCGCTGCGCGTATGGCATTCCCTCCTACTGAGTGGTGACGTTTTTCAAAGCGCGATAGTTGAGAAGCAGAGACCTTTTTATCATTGTCGAGGATATTGCGAAGAATCTTCACGTGGGAATCCTCCGCGCCACTTGTGGGAATGCGCATCGATTTTTTCTGACGTATGACTGCATTAGCCAACCCTTTTTCCGTATCGAGTAATGTTCCAAGGATGTATTCATACCCGAAAACCTTCCCAATGGATAGAATTGTTTTTGCCCGCCAAGAAGGTTTCGATACATGATCGATAGATACATTCATTTTTTGAGCAAAAGCCTGAGCATGAGAAAATTCAATCTCACTCATTTGCAGGAAAATATCTGCTACAATGGGATCTTCCTCCTTCTCAGCTAGTTTCGAATAGAGAAACCACGCATCAATTTCGGTTTGAATATGGCTAATGTCCATTGCCATATTAGTTTGCGTACAAACCACTTGTTGATGAACCGTGGCAAGAGTTACATTGCCCCGTTGTTAGACCTGTTGACATTGATGCTGTTGCACCAGTCGTACTAACTATCATGGGGTAAAGCCCTGTTAAGTTCATTGATTCAGTCGTATAGAAGTTTCCTTTTGAATCAATTTGCACGGTGTACATCAATTGGCCACCACCATTTGGTTGGGAATAGAATTTCACCGTTCCACCCGTTACATGTGCGGTAAGTGCGGCATTCGAAACACTCCCTGCTGCGCTGAAGCATCCTTCGCCTTCACCCCCATCTTTGTGACAACTCATGCAATTCATTCCGAAATTATGGCTTTTGCTACCACCTGCTTGCGCGATGTTTACCTCACCACATTTTCCTTCTTTTTCACAATTCGAGAAAAGTAAAATGGAAGAAACGACTGTAAAACTGATTAGGAGAATCTTATTCATATTATTTTTTTTTTCTGATTATTCTTCTTCGCCACTGACCATGATCGATGACATGATGTCGTATGCCCCACTCAATACATAAGTCTTATCGAAAGTTACGCCTTTTTGGATGAACTCAAAAGCAGTGAGTTCTTTTTCAGTAATTAATATGCGCACCGGTATTGGTTGAAAAAAGGTTTTATTCCCTGATGTTTTTACCAATTGAAAGATAACAGGCTCTCCATCTAGCTCAACAATCGCTTCACTTGGAACGCAATGCAATTTACTTTCACCTGCGTGAATCGTTGCTTTAAAGTAAGATCCTGGCGCTATGTCTTTGTTCTCTTCATTCAAATGACAATGAACTTTTACTGTTCGGTCACGTCCGATTTCCTTTCCGATTAAGAATACTTCGGCCTCAATTAAATCCTCCTTTCCCGTGATTCTCAAGGATACTTTTTGGCCAATCGATAAAAAGCGTACATCCTTCTCGAATACAATCACTTCAGCATGAGAGTGTTTCAAATCAATGATTTCCAACAAATGTTCGGTTGGTTCGGCAAAGGCACCGACATTCACGGCCATTTTGGTTACCACGCCATCAAAAGGGGATACCACAGAAATCGAACGTTGAATGGTCCCATTGTTCAGACTTCCCATATTGACTCCAGCCATGTCGAGCTTCGTACTGAGTCCACTTTTCCGCGCCGCTGCCATCTGGTATTCTGCTTTGGCTTGTTGATAGGCCTTCGCACTCCCCGCATCTTTATCGTACAATGTCTTTTGACGCTCCATTTCAGATTTAAGGTATTCCATTTGTCCAATCACTTCAAGATAATCTTGCTGCAATTGGATCAGGTCCGGATGTTCGATCGTTAATAGACGTTGACCTTTGCGCACTGTCATTCCATCCAAAACATCCAATGATTTTACGAAGCCACCAAACTGTACGGAAATAACCGTTTTATTCTGAGGTGGAACCTCCATTGTTCCATTTGCATAGATGGTCATCCCAATAGATTCAAAGGTTGGCTTCCCCAATTTAACCCCCGCATTTTTCATTTGGTCTTTATTCAGCGAAACCAAGGTTTTCATTTCCTGTGGAGCTGTCACCTCTTTTTTTTCTTCTGAAGCGCATCCTGTGAGCATGCCAACAAGGATGATACTCAATATTATTGCCTTTCTCATTTCTTATCGTGTTAATGTTTCTGTGAACCAATTCAAGCGAAAAATCGATCGGTTGATTTGCCAGTTGAGTTCAGTATAATTCAATTCTATTTCAGTGATTGTTTGTCGTGTCTGCAGGAATTCAATCATTGACACCTCACCTGTTTGAAGCAATTCATGCGATTGGTCTTGCATGATTTCAATTTGAGGCAACAAGTTTTCAATATAAAGATCCTTTGACTGGAGGTAATTCGTATAATTCGCCATCTCTTGATTATAGGCAGTGATGAGTTCATTATAAGCATAATTGCCCTCTAGGGAGTTTTGTTCTGCACGTACTTCCAAAGATTTCACCTGATTTTTTACTCTTCCAAAAAAGAGTGGGAACTCCAACCCGATTTGTCCTGCACTGAAGCGACTAGAAGGGCCAAAGCTTTTATCCACACCCATTACAGAGTGCGATCCGACAAGCGTCTGGCTCACATATCCTAAAGTGATGTCTGGCAATGCTCTGGCCACGGCAACGGAACGTTCTGTTTGAATGGATTCACCCAATACTTTGTGGTGAAGTACACTTGGGTGTAAATCCATTTGCGTTGTATCTGAAATTGCAGGCAGCTGAACAATCACATTGTCCGTCGCAGCTGTCACCGGATGATCTGACCCAATGAGCAGCTCCAAGCGATTTTCAGCCGTTCTGATTTCCTGTGCATTGCGCAAAAGCATATTTTCCAGTTCCTTCTTTTTTGATTGCACCAATGCAAGATCCAATTTCGTCGCAGCCTTTAATTCCGCTTTTGTCAAATATCGATCCTCGAGGGCATTGATGAGTGAGTCCTGCTCTCGTAACAATAATCGCTTTTGATTCAAGTAACAGATATCGGAATAGCATTCTTGAATATTAAGCTTTAATTCCTTCCACGAAGCAAAACTTGCCACCTCAGCTTTTAAACCATTTATTTCTCCCAGCTGCCGTTCTTTTATTAGTGCCGACGGAAACGGAATGGTTTGTCCTACAGTGAAGTTATTGTCCTTATTGTAAAAGCTGTTGTACTGACCATACATGAAATTGGCTGTTGTCTTTGGAAGTCCAGCATTGGCTTTTCCGTTCAAAATTTCAATTTCCGACTGTAGCTGTGTTGCCTTAAACGC